>CAYGWR010000020.1:0-21650 GCA_964353645.1 uncultured Dehalococcoidia bacterium
CTGTGCGCAAACGTCGTGTAATGGCTCTGGTATCCACGCCGCCGATGGCGGGGATGCTAGCCTTCTTCAAGTAATCACTTAATGTACTATTGCTCTGCCAGTGGCTGGGCTTATCGCAATCATCGCGCACCACGAATCCGCACACCTGGATGCGCCTCGACTCGATATCCTCCGGGTTTATCCCATAGTTGCCGATAAGAGGGTAAGTAAGCACCACAATCTGCCCCGCGTAGGATGGGTCGGTCAATATCTCCTGATAGCCGGTCATGCTGGTGTTGAACACCACCTCCCCATAGCCCAGCACCTCAGCGCCGAAGGTGTGCCCTTCGTAAACCGAGCCGTCTTCGAGCACCAGTATCGCTTTCTTAGCCAATCCCCGCTCCTTTTTCAGGCATAAAAAAACCTCTACCTTCAACGAGGCAGAGGGCCACATTCTTTTTAGATTCGCCTAGGTTGAGGCTTGACATCTTGCCTCCCTTTTCAGCCTCGCTGGACTGAATTAAAGGTTCAACCTGTTGCTACTATAATAACAACTTGTTACGTGCTTAACAAGAGCTTTTCTGAAAGATTATCAAACTATAGCTGCCAGAAGCTGCGCAGTTCTTGGAAGTCTATCATGCCACTTTCTGATATGTTATCTACCTCGATTCCTGCTTCCACAGCTGCAGCAACAGGGTTTAGCCCACCGAGCAGCACTATGCCCACTCGGTTCGGGCCTACCGCTATCTGGCAAACAGGCTCGCTGATGTTGCCTAGGATATAAACGCCGCCGATGCCGGCATCTTTAAGGGCGGCGACGCATTTCTCCACGATTGACCTCGATTGTGCAGGGATTTCGCGGAAGTTGGCCAGTATCCTGCCGTTGCCGGTTTTTGAGGTCTCTCTTACGCTCGTCATCTTGGCACGTATGTATTGCTCCGAGGGGTCGAGCGATGTGCCCCCGTAGTTGATTATCGCCGTGAAACGCCTTGGTTTGCCATCCCTGACTTCGAGCACGCCGCCGAACCTGGACTCTATAGGGACGCCCGACTTGAGCGTGACCCCGTTTATAGTCACGCTGCACACAGTGGCGAAACCTATTCTCCCGTTCGGTATGACCACGTCACCCAGTTTCTCGCCCTCGGATGCCATTGCCACAAGGGAACTGACGCACAGACCAGCTTCGAATGCCTCGCTCATAGGTGTCAGGGCTTTTTTGAACTGGTCTTTATCGAAGAGAGAGGTGTTTATCGCAACCAGACCGGTTCTTTTGATTGGGTCGAAGGTGGTGCGGAAGGCTAACAGCTCGAGTTTCTCCTGTATAAAGCCGATCTGGTCAGGAGCCAGCGCTGTTCGCAGTTCGTCCAGTCCCTTGGGGGTTATCATCCTGCCATCCCGTCCCAGGGGCTGGGTATAACCTCTTTCATCTGTTATCCGCAGGTGGTATCTAACCGCTCTCTCACTCAGGAAAATGCCGTAGCGCTCCAGTTCCCGGGCTATGGTGATGGAGCCGAGAGGCTCAGAAGACTCACTTAAAACCCTGAGAATAGCTACGACTTTCTTTTCTGCGTCGGAGCTGGCGCTCTGAAGCATCCCCACCTCTCTTAGCGTCCCGTAATCAATGACTCTCATTATATCATCCCCTAACAAGGTGTTAAATAGAGATGCGCAGCTCGGCTCTCTAACATCCCTTGAAACGATTTGTAATGGGCAGTCGCCTGTCTCTGCCGAATGCCCTGGGGGTTATCTTGACCCCCGGCGGCGCTTGACGACGCTTGTACTCGCTGAAGTCCACCAGCCGTGCGGCCTTTTTTACCACCTTTTCGTCTATCCCCATAGTGATAATCTGCTCGACGCTTTTATCTTCCTCGACATAGGCTGTGAGGACTGTGTCAAGCAGGTCGTACGAAGGTAGGGAGTCGGTATCCTTCTGGTCCGGCCTGAGTTCGGCGGAGGGAGGCTTATCCATTACGGAAGGTGGGATAAGGTCACGACCTGCCACCGAATTCCTATATTTAGCGACCTGGTAGACCATGGTTTTAGGCACGTCTTTTATCACTGCAAAGCCGCCTGCCATGTCTCCATACAGGGTGGTGTAGCCGGTAGCCATCTCGCTCTTGTTGCCAGTGGTCAAGACAAGCCAGCCGAACTTGTTCGACAATGCCATAAGCAAGTTGCCTCTGATACGAGCTTGAATGTTCTCCTCAGTAACATCAGGTTTGACTCCTTTGAATGGCTCGGCCAGCACATCCAGGTAGGCTTGAAACACCCTCTCGATAGGAATGGTCAGTAGCCTTGTGCCCAGATTGCGTGACAGAAGCTCGGCGTCCGATATGCTTCCCGGAGAGGAGTATCTCGAGGGCATGGAAACCCCTATCACATTAGAAGAGCCCAGGGCGTCCACTGCTATGGTTGCCACCAAACTGGAGTCTATACCGCCGGAAAGTCCTATGACCACTTTATTAATCCCGTTCTTGTGTATGTAGTCGCGTGTGCCCAGCACCAGCGCATCGTAAATCTCGCCGGGGAGGCCGCGCACCTCTACCTGTCGTTGTGGCAGCGGCGGTTTCGTAGTACTGATTGGCGCTTCCGACACCACAACCTTCGGTGCCTGCCAGCGTTGCTCTTCGAATAGCAGCGTCCTCTTCCTCCAGCGCGGGTCGTGCAAACGTGTCCTGAACACAGCCTCGACATCGAGGTCAGCCACCAAGAGGTCTTCCTCGAACTGCTTGCCTCTGGTGATGAGTTCTCCCTTCTCGTCCAGTACTATACTGTTGCCGTCGAAGACAAGTTCGTCCTGTCCTCCCACCAGGTTGTTGTGGGCGACGATGGCCACGTTGTCCGAGGCGCGTGCCCCCAGCATTCTCTCCCTGAAGTTACGCTTGCCAAAGTGGTAGGGCGAGGCGCTTATATTAACTATGACCTCGGCACCGGCGTAAGCCTGGACTGTAGCCGGCCCAGCTTCGTACCAGATGTCCTCGCAGATATTGATGCCCACATTAACACCGGCGATTACGTACACCGTACACTCCTTGCCTGCCTGAAAGTAGCGGTTCTCATCGAAGACCCCATAGTTGGGCAGGTACATCTTGTGGTATACACCAACAAGCTTTCTATCATGGATCACTGCGGCGGCATTGAAGATGTCGGCCTTGGCATCGACAAAGCCAACTACTACTGTAAGCCCGGAACAGCCATCAACTACCCTATCCAGAGAACGGATATTTTCTTCGATGAACTTCGGCTTGAGCAGGAGGTCTTCCGGCGGATAGCCGCAGATGGCAAGCTCAGGGAAGGTGATAAGGTCAACACCGAGAGCCCTGCTTTTTGTGATGGCCTCCAGAATCTTCTCGGTGTTGTCCTTGAAGTCACCTACTGTAGTGTTAATCTGAGCCATGCCGATACGCAGTCGGCGCATATCAACTCCTCCATATAATGTAAGCTGCAAGCAACTTACAAAATCGGCAGGTATTTCTTTAGCTCATAATCGGTTACCTGAGTCCTATACTGGTCCCACTCTATCGTCTTGTTCTTAATGAAAGCGTTGAAAACGTGATCGCCGAGCGCTTTGCGCACCAGCTCGCTTTTCTCGGTAAGTTGGATAGCGTCCCAGAGGCTGGCTGGTAAGGTGTCTATGCCTTTTTTCTTCCTCTCCTCACCAGTCATTTCATACACGTTTTCTTCCACAGGGGGCGGTGGCTCGTATCCTTTCTCAATCCCTTCTAGCCCTGCAGCCAGCATCACACTGAAGGTGAGGTAAGGGTTGCAGGCAGGGTCAGGCGACCTGTACTCTATCCTGGTAGCGTTTTCCTTGCCTGGCTTGTATTCCGGAACTCTGATCAGGTCTGAGCGGTTGCGCCGTGCCCAGGAAAGATATACCGGGGCCTCGTAGCCGGGGACTAGGCGCTTATAGGAGTTGACCCACTGGCTGGTAACGGACGTGATCGCAGGAGCGTGTTTCAGCAGCCCGGCTACATAGCTCTTGGCTATCTTGGAGAGGTGGTATGAGTCTTTAGCATCGAAGAAGGCGTTCCTACCGTCTTTGAACAGAGACTGATGCACATGCATACCGCTCCCGTTGATACCGAACACGGGCTTGGGCATGAAGGTGGCGTAAACCCCATTCTTTATGGCAATCTGCTTGACCACCAGGCGGTAGGTCATCACGCTATCGGCCATGGTCAGGGCGTCTGTGTATCTCATGTCTATCTCGTGCTGGCTGGCAGCAACCTCGTGGTGCGAATATTCGACGCCGATTCCCATTTCCTCAAGGGTGAGTACTGTATCCCTCCTCAAATCGGTAGCTGCGTCCAGTGGGATCATATCGAAATAGCCCCCCTGGTCCAGGGGTTCAGTGCCATTGGAGTCTTTGAAGTAGAAGTACTCCAGCTCAGGCCCCACGTAGTAAGTGTACCCCATATCCGCTGCCCGCTTTAGGTTCCTTTTCAAGATATACCGGGGGTCTCCCTCAAATGGCTCGCCGCCTGGCATCTTTATGTCGCAGAACATCCTGGCCACGGCATGGTGTTCCTTGGGCCGCCAAGGCAGCAACTGGAAGGTATCTGGGTCGGGTAGAGCCATCATATCGCTCTCATCTATGCGGGCAAACCCCTCGATGGAGGAACCGTCAAAGCCCATCCCCTCCTCCAGAGCACCATCCAGCTCCTCCACGGTTATGGCAAAGCTTTTGAGTACACCCAGGATGTCTGTGAACCACATCCTGATGAACTTTACATCGTGCTCCTTTGCCATCTTGAGGACATATTCCTTGCTCTCTTTCCTATTCTTGGTCGCCATTTCAAACCTCCTTCTTATCTTCTTATTTAGATGGCGTTTTCGCCCTCATCTCCGGTTCTGATGCGTATTACGTTGTCGACTGGCAAAACGAATATCTTGCCATCTCCTCTATCACCTGTCCTGGCTTTTCTGACGATGGCATTCAGCGTTTTCCCTACATCTTCGTCGAGTACCACGGCCTCGATTTTTACCTTGGGCAAGAGCTCTACCCTATACTCCCCTACTCTCCACTGCAATGCGATACCCTTTTGGCGTCCCCGGCCACACACATCTGACACTGTCATACCGAATACTCCGATCTCGGCCAGGGCGACTCTGACAGGTTCCAGCTTTTCGGGTCTGATGATCGCCTCTATCTTCTTCATAGAAGTGTGCCTCCATACGCTCTTTCCCCGTGCTGTGAAATATCCAGGCCTACTTCTTCCTCCTCTTCTTTGACCCGTAGGCCAATGGTAATGTCAACCAGCTTGCCTAAAATCCAGGTTGCGACGAAGGCGAAGCCTGCCACTGCAGCTACGCCAGCGAGCTGTTTGGCTAGTAACATGGCATTGCCATGAATCAAGCCATCAGCGCCTGCCGAGTTGACTGCAACGCTGGCGAAGATGCCAACTGCAAGAGTGCCCCAAATGCCTCCCATACCATGTACTGCCCATACATCCAGTGACTCGTCAATACCTCCCTTTGCCCTGAGAACCATGCAGTAGTAGCAAATTAGCGCGGCTACTATGCCAATAGGTATGCCTGCAAGCGGTGGTATAAAGCCTGCGCCGGGAGTGACTGCAGCCAGTCCTGCTACAGCCCCTGTAGCTACACCGAGTACAGAGGGACGGCGATAAATCCATCCCAGAACCATCCAGGTCAAAGCTGCTGCGGCTGCGGAAGCATTGGTAGCTACAAAGGCACTGGATGCTAATCCGCCGGAGGTAAGTGCGCTCCCAGCGTTGAAGCCGAACCAGCCGAACCAGAGCAAGCCGGTACCCATTATTACCATGGGTATATTATGTGGCTCCATCGGTTCCTTTTCTTTAAATCCCTTTCGCGGTCGAAGTAATATTGCTAAAGCCAATGCCGACATGCCCGCACTTATATGAACAACTATGCCGCCAGCAAAATCAAGACAGCCCAGTTTGGCCAGCCAGCCTCCACTGCCCCATACCCAGTGCGCCACAGGACAGTAGACTACGGTGAACCATAATATCGCTAAAACAAGGAAAGCGCTGAACTTAGTCCTCTCTACCACACCTCCCGTCCAGAGAGCTACGGTGATAACAGCGAACATAGCCTGGAATATCATGAAGGCAAGCTGGGGTACTGTTGTCGCATATGTGCTGGAGGGCTCCTGCCCCACGCCTCTGAGGCCGATCCAGTCCAGCTTGCCGATAATGCCTCCCAGGTTGGGCCCAAAGCCCAGGCTGTAGCCGTAAAGCAGCCAGAGTATACCAATCAACCCCAGGAGGACAAAGCTCATCATGATGGTGGAGAGGACATTCTTGCGTCTTACCATGCCGCCGTAGAACAGGGCTAAACCCGGTGTCATCAACATGACCAGGGCTGCAGAAATTAAAATCCAGGCAGTGTCGCCGGTGTTAATCATTTCCCAGAGACTCTCTTTCTATAGCTTGGGATTCCTTCTGGGGAATATATTAAAGGGCTATTGTTTCAAACAGATTACATGAAGGTTAAATTTTTGTTACGAGGTGACAGGGGTTAAGCGCAGCTACACGCTTTCCTTGAATTTGTAGCCTATGTTCCTCACGGTTTCGATGAATGTGTGGGTGGAGTCCTCAAGCTTACTCCGCAGCCTCCTGATGTGGACGTCTACCGTCCGGTCGCCACCGTAGTAGTCGTAGCCCCAGACTTCGTTGAGCAGCGTCTCGCGGCTGAATACCCTCCCCTTGTTGCCTGCCAGGAATCTGAGCAGCTCGTACTCCTTGAAGGTTAACTCTATAGGCCTGTCACTCACATACACCTCGTACCTGGCGAGGTCTATGGTCAGTTCGCCGCACTCGATTACTTCCAGGGCTACTGCATCTTGCGTCTTGCCCAGCACTCGCTTCGCCCTCGCCAATACCTCGGCGGCATCCCAGGGCTCGACCACGAAATCATCCACAGCCAGATTGGAGTCAAGCCTGTGCAGAGCTTCTCTGGAAAGAAGGGCGATGACGGGCAGGTTAATCTCTTGCTTGACGCTGCGAGCCAAAGATATCAACTCCGCGCTATGAGGTGCACCGTCTATGGCAATAAGCACAAGGTCTAAAGCTTGCTGTGCAATCTTATCAGCCGCCTTATTCAAATCGGAATCAATCGAGCACACCAAGCCCTTGCTGGCAAGCTCTGGGACCAGCCTTTTTGCCTGTCCCTTTTCATCAGCTATTATGAATGCCTTGAACAAGTTCGCTCAGCCTCCGCCGTCACTATATATAAGTGTCGAAGCGCCTCAGCTTCCTGTAATCTATTACGCCGCTCATGGCACGGCTCACTACCTCAATGCCGGCTTCTGCGGCGGCCGCCACGGGATTTAGCCCGCTCTGCAGTATCATGCCAATCTTGTTGAATCCCACGGGTATCTCACATACCGTCTCATTCAGCTTCCCCAGCGTAACGCTGCCGCCGATACTTGCCTCACTTAATTTTCCCATAATGGTCTCGACCACTGGCATGCAGGGGGAGGGAAGCTCGCGGAAATGAGCCAGAATCTTGCCCTCGCCCATGCTCGCCACCTCGCTCACGCTGGTCATCTTGCTGGCAGCAAATATCTCGGTAGGTGATAACGAACAACCCGAACACTCTATCAATTCTATAAACCGTAGCGGGCTGTTGTTGCGAAACTGGAGCACACCTGCGAATTTGGAATCTAAAGGAATACCGGCCTTCAAAAGCACCCCGCTTATGGCTACGCTCGACACTGTGGCCAGACCTATCTTGCCTGCTGGTACAGTTATCTCTCCCATCTCCTCTCCCTCAAAAGACACAGCCGCCAGGTTGCTGACACAAAGACCGGCCCGGAATGCTTCTTTCATCGCTGCCAGTGCCTTACTGAATTCATCCTTCGGGAACAGTGAGGTGTTGATGGGCACTTCGCCGGTGCGCTCATCCAAATCAAGGGTGGTTCGATAAGCCAGCAGTTCGATTTTAGCAGTTATGGCTTCTACCCTATCGCGTACCAGAGCTCCGCTTAGCTCTTCAATCCCCTGCTTTGTGATATTTCTGCCGTCCCTCGCTCCCACAGGGCGGGTGAGCCCCCGTTCATCCATCAGCTTGAGGTGATACCTCACAGCCCTTTCGCCCAGTTCGATGCCGAAGTCGTTGAGACGGCGCGCAATAATCCTGCCACCCAGCGGCTCAGGGGAATCGCTGAGCACCTTCAGTATCGCTACTACCTTTCTTTCTATCTCTGGAGCCTCTTGGGCTATCATGTTTCACCCCCGCTTAATAGGCGTAGAGCCTTCCATACGGTCTCAACCACCGTGGATATAGCTTGCTGAAGTTATGTTTGAGTATCTCTCCAGCATCGCAGTCAAAGTGATGAGCAAACTCTCCGACATGCTGTTTAAGAATCTGAAGGTCTTTCTCGTCCAGCTCGGCAACTCCTATCTCTTTGCCCAGTTGATAGCTATCAACGCTGCCTCTCATGTATATGACGCCGCCGTGCATTCCTGTGCCGATGAATCTAGCTTTGTGATGCTCACCTTCTCTCAGATTGAGGCCCAAGAGAATTACCACTCCGCCAGCCATATACTCCCCGAAAAAGTCCTGAGCAGTGCCCCCTATCACCAGCACCGGCTTTTTGTCCTGGAACTCCTTCATGTGTATGCCAGCCCTGTAGCCCACGTCATCGCGCACAAAAATCTTTCCACCTCTGGCTGAAAGCCCGATGATATCGCCGGCGTGACCATAGACAATTATCTCACCGCTATTCATGGTATTCCCACATCCATCCTGAGCATTGCCACGGACGATAATCATTGGCCCATCCATGAATGCACCCAGGTCATTGCCCGGCACACCGAATATCTCAATCTCAATCTGCTTGTTTAAGTCAGTGCCTATGTACCTTTGGCCATAGACATTACGAAGCTCAATCTTGCAGGTTCCGTTAGAGACCGCTTCCCTCAGCCTGGAGTTGAGTTCCTTATGGCTAAGTCCATAAGCATCGATTTTGACTACAGCATTAGCTTTGTCGCTCATCTCAGCTACCTGCCATTCTTACTCCCAGTATTTCCAGCTCAGTATCGGTTAAGCCCACTCCTCTCAAATGCAAACGGTTGCCTCTCAGGCTCTCCAAGGCATTGACCCCCATACCACCCAATATATCCTTGAGCTCCAGACTCCAGCCGCGGAGCAGGTTTGCCAGCCTTCTGGCCCCGATGTCAGGGTTGACCCTTTTGGTCAGGGCAAGGTCTGTGGTACAGATACCCCAGGCGCATTTCCCTGTGTGGCACTGCTGGCAGACGGTGCAGCCCAGAGCAACCAGGGCTGCGGTTCCGATGTAGACAGCGTCCGCGCCCAGGGCGATAGCCTTGGCCACATCTCCGCTGTTCCTGATTCCGCCCGAGATAACAACGGAGGCACGGTTGCGGATTCCCTCCTGCCTTAGCCTGCTATCCACGGAGGCCAGAGCCATCTCGATGGGTATGCCGACATTGTCGCGGATAACCTTGGGCGCAGCGCCGGTGGAACCCCTCAATCCGTCTAGGACTATGATGTCAGCCCCGGCCCTCACCATCCCGCTGGCGATGGCTGCCGAGTTATGCACGGCGGCAATCTTTACTGATATAGGCTTGGTATAGTTTGTAGCCTCCTTCAGGGCGTAGACAAGCTGTGCCAGGTCCTCGATAGAATAGATGTCGTGCTGAGGCGCTGGCGACAGGGCATCGGTGCCTCTGGGAATCATTCTGGTCATAGATACCTCAGCGCTTACCTTCTCCCCGGGGAGATGTCCCCCTATACCAGGCTTGGCTCCCTGACCGATCTTTATCTCAACCACCGCGGCAGCATCTAGGTATTCTTGGTGGACGCCGAACCTCCCCGATGCCACCTGCACTATCGTGTTGGCACCGTACTTATACAGGCTTGGGTGAAGTCCACCTTCTCCGGTGTTCCATAAAGTGCCTGCCTCTGTAGCTGCTCGTGCCAGGGACTCGTGCACATTCAGGCTCACCGCCCCGTAGGACATGGCAGCGAACATTACAGGCACCTCAATCTTGACCTGGGGAGCAAGCTCGGTCTTCAGACTCAAGGTGTTCGGGTCTATCTCCACCTTATCGGGCTTCCTGCCCAGGTAGGTGGTAAGCTCCATCGGCTCGCGCAGCGGGTCGATGGAGGGATTGGTCACCTGGCTGGCATTGAGCACCAGGTGGTCCCAGTAGACGCGGTAACTCTTATCGTTGCCCATCCCTGTAAGGAGCACTCCCCCGGTCTCAGCCTGCTTGATGATGTCCTCGATTACCTCGGGGCGCCAGTTATAGTTCTCCCTGTAGTCCAGAGGGTTACCTTTCACAGTCAATGCGTTGGTAGGACAGAAAACGACGCAGCGGTGGCAGCCGACGCACGTTCCCTCGCGGCTTCTCACAACATCGTCCTCAGCATCATAGTAATGCGTGTCGAATGAGCATTGATTCACGCATACCTGACACTGGATGCAGCGCTCAGTGTCTCGCTCCACGATAAACCTTGGTGGCAAATATGTCTTCACTTTATCCCCCGCTATCTTCTGACAGGAATCCCTCTCTCAGCCAGATAGTCCTTTGCTTGGCGAATAGAGTAAGTTCGATAGTGAAATATGCTGGCGGCAAGAACAGCGTCTGCTTTGCCAACTACAAGCGCCTCATAGAGATGTTCGAGGTTGCCTGCTCCCCCGCTGGCTATTAACGGCACGCTAACCGCCTCGCTTATGGCTTTGGTCAACTCCAGGTCGTAGCCTGTGCGGTGTCCATCGGCATCCCAACTAGTGAGCAGCACCTCTCCAGCGCCCAACGCAACAGCCTCCTTCGACCACTCGACTGCGTCGATGCCCGTGGGCTTGCGCCCTCCGTGGGTGCACACCTCCCACCTGGGCATGCTTGTGCCATTCACCTGTTTGGCATCTATAGCTATGACTATGCACTGAGAGCCGAACCTCTTCGCGCCCTCGCTGATAAGCGAAGGATTCAGCACTGCTGCTGTGTTGATGGCTGTTTTGTCAGCCCCTGATTCCAGCATCAGCCTCATGTCTTGAGTGCTCCGCAACCCACCGCCTACGGTTAGCGGGATGAATACCTGTTCTGCCACCCGTTCAATTACATTCACCATGGTCTTGCGCCCCTCGGGCGTGGCACCGATGTCCAGAAAAACCAGTTCATCAGCGCCTTCCCGATAATAAAATGCAGCCAGCTCCACAGGGTCACCGGCATCGCGAAGGTCGCTGAAGCTTGTGCCCTTGACCACCCGCCCGCCTGTCACATCGAGACAGGGAATAATTCTCTTGGTCAACATAAGCTCAAACCCTAATTAGATCCCTTCGATCCTTTTATGCTTACCCTGTATTCTCGAGAACCCAATAGATTCTTATGCTCAACTTCGCACTCCCTGCACTTTGGGCAGCACCCCTCGTGAATATGCTCGAAACTCCTCATATCTTTGCTGAAATATACGCTTACCCTGTATTCTCGAGAACCAATAAGATTCTTATGCTCAACTACCGGCTCCCTGCACTTTGGGCAGCACCCCTCGTAAATATGCTCGAAACTCCTCATATCTTTGCTCAAATAACGGCCGTATTCCGTTAGCACTACGGGGTTGCCGCACTTGGGACAGAGAACCTCTATCTTATTCATACCACACCTACCTTTATGACATCTTGTCCACTAAAACTGGAACTCCCACACCTACTAAATTGGACTGGACCTTCAGCCTGCCTATAACTGGTTCACCGCCCATGGGAATCCATGACCTGTCCAAATCCGGGCAGATGAGACGAATAGCGGATTCCTCAGAAGAGAGGTAAAGCACATCGTTTTTCACACCGACAGTTAGAGGTCGCAGCCTTATCCTGTCGGTAAGCCCTATCATCTCCCCGTGATGGGCTACGATTATGGTGAAAGGACCGTTCATGAGCAGGCTGCCATATACTTGCCGCAGTGTGCGGTACAATTTCTGCTGGCCCTCAGGAAGGCGCTCAATGTCGCTCCAGAATGGAGGCGCCAGTATCTTGGCCACTATCTCTATAGGAAGGCCGTGTTTCCGCACCAGCAGGTCTACAGCATAAGCTATCACCTCGGTGTCGGTCTGCAAGGTGCAATGGTAGCCGGACTCCTCAAGGTAGCGACGGTTGATTCCGTAGGATGATATCTCGCCGTTATGAACCACCGTCCAGTCCAGGATGTTGAAGGGGTGTGCCCCACCCCACCACCCCGGCGTATTGGTGGGGAACCTGCCGTGAGCTGTCCAGATATAGCCCTTATACTGCTCCAGACAGAAGTATTCGGCTATCTCCTCTGGATACCCTACACCCTTGAACACCGCCATGTTCTTGCCACTGGAGAAGACAAAGGCATCTTTAATTCCGGTGTTGATCTTCATCACCATTTCCACAACATAGTCATCCTCTGCATATCCTCCGCCGTTCTGATGTTCTACTTTAAGGAAGTAGCGCCATACCATAGGCGGGTTCACGATGGCAGAGGTCGGCTGCGTTGTCACCTCCTCGACAGCCACGATGCAGAATCGCTCCTTAAGGAAAGCTTCCACCTCTGATTTCCCTTCTGGGCTGAGATACATTACGTGGAAGGCGTAGTAATCAGGATATTGTGGATAAAGTCCATATATAGCGAACCCGCCCCCTAGACCGTTGCCCCGGAAGTGCATGTTGGCGATGGCCTTAATCACTCCTTTCCCGGAGAGCAACTTGCCTGTGGTATCCATCATCCCGAAGATGGAACAGGCGTCTATCACCTTATCGTCGGAGTAGAGATTATTTGTCTTGCTAAGGTCTATCATCTTCTTAGCCCTCCTACTAAAGCAGAGTCTTTGCCCAGGCGCTTTTGCCATATCTCCCGCGGCAGTGATACCAAACCGAAATTATCAGAGAGGAGCGCTTTTTTGAAGCTGCTCACTTTAACTCTATCCCTCATCAGACTGTAAACAATGCCTGCCTTCTCAATGTTGCCCACAAAGACCATCCCTGAGATAACGTCGTCTTTCAAAACGATCTTTTGGTAAACGCCATTGCTTTCTTTGCTCATAAGCTCATAGCCATTGCTGTCTGGCGGGATCGCTATACCCGCTGAAGCGATGTCCAGTCCAAAGTAGTTGAGCGAGTTCATGGCTGTGCTGCCTGGATATTCAGCGTTAGCTCCAGCCATGTTAAAGCCTGCGACCCTGCCCCCGATGTAGGCATTGGGCCAGATCGGGGTGAGCCGGTTTGTCCCGTAGACGAAATCGTAAGCCTCGGCGACATCGCCGCAGGCGTAAACATCGGGATAGCTTGTAGCCATGTGGCGGTCCACCACTATGCCGCGGTTCACTTTTATCTCAGTGCCCAGGGCAAGCTCGGTGCGTGGAGATACCCCAATCGCTACTACCACAAGGCTACAGGGGATCTCTTCACCGTTGTCCAGGATGATGCCCTTCACCAGTTCCTTGCCTGCAATCTCAGCTACCGTACGGCCGCTGATAATCTTCACGCCGGCCTGCTCCAGGGCTTTCTCTACCATCGTGGATGCCTGCTCATCGAGGATGGTGTTCAGTATCTTCTCCTTCATCTCTACCACTGTCACCCTCAAGCCGCGCTTCTTCAGAGCCTCGGTTACGCTGATGCCGATGAGCCCTCCACCGATAACCACAGCCTTAGGAGTGCTCTCAATGAATTCATCGATAGCCCTGGCATCGTTCAGGGTGGTGAAAGTGAAGATCCCCCTCTTGCCGGCACCCTCCATTCTGGGGACAATGGGTATTCCCCCGCTGGCGATTAGCAGCTTCTCCCAGAGGATATGCTCGCTGTTTTCAAGCTCAGCGGTGCGTTCGCTTAGGCCCACGCTTTTGACTCTCTTCCCCAACACAGTGTCGATGTTATTCTTGGTGTAGAAATCGAGCGGGCGAAACAGCATGCCCTTAAAGGTGCGCTCCTTGGACAGATACTTTGAAATAAGGGGTCGGGAGTAGCTGAGATAGGGTTCATCGGATACTATGATGATAACCCCATCCTTATCTACTTCGCGTATCGCCTCGGCAGCCCCTGTGCCACCAGCCGAGTTACCTACTATTAAGTATTTAGCCTTCAGCAATTTAGCTTTCGTCACAGTATCTACTCCTTGACTCCGGCCAAGTCGAGAAAGTTGGCATACATTCTCAAACCAAGCGCGCCGCTTTTCTCAGGGTGGAACTGAGTTGCTATCAGGTTATCCTTGATAAGCACGCTGCATAGATTTACTCCGTATTCAGTTGTCCCAGCTACAACTGAGGCATCTTCAGGCTCAGCGTAATAGCTGTGCACAAAGTAGAAATTCGACCCTTCGGGGATTCCCTTGAAAATCGGATGTGCCGACACCTGCCTCACCTGGTTCCAGCCTATGTGCGGCACCTTGAGACCTGCCGGCAGTCTTCTGACCGTTCCCGGGATAATACCAAGGCATTCGTTCAAGCCGCCTTCCTCGGTTGTCGATAGCAGCACCTGCATGCCAACACATATAGCGAAAAATGGCTGGCCCTCGCTTATTGCCTCCTTGATAGCTTCGTCCATTCCAGCTTCCCGTAGGCTCTCCATAACATCGGCAGCGGCGCCAACGCCAGGAAAGATGACTGCAGTCGCTTTAACCACGTCTTCCGGCTCGTGGGTCACCTTCGGATGGCAGCCCAGTTTAATCAGAGCATTGGTGACGCTTCGCAGGTTACCGGCACCGTAGTCGATTACTGCAATCATCTGGCTTCACTCCCATCAACGCTCAGCACCAGTGCTTCATTAGGACAATTAGCAACGCATACCGGTATATCCTGTCCGGCGCAGAAATCACACTTGGCAACAATCTTTTTGTTCGTATCCTGCACCAGAGCGCCGTATGGGCAGGCTACAACGCAGGTCCAGCAGCCGACGCATTTCTCAATGTCAACGCTCACCACTCCATTCGCCGGGTTTTTTTGCATAGCTCCGGTCAAGCAGGAGTAGACACACCAGGGCTCGGCGCAGTGTCGGCATTGCACAGAAAAGCAAACCTCACCGTTCCTCTCCACACGCACCCTGGGCAAGGGGCGCGGCGACTCTTTCTTAAATGCCTTGATAATGTTCTTAGATTTAGAGTGCTCTATCTGACAATAAATTCGGCAAAGGCCGCACCCCATGCAAGCCTCTTCTTTGATATAGATGCTCTTCATTTCCTTGCTCATTACAGTTGGATAACCTCATGATTTACCCCGAGGTTGCAGGACAATATCAGAATTTAGTTCTTAACATTTATTTCTACTACGCTTTGCCGAGCGATGCCGTGCTCCACATTGTCCTGTTTAACGAAGACGTGCATTAAGCCCAGCACCTCGTACTTCCCATTGTCCAAGCCGCTTGTGTTCCAGGTCACAGGGAAGTTCTCGCGCTTGTTAGCGGACTCGCCAATCTTTATCCATGCTTGCGCGCCCTTTCTGCGATAGTACCAGGGATTTGTGATTCTCACGATGTTACCGGCGATGCCAAGCTCTTCCAACTCTTTGTTCAGCAAGTCCTCATCGAGTTCCTCCCGCAACTTAACCACACCTGAATAGTCTTTCAAAGCCTCCGAAGGAACTATGAAATGTGGCCCCCAGTTGTACTCCATGACGCTCCTCCTTTCTAGTTTTCCCTTCAGCCAGACATGCCCTGCACCTCTCGCTTATTATACGGCTGGCGGCAACCGCTTGCCGTATGCCTGTAGAATATCACACTACATACTGTTTGTCAATACCCATTATAGCAGGCAATATGTATCTATATATTTGCCGCATAGATAAGGTTTGGGGCGTGGGCTTGAGACTCTGGTTGGGGTTAGATACCAGTGCCGCGACTCTTTAATTAAGAGGCAGGGAGTCATACTTTCGAATATATGGCGACTTCCTGACCGTGGTTTCAACACCTTGACTCTCTGCAGTATTAAAACTTGTGACTATACTCTGATTGATGTATGAGCCTCCAGTGATGCGCAAATTTCTTACCAGTCACAGAGTCGGTGATGGGAAAACTTCCAACTCCTTGCCTGGGTAAGAGAATGAAGTATTCGAATCTGACAGGTGGTTGATGAACTGGCCAGAGACTCCAGATTTTGAAGCTGGAGCGGGTGATGAGATTCGAACTCACGACTCTGTGCTTGGGAAGCACTTCAAACGAAGCTACTGCTGTTAACAACTTGAAGCTGGTGGAAAATTATGTAAACTCTCGCAAAGCTGAGCGGGGGTTAACAAACTGGGGAGAGCAATGGATAGAGACCACATTGCCCAAATTCGCCATTGCTTTGGCTAGGAATGGTAAGAGCCTTTTAACAGCTACCAGGAATGATGTAAGGGACTTCTTAAGTACGGTCAATGGTGTCTGGAATAGACACAGCTATTTTAGGGTAATAAGAGCTTTCTTCAACTGGTTGGAAAGGGAAGACAGTGTCAAAATTTCACCGTGCTATAAGATGCAGGCTCCGAAAACTCCCAAACTCGTTATGCCACGTCCTACACTGCCTGAAATAAAGAAATTAGTTGACGTTGCACCTACTGCCAGAGATAAAGCCATTATCCTGATGATGGTAGATACAGGATTCAGAAAGGGCGAACTGGCTGGAATACGGCTGACGGACGTTAATTGGGAGGCAAGGACAATCAAAGTCTGGGGTAAGGGAGCAAAAGAAAGAGTGGGGAAGTTCAGCGACACCACAGAGCGATACTTGAGAGAGCACCTGGCATCATACAGGCCAAACGGCAACATCTGGGGTCTTAACTACACCGGCATAGGTGGTATGCTTAGCAGGCTTGAAAAAGCTACTGGAATCACCTGCAATCCCCATAGCTTTCGCAGAGCTTGGGCTATTGAGAGCATAAAGAGTGGGGTTAACCTTCTTGACGTTCAGGTGCTTGGTGGCTGGGACGATTTGGAGATGGTCAAGAGATACGCAAGGGAAGTCAATTCCGAGGATGCCATATCACGGTATAGACCTTTGATGCAGAGTACTTAGTCCGGCAGCGGTCATAAGCCCTGTAGTCATAATCTGAGGGCTTTCATCACCCTAGAACCTATTTGCACTACCATTAGCCCATCGACTCGCGGCTGCTACTCCCGTCGTCCGCTCAGCTCTTTAGCTTCTTTGATAGCCCCATCATCTTCAGCCTCGTGTCCCGGCCTTCGGAAGGCGTGCGCTGGGGCTTGTGGCCTTTGCCAGCAGCGTGTCGGCTGGAATGTCGCCCTTTACTTTTCATTTATTCTCAGTTCCTCTCATTACCTTCGTGTGGGGATTAAAGCTCTTCCGACATTCTACAGCGAAAGGCATACTAGCACAAGCCAGTCACTGTACGTCAGCTTTGAGACGGCATGAAGCACTACAGGGAGATGGTGGTGTGATTGTTTAAGGTGTCCCACTTCTAGCCATACAAATAAAACTATTAGCTATAAGTGAGACAAATTATATTAGCCTGAGGAGAAGATTACCACTTTCCTTCACTAATGTTATTGTAAAAGATGAGGGTGCTTGTTCAGCGCCCTCTGGATTTGCTATTCAGTTCATCTCGAGCCCGGTGTCATTTCGGTATTCCATAACAGATGAAGGGAGCTCTAGCTCCCTTCTCTGCTTCCCTTCCGGAACATTTCCCTTATTTATCGCTTTTCTTGACCGGCTTCTCTTGCTTCTTATCGGGCTTAGCTGCTGGTTTGGCACCGCAGCCACATCCACACTGTCCAGCCATCGTTTCGCTCCTTTCTTTTTCTTGCCTGATATACCTATATTATACGCCTTTTTATTTGACGTTGGTCAGTTCAGATCTCATATATTCAATGTGCACTACATACTCAGAATACCTCATGACCCGGAGGTTTTCTAGGACTTTTGTCACATAGACTTCGCTCGTTCACTAGTAGTCAAAATCTTTAGCATACTAAAATTCAGTCTTTTCCGCGCACCTCTCTAACTGTTTTAGTGGGCAATACACACAACGTGGACGCAGTTGCTTGACGAACGATGCCAGCCACTATAGAATTACTGTGGCTTTGAGTGAGAGGCTAGTAGCTGCTGTAACGCCCGAACCAGTTGCTTCTTCTCAAAGAGATGTTCGGGAACAGTCCCGTGTGGTGTGCTAGTGGTAATATTATTACCTTATTTGGAGTGTAATTGCCTTAAGAATGGCAGTGTTATTACCTAAAAATAATCACTGCTAAGCTGCCCCCTTGATGCCCAAAACCATACAGGACATTGTCTCGACAAGTGTCAGTAATTTTGGTAGGTTTCGGTAATGGGATAGGCGGCAGCGAAGCCGCTCGGCGAATTGGGAGCCGAGATCTATAACCTTGATTTCAAGAGAAGAGCCAAATGAATAAAGCCAGGATTGAAGGGACAGGGCTAGTAGCAGCGGAACAAATATATAAGGATCGTAACCTCAGAGCCTGGGAGTTGAGGAATAAAGGCAAAAAGATCATGGGGTAATTTCTGCGAGACTCCTGGGGAATGACACCACTTTAATACGCTGCCACTTATTATGATGGAAGAAACGAAAAGAGTCAGTAGGCCTTGGGTTGTAGTAGCCTTTCTGTCTTTAGCCGTACTAATCACTGCTATTGACGATGGTGTTCTCAACCTGGCATTGCCGGCTATTTCAAATGAGTTCCAGGCGAGTACCGGTGAATTACAGTGGGCAATCAATGCCTATCTTTTATCATTTGCTACGCTATTGCTGACGATGGGAGCGCTCGGCGATCGCTTCGGCCGCAAGCGCATGTTGTCAGTAGGCCTGACCCTGTTTGCTTTGAGTTCGCTGGCAGCAGCGTTGTCTACTTCTATGGGCATGCTTATCGCTTGCCGAGCTCTTATGGGCGTAGGGGCTGCAATTGTGTTACCCCAGACACTTTCGATTATTCGGGCGACGTTTACAGACCCGAAGGAACGTGTGCAGGCGATTGGCATCTGGGCCGGTATTTATGGGTTGGGTTACGGTATTGGCCCGGTCGTCGGTGGGGCTTTGCTGGAATACTTTGAATGGTATTCAGTGTTTCTAATCAATATCCCCTTGGTTATCATTGCGTTACAAGGGCAGTTCTTCATTCGGGAATCCAGGGATCGAGATGCTCCTAGACTCGATCCCCCAGGCGTAATCTTGTCTATCACTGGATTATTTTCACTGGTCTATGGCATTATCAAGGCAGGCGAGAAGGGTTGGACTGAGGAATCCGCTATCATCTCGCTGACTACAGGAGCAATCATATTGGCTGTTTTTGTCTGGTGGGAAATACGCTCGGATCATCCCATATTGCCGATGAGATTCTTTAGAAACATGTCTTTTACCGGGGCCGACATGGCTATGGTGATAGGGTCGTTCAGCACAGGTGCACTGCTTTTTTTTATCAGCCAGTATTTTCAGTCCGTGCAGGGATACTCCCCCCTTGGGGCAGCACTGCGTATCTTGCCGACAGCTGTCCTTTTAATGGTGACATCGTTAATAGCCTCGCAAATATCCCGTGCCATCGGTTTTAAACTACCGATAAGCCTTGGTATCTTCCTAGGTGGGCTTGGGTTATTATACTTATCCTTTCTCACCGTGAACACGTCTTATATTGTAACGGTGGGCGGGTTGGCCCTTATTGCAATAGGCTTTGGGCTGGCATGGGGCCCCGCTACAGACTCCGTTATGGGGTCGGTGCCGGAGAGCAAGGCCGGAGTTGCCTCGGCAGTGGACAATGCCTTGCAGGTACTGGGAACTGCCCTGGGCATAGCAGTCCTTGGTGCAATCATGAACGCAATATATCTGGAGAGGATCGATAACCTAAATGTAGTTGCCTCCTTGCCTGATTGGGCCCATGAGTCAATCAGGAGCAGCATACAGGCTGCTCACATAGTTGCAGGACAATTCCCGCAGGACATTTCGCAGCAGATTGTCAGCGGGTCAAGGGAAGCCTTCGTTTCTGGCATGAGAGAGGCCATGTTCATCGGTGCAATAGTCATAGCAGTGGCTTCGGTAGTTGTCTTTCGTATCCTGCCGACTCGCATACGCCCTCCACAGGAATAACGCAAGGAACAACTCGGTACGCGCCAAGACATAGCCAACTAATGCCCAATTTTCGTAGGGCAATCTCAAAAGAAAGAGCCTGTCCCTATAATGCATTTCGCCATTTCAAAAAGGAAGCCCTTTTAGAGTATCCACGCACCAATGTAATCATAGCTTTCGCGAAACGCACCCCCATTTCAGAGCGCTTTGTCTGTAAAAGATCCGAGTAGACTCGTCAGCCAGCGTTCCACATTTACTACACTCATTGGCCCGTGAGAGGGAGGGTTCTGTCAATCTAATAGGGGAGATAGGGACGCGCGAAGCACTACAGGGCGGCGGTGGGGTGGGGTGGGGCTACGTCCAGATTGCGATAACGACTGCATCCAGGAAGTTGCTCGGGTCGAGGAAGAGGACGGCGGCGGGGGTTGAAACTATACAGTCCCTCACAATGGCCGGGGTGCCACTGTGTCGCCCCCCACGCGGGGGCGTGGATTGCACTTTCTAGCGTTCTGTTCATAGGCTGCCGGGTGGTTAAACAACTGCTTATCCTGCAATTTATTGTCGCCAGCGTACTCTCACAACGAAGCTAAAAATGTCCCCGTAGTCACATATGCACTGTTTAGCTATAAGTGACTAAGAAGACATTTCTAATCGTGCTCACGATTGCAGAAATGAGCACTGTACATGACATAGTAGCAAGCCCAGTCTGTATTAAGAAGCTGGGAGACGCCAGGATTGAAATCCTGACGTCTCCCCTGTCCCGGCATACCTTCTTCTACCCCTATATTCTGTCCAGCACAGCCTCACAGCGCCTAGCGATTCTCTGCGCTATCCCGACATGCTGCCTCGGTGTCAACTATGCTGCTCTGTTGCCCTAAAACCCGATTCAGAATATCCGTTGAATTTATTTTTCAAATTTCAAATCCAAGTTTGGATTATTTACAATTTACGTTCAGGCATATCAATCAAGTAATGAAGCTAAATAATCTATAACTAATTAGTTCTACGTATTTGTCAATTGATATTGACAAAGAAACTGGAATGTACGACTCTTATTGCAGAACATCGGACTTCTGAAAAACAAAAGGAGGAAGCTAATGAAAGCTAATAGTGTTAAGCAAAAAGTTAAGCAAACCGGAAAATTAAAACGAGCGGGTGATGAGATTCGAACTCACGACTCTGTGCTTGGGAAGCACATACTCTACCGCTGAGTTACACCCGCAAGTGCAATTCAATTATAGGCAGCAACATAAAACCTTGTCAACCCCTATGAGCGCCATCAGCTTTCAGCAATGCGGGGCGTCAAGGGAGAGGAGTTAAATTCTTCTACACCAATCCAGCATCTGCGCTCAAGCCCCCGCAGACATACAGGCACTGCCCGGTGATATAGGAAGCCTCGTCGCTGGCTAAAAACAGTACGGCATCGGCTATGTCCTGAGGGACGCCGATGCGGCGCAACGGAATCCTCTTCTGCAAACGTTGGCGTACCTCAGGAGCTACATCATGATCAGCCATAGGGGTATCTATAACCCCTGGGCCGACAGCGTTGACATTGATGTTGCGCGGGCCCAGTTCCACAGCCAGGCCCTGGGTGAACCCGACCACCCCCGCCTTGCTTGCGCCGTAGTGTGCATAATAGGTACTTCCCCGAAGCGCCAGAATCGAGGCGATATTTACGATTTTGCCATACTTGCGTTCTTTCA
>CAYGWR010000021.1:0-21209 GCA_964353645.1 uncultured Dehalococcoidia bacterium
GTCCAGTCCTCACCGTAACTTTTTGTTCAGATGACCGTGTTTCGCGGAAGCCTCGTAGTGCTTCCTAAATATCGTTATCTTCAGGCCAATATTACCGGCCCTGAATTTTCGGCCGACCAGCTCTGGCGGAAACCATTTTCCCCAAGATTCGGGGAGCTAACGAAGTGTTAGAGACACTACACTAGCAATATCAGATGGCCTAACATCCTCTGTGGGAGAAGCCGGTCCGGTCCGCTCTGTTCGCTACCCCCACATGATTGAACCATTAGCATAGTAGCAATCACAGAAACCACTCCTAACAGTAACGAAAGCCTAGAAACGCAAGATTTCATGATGAATCCTTTCTATAAGCCATCCGAGCACTGGCAAGCTTCATTTTGCCATTGTACACACATACGAGTATTTGACTGAGGGCAGATACGTTATTGCAGGCGAGAGTAGTAAATCATATGGTTTTGGAAGTCGTGATGTTTGGCTGATAAAGACGGATTCCTCAGGGGGCAAGGAGCGGGATAGGACATTCGGTGGCTCAGAAAATGAAGGGGGAGGTTGGGTTAAACAAACGGATGACGGCGGGTATATTATTGTAGCTATTACAGAATCCTATGGTGCTGGAGATTCTGATATTTGAAGGGCTTGCTTTTGAATTCATACAACTCACTGCCTTCGGTAAATAGTGTACTCAAGATTGTACTTACTGGTGAGTTCATTGGGCCCCTTGATAACGATATTGTATCTGCCAGACGTTTGGGCTGTAAACGTGAAGCTGGACCGAAAAACTCGGCCCAAGTCCTCGGCTATACTACCTCCGGAGTCCTGGATGTAGACCGCAAGGCCACCGAGTCCTCCTGTTATCGTGCCCTCCACTCTCTCAGACTCTTTCAACTCTATCGGGATGGATATCTGATCACCTACCGCCAATTCACCGCTATACACAAATGGCCCGCTCGGAGTCAACGGCTTCAGTTCGTTTATCTCTGCCTGCAATGCTTCTACTTCTTGCTGCGCTTCAGCCAGTTGCGTCCTCAGCCCTTCTACATCTTGCTGAGACGCGGCCAGTTCTGTCTGCGATTGTGTTAGAGCTTGTCTGGATTTGTCTAGCTGTGAAGCTAGTTCGTCGAGATTACCTGACTTCTGACCCAGGAATACTCCTAGTACAACGATTCCAATAGCGAGAAGGCCAATAAGCAAGAAGGCAAGATTACGGTTCATTTGTTTTCCTGCCTTTGCGCCCTCCTTGACCTCATCTTTCGCCTCAGTTGTTGGCACATCGGATGAAGTCTCCTCGATTTTGCCACGCGCTCTCTCATCCTTCACCTCGGCGGCCGACACGTTTGATGGCATCTGCTCAGTTGCGTTTGGTTCTATCTCAGTCTTCGCCTCGGTTGTTGACTCATTTGACGGCACCTGCTCAGTTGCGCCGGGTTCTATCTCAGTCTTCGCCTCGGCTGTTGACTCATTTGATGGCATCAGCTCGATTGCGCCGGGTCCTATCTCATCCGTCACCTCGGTGATTAGCTCATTCGATGGCATCTGCTCAGTTTGCTGCTCCTCTGGCAGCTTCCCTACTTCCTTGTTTCTGTACTCCTCTAATGTAAACGCTCTTTTGCACTCAGGATTTACGCACCTGTAGATGCGATCATGGCGATTCCAAAAGAGAGCCCTTTGACCGCACTCCGGACAATCAACCAAGCCCAACTGTGGATTGGAGCCCGATACATCGGATGAAGTGGGTTTTGCCTCCAGCCCAGCTTCTTTGCCTGACGCAGCGGCAACAGGTGGCGCATCATCCACCGACGCGTCGGGAGGAATTGTAGGAGACACTACTCTCTCTTTTCGTGACGACGTCTTGCGCTGTTTGGTAGCCTTCATTTGGGTCAATTCACCTGTCCTGTCGTTGCGAATAGCTTTGGGCAAATTGGAGGCTCATACTCGGCTTTGTTCATATCACAGCCAATCTAATAAATATTATGGGGAGGAGAAGCAGGTACAGCAATATGATGAATGTACTATTTTGTGCAGTACTTCGTAATAATTGCGATGCGGCACGGGGATACGTATAGCGGACCATATCGATCGCGAGCTATACCTCAGCAGGGCTTAGCTACCCCTCCTCATTGAAGGTACCCTATCTTCACCATGCCTTATCAGGGACATCAAATACTAAGCAGGTAGTACAAGTACAATATCATGCGCGTTTATGGTACTAATAGGGGATTAATTGAGCAGGCAATTTCCACTATGTTATATGTGAATGGTCCGGAAGCGAACAACTATACCGGCACCACTGGATGCCCAACATGGTGAATCAGCAAGCTAATTCGGTGAACCATATCGAAACCTCTCAGAGCCTTGGTACTCACATAGATGAACTTCTTTCGTTGGTAGTGTACAAAGGCGCCTCTGATCTGCACATAACTGTGCCCAGCCAACCGATACTTCGAATTGAAGGTAAGCTTGTAGCACAGCAGGACCAGGCACCAGTTACACCCGATGATGTCAAATCCATATTTGAACAGATTACCACTGAAGAGCAAAGGGTTACTTTTCAAAGAGAACTGGAGCTGGATTTCGCCTATAGTATTCCCGGGCTCGCCAGATTCCGAGTAAGCGCCCTTCAACAACGAGGCACGATGAGTCTCGCCTTCCGCCTTGTACCCTTCAAGGTCCCATCTATCGATGAACTAGGCTTACCACAGGTCTGCAAGGAGCTTATTCTCAAGCCGAGAGGACTTATACTGATAACCGGCTCGGCAGGAAGCGGTAAGTCAACCACTCTGGCGGCTATGATCAATTATCTTAATGAAACAGAGAGTCGAAACGTTATCACTATCGAGGACCCCATTGAATTCTTGTTCCATAATAATAAGTGTATTATACGTCAGCGAGAGTTAGGGGATGACACCAAACAATTCTATACTGCATTGGTGCATGCTCTCCGCCACGACCCGGATGTAATTGTAATCGGAGAGATGCGCGATTTGCCCACGATTAGCACAGCGATAACAGCGGCTGAGACAGGTCATCTTGTGCTCGGTACAATGCATACGATAGACACAGCCCAGGCCGTTGACCGGGTTATTGATATTTTCCCTGCAGGCCAACAACAGCAGATTCGATTACAGTTCTCACAAGTAATAGAAGCAGTATTATCACAGGTCCTGCTGCCCCGTATAGGAGGAGGCCGAACAGCCGCATTCGAAATAATGATGGCTTCGCCTGGGATAAGGCAACTAATCCGCGAAGGCAAGATTTACGAAATACCCATTAACCTTGAGCATGGAGCGTCGGAAGGGAAGCAGTCTATGGATCAAGCCCTTGCTAAACTGGTAAAAAGCAATATCGTTACCAGAGAAGACGCTATGATGAGAAGCAGCAATCCAGCGAAGTTGGATGAGTTCCTTCGATAATCCGGGGGACCGCCTCAACCCAAACCCTGTTTTAGCCTCAAGCTTGCACTGGACAGCCCTGGACAGGACATATCGCCCACGTTCAGATCAGAAGCCGCACAGTTGCAATAGCGCCAGGCATCACCAGGCGGGCAGTCTGTCCGTGGACCTCCAGCGGTTTGAGGTCACGCTCGCGGGCATCACAGAGGAAGCCCGCCTTAAGATGGCGGTCGCGGATGGTGACATCAACAGGGGATCCGGACACTGTGAGCGTAGACAGTCGCACGATGAGCCCCTCACCGCGAGAGGCAGGTTTCACCGCCGTGACCACGACTTCCGGTCGACTGGTCGTCACCGCGGACGCAGCGAGTGCGCGCAGCTCGGCGTAGCCGGTCGTGTCCCAGGGATTGTCTGCAATGCTGTGGGCAACCTGTGGTATGCCGTTCTCACGCCAATCCCCGGCGGGTGTGAACAATATGGCGTAGTCAAAGGTGTGGCTGGCCCGCTCGTGACCTACCGCCGGCAATCCCAGCAGCGGGAATAAGCCGAATGCCCGCTCGCAGGTGGCGTTGCGCAGCGCTATCGCCTCCAGGCGTCCATCCCGTCGATAGGATGCAGCGCCGGGCATGCCCAGGCAAAGGGCCAATCCACCGCCGCTGGCATCATCCTGCAGATGCATGAAGTGCTGTAAAGGCCAGAACGTTGGGTTGTACATCCTCTGAGGAGGCCGGGCCACGATGCCCCCGACTGCATCCATGACCAGCCGGCTGGCGGATACGTCGGTGGCGAACCGTACGGTCACAGTGCGGCGCTCGGCAGCCAGACCCTCGACGCGGCAGCGAATTACAGGCGAGTCACTGCGGAACCACAGCAAGCGTTGCATAGTCTGACCGTCCAGCTCGGTGGCGCAGGCCACCTCCAGCCCTCCCTCGAGTTCACGGACCTTAAGCTGGGCTGGGCGCTCGCTCGCTCGATGCAGCTCTTTAAATCTTCCCCCCCAGAATTCGTGCCCCATCCTCCACAATCCGCCCAGGTCGTAGTAGCTCACGAGGTCGTTGGATACCCCTGTCAACAGCGGCTTTTGCGTGACCGGACTCCATGCGCGTGAGATCGCGCCCCCTGCATCTTCCGCCAGTTCCATAACATAGTATGGCGTTTTTATCTCGACCGTTCCGTCCCGCTTTCGCCACTCCGGCACTGCCGCCGGTTTGACTGTAGAACGCCGCAGCTTTGCCACTAAGGGAGTCTGGGTAAAATTGGTGACGGCTGCGCTCGCCGCTGCGGCTGCCTTATCCAGCCACGGCTCCTGTTCGCTTTCCACTACCCGGTCAGGTGAGGTACCTGTGATGTAGTCGTGATGATTGGAAACAGCGGCATACCACCAGGCATCCTCTAGAACCTTCGCCACGTCCTGGCCGGCGCCTTCGTTCCCCGGCAGCAGAGCGAGCCGCTCGGCGAGAAGCAAAAGCTCCACAAGGTCATGACCTTTCTTCTTGAGCGTGGGACGGGAAGTATAAAAGCCAGTCCAGTACGGGTTCGGATCGATTTCCAGGACAGGCAGCACATCGCGGTAGCAGTCGACCAGAGCCAGGTAGTCATCGAGGCCGGCGTTAACCGCCCAGATGCCGGTCTTGCGATAATGCAAGCGGTTGTAGCGGTCCAGCAATGCCAGGAGGTCGGGTAGCGGGCCCACGAAATCGCCGCCGATGGGACAGAACATATAGGGCGTGCGGCTGTATGGTGCGAGCTGGGCAGCGAATAGCCTAATTTTATGTCTCACATTGCAATCGGAGCGGTCGGAAACAGCCGCTGGGAAGACATATACCCGCGTGATTCCGTGGTGAGCAATCAGGTCGCCCTGGCCATAGGTGAATGCATTCCAGTGACACAACACCTCGGCGCCATCTGGACCGCGCCAGACGAAGTCGAGGGTACGTTTTTCTTTCATCAATAGAGCTGCGCTGGAGCCGGGCCGGGGGAACCGCCTCAGCATCTCATGATATGAGCTGGGCGATAACATACCATCGATACGGGTAACAGCGGTCATGCTGAAGCCAGCGGCTTTGAGAAGTGACGGCAGGGCAGGAGAGTGGCCAAAGCTGTCCGGAAAGTACGCCAGCAGCGGCTCCTGTGTCATGCCGTTTGCACGCAGCCACTCTTGGCCGATTAAAAAGTCGCGCAGGAGCGCCTCCGTATCAGGAATCAGTGTGTCGGCGGCAGTCACACCGCTGTTGGCGAGACGCAGGCGGCCCTCGTTGACAAGCTTTCGCACAGTCTCGCGCTGCTCCGGCCGATGCTCCCAGTACATGCGCAGGAAGAAGATGCACTCGACCGAGTAGATGCGGCGTGGCTCACGCAGCAGTTCGCTGACGGCATCATCGAGGTTTTGGCGCACGTATCGCTGGAAGTACTCCTCCGATGTGCGAATCCAGCTCGGGTCCCAGTGGCTGGATTCCGCGAAGACAATCACTCTCTTGGCATCGTCAGGGATACCCAGACGGCGTCGTATGGAGTTCTCGCGGTCTTGCGAAGGACGCTGAGAGTTTGAAGTTCGCTTAATCTCTGTCATCAGCAGTGCCGGGCCCGCAAATCTAATAGCAGCCCGAATTCTCGAATTTCAGTGGCTTTCCCCCAGGAGTTCGGTTCTCCGCATACCTACGGTTGCTGGGAATGTCGCCGAAACTGCTCCAAAATGGGAATAGCCCAATATGTTGGATTATACCTGACTAATGCAGCGCTGCGCAAGGACTTGCCTTGGGCAGGCATGACTTTTTACCTATTCCCTCTAGTACTAGGTGGTGATTGTTCGAACAGTATCCAGTTGCTACTATTTCTACCGAGTTGTATCGCACTGCTCGCAAAAGGTACAAATCGGTAATCAATAATCGTATTAGTGCTTAAAAATACGGCGGGGTAACGAGCCGTATCAAACTGATAAGGAGGCTAAGGCTGTTGAAAAGACTGATAAAGAGCCTGCGACGGGATGAGAGAGGCATCACTGGCCTGGAGACTGCAATAATCCTGATTGCCTTCGTGGTCACGGCATCGGTATTTGCCTACACAGTGTTGTCGGCAGGGATATTCTCGTCCCAGAAGGGCCAGGAGGCAATCTTTTCGGCACTATCGGAAGCCAGGGCAACTATGGAGGTCAAAGGGAGCGTGTTTGCCTATGGCAACACCACCACTCGTAACCTAACAGCGGTGACCGTCACGCTGACCAACACTCTGAAGGGGCAGGCCATTGACCTGACGCCAAACACTGATGGGAATAGCACCCATGCTACCATAATCAGCTACACCGACAAAAACCAGCATGTTTCCGACTTGCCCTGGACTGTTTCGTGGATAGGCAGGAACAACAGCGATTACTCTCTTGACCAGGATGAGCAGGCTGTGATAAGAGTAGACTTATCCGGACTCAACCCCAGCCCCGCCACCTACGCCTCGATCACCATCGAGATAAAGCCTCTAATTGGCGCATCTCTGATCCTGAATCGGACCTTGCCTGCCAAGATCGATGCCGTGATGGACCTTCATTAGAGATACAGTACGTGAAGTTGAAAGAGTTTGCTGAGAGGGCGGCGTCTCGGCCTTCTCAGCAAACTTCGTATTTATTATGCCACCAACCCGCCGGCTTGAGTTCTAAAACCAAATCCTCTTCGAGCGCTCCAAATTAAACCCTTTCCCCACTGGCCCCTACGGTATACCCCTTACAGCGTTTTTGCCAACAATTTTCCCATCTTGAAATGACATGAGCAACATGAAGTGATAAAATGTGACCTCGTCTCTAGTTGTTTCATTTTCGTGTTTTTGAGGTGAACCTATGAACTGGAAAACAAGGGTTACCGAGCTACTGGGAAGCAAATACCCCATAATTCAAGGGGCCTTCGGCGGTTTTGGCACCTCAGCCATAGCTGCCCCTGTTTCCGATGCCGGAGGATTCGGCATTATCACCGCCAGCGCCTTGCGCACCCCTGAAGGACTAAGAAAGGACATCAGGAAAGCGCGCTCAATTACGGACAAACCCTTCGGGGTCAATCTCTCCATTGGGCTTTGCCCCAGCATCGACGAAATGCGAGAGGTGGCTATAGAGGAGAGAGTGCCGGTGATCTTCACCGCTGCCTATCGTGCCGATGACCACGGTAAGCGAATACACGAGGCAGGGCTCAAGTGGGTGCACAAGGTGGTCACGGTGAAGCACGCCCTGGCTGCCGAGCAGCAGGGCGCTGACGCTGTGGTCATAGTAGGTCTGGAGGGCACCGCCTTCAAGAACATCAACCAGCTTCCCACGCTCGTCGGCATTACCACGGCTGTCAGGACGATGAAGGTGCCTGTAATTGCTGCTGGCGGCATTGGTGACGCTCGAGGCTTTCTGGCTGCCCTGGCTATGGGAGCGGAAGGCGTCTACATGGGCACTCGCTTCCTGGCTACCAAGGAGTGCCCCATTTCAGAACGGTATAAGCAGAAGCTGGTGGAGGCTCAGCCCTGGGAGCCCGAATTCAGGGACCGCTGTCTGGCCCCGCCGAAGACTGAGGAATACGAGAAGGTGATGGGAGAGAGGGGAAGCATACCCCAGGATCTCTGGCTGCAGCGTCTGGAGCAGGTCTTCCTCAGCCAGGCGCCGGTCGGCAAAGGAATAAATTGGGAACGTGACTTCGACGAGGAGACAGCTCTGAGGATAGCGGGCGGCTCGCTGGCTGTGGGCGTTATAGACAGAGTGATGAGCGCCAAAGAGCTTATAGAAACCATCATTAGTGATGCCGAAGGAATCCTGAGCCGTAAAGGCAACCTGGGCAGGCTGCTGAAGTAGAGGTGCAGTCCGCCATAGGCGGATGCCGGGGGATTGGGGTATCCCCCAGTTTCTAAAGGTGGTTAGGGGGATTAGAACCCGTTCGCCCTGAGCCTGTCGAAGGGTTTCTCCCCCTTTTGTAAAGGGGGAGACAGGGGGATTTAAAGGGTTCAAAAAGCATTATTAAATGCTCCCCGTCTGTCCATACCCCGTTGCGTCCAGGGAACCTCCATAGATTCGAAATGGCTACAGTTGACCTCTGGACACGCTGTGTTATCATGTTATTTGTCCTAGAGGTAAGCCCCAACATGCTGTGATTGTCAGGGTGCCGTCGCCTGACGGCACTAAAAACGGGAAGGAGAGGTTAGGAAAATGGCTACAATCAGCGGAGCCGAAGCCCTGGTACGTTGTCTCATCGAGGAACGAGTGCGCTACGTGTTTGGTGTCCCCGGCGACCAGTGTAACCCCATCACCGACGCTATCTATCGCTTGGGACGTAAGAAAGGACTGCGATTCATCACAGCCCGCCATGAACAGGCAGCAGCCCACATGGCAGACGCCTGGGCTAGAGTGACCGGCGAGCCCGGGGTGTGTCTGGGCACAGTCGGCCCTGGGGTAGCCGACCTGGTGCCTGGGGTATATGCAGCCTGGGCTGACTCTATTCCCTTGGTCGTGCTGGGGGCGCAGAACCAGACCTGGCGCTGCTACCCTGAGCACGGCTCCATGCAGGCCCTCGACCAGGTGCCTTTGATGGCGCCTATTACGAAGTGGCGAGCTTTGGTGAACGATGTGAGGCGTGTGCCACACCTCACGCAATTGGCGTTCCGCTCAGCCGTCTCGGGACGTCCCGGCCCTGTTTATCTCGACCTGCCCTCCGATGTTCTCTGCGACAAGATGGATGCCGACGCATACCCTGTGCTGCCGCCGGAGCGCTATAGAGCGACCACACCTCCGGTGGCCGACGAGCGCCTCATTCAGAAGGCAGCGGAGATGTTAGCCAAGGCTGATTTCCCGCTCATTCACCCGGGCGGCGGTGTGCTGCGTTCAGGCGCCTGGGAAGAGGTCAAAGAGCTGGCGGAGTATCTCTCCGCCCCTGTCAGTACCAGCCTCGGAGCGCGTGGCATTATCCCTGAAGACCACCCCTTGTGCCTGATTCCCTCAGGCCTCGGTGCGATAACAGCCCAGACCACGGCGGATGTGGTGCTCCTGGTGGGCAGTCGCCTCGGCGATATGGATTTCTGGGGACGCCCGCCGTTCTGGGGAGAGGTGGGCAAACAGCGCTTCATACAAATCGACATAGAGCCTCAGAACATCGGCCTCAACCGTCCCGTGGACCTGGCCTTGGTGGGAGACGCCAAGGCAACCCTGAGCGCCTTGCTCAAAGCAGTGAAGAAGCACACCAAACCCAGGAGGGAAAAGCCTCAGCTTAAAGAAGCCCGGCAGGCACAAAAAACCTGGTTGGAGGGCTGGAAGGAAGGGGCCCATTCCCACAATGTGCCGATCCATCCCCTCCGCCTCATGCGCGAGGTACGCGACTTTTTCCCACGAGAGGCTATCTGCGCGGTGGACGGCGGCAACACAGCGGTATGGGCTTTCTACCAGAACCGCATATATCAGCCGCGCTCCTTCCTCTGGCCTGCCGATTCAGGGCATCTGGGCACTGGAGTGCCTTACGCCATAGGTGCCAAGCTTGCCAGACCCAAGACCCCGGTTTACTGCATCACCGGCGATGGCTCCTTCGGCTTCAATGCCATGGAGATGGAGACGGCGGCACGCGAGAAGCTGCCGATTATTGTCATCATTGCCAACGATAAGGCCTGGGGCATGATTAAAGGCGGACAGAAGCTGGTCTACCAGGAGCGCTATTGCGGCGTGGACTTCAGCGATGCCCGCTACGACAAACTGGCTGAGTCCCTGGGCTGCTACGGCGAGAGGGTTACCAAACCTGGCCAGATTAAACCTGCGTTGAAGCGAGCAGTGAGCTCCGGACTACCGGCAGTAATAGATGTGATTGTCGATGCAGAAGTGCATCTAGTGCCGCCTGATTTGGTGGTATTGGACAGCGTGTGGATGGAGGGATGCGACGCCGCAGGCAGCGTCTGTGTGTGGGAATAAAAACAATCCACTCCTGAATTTTTCACCTGTCGAGTGCAGAAAGGCTTGGCCCTCTTTCTCACAAATAATGAACCTGTCCGCCAAAATGTAGGGGCGTCCGCCTGAGGCGGGCGCCATCACCCCCAATCTTGGGGGCTAGGGGGTCGATAAAATTATGAAAGCCCTGCAGTTCTCCGTTACAGTTCCTCAGTTTGCCGTGCTGAGTGCACTGGGCAGGGTTAGCAGGCGATTTTACTACCAAGGCCCCCTGGCCACGATACGGCTTGTCGATGTCCCCGAGCCAGCCTTGCCTTCTCCCGACTGGGTGAAAATCAAGACACTCATGTGCGGATTGTGCGGGAGCGACGTCAGCCTCATCTTTCTCAAGGACTCGCCGGCAGCTTCACCTTTCACCTCGTTCCCCTGCACCATGGGGCATGAGTTCTGCGGCCGGGTGGTAGAAGTGGGGCAAAATGTCGGGGGCATAAAAACGGGGGAATTGGTTACCGTTGCTCCACATCTGAACTGTGCTACCCGGGGAATCGGATCGGAATGCAGAGCATGTAGCATGGGAAGGCCTGCCAATTGTGAGAACTTCGCTGAGGGCGATGTCTCTCCGGGCCTGTTTATCGGCATATCTCGTGATTTAGGCGGGGGCTTCGCGCCGTATCTCGTGGCGCACAAGAGCCAGATCTTCAAATTACCTCAAGGCGTATCCCCTAAAGAGGGCGCTATGATAGAGCCGCTTTCGGTAACGCTTCAGGCTGTGCTGGACAACATGCCGGGCCGCGATGACCAGGTGCTCATCATCGGCGGCGGCGTGATAGGCAACCTCATCGTCCAGTCGATACGCGCCCTCGGCATAGACTGTCCTATCACGGTAGCGGAGCCCTCGCGCTTCCACGCGGCACTCGTCTCTCAAGCGGGCGCAAATCACCTCATCACGGATGGAGATATACTGAATCATACAGTAAGCATCACAGGAGCCAAGGCATATAAACCGCTGCTTGGCCCTGAGATACTTATGGGCGGCTTCACCAAGATATTCGACACCGTGGCCAGCACCCAGACCCTCAATGCTGCTATGAGAGCGCTAAGGACAGGCGGGGTGCTGAGCGTGGTGGGGATCGGTAAGGAAGTAAAGATTGACCTCACACCCTTGTGGCTTAAACTCCAGACCATGAAAGGTGTCTATTGCTTCGGATATACCGATGTACGTGGCAAAAGAGAGCATGCCTTCGAGATAGCCCTTGATTTTGTGAGGCAGCAGAAGGTTTCCCTCGAACCCATGGTCACCCATACCTTCCCTCTCGAAGACTACCGCGACATGATTGAGGTAAACCTGCGCAAGGGTAAGTACAAGGCAGTGAAGACCATGGTCTCCTTCGCTTAGAGGCTGACTATATTTATTTGCCTCACTGCGAGATTTGCTATAATGAATATCTAAGGCAGTAGTGAAAACACCAGAACCCGAGGGGAGGATTACATAGGGGAGTGCAGAGGGTCCGCCACAGGCGGATGCTGGGGATGTTGAATGACAGACTCTATCGCCATCCCTGAAACAAAGGGTACGTCGCAGCGTTTCAAACGTATCAAGCAGACACTTCTGTCTACGCCGGTATATCTGTGCCCGGAACGTGCCTCTCTAGTTACCGACTATTTCAAGCACCATGACGACTCGCACGAGCCCATGGCCATTCGCAGAGCCAAGGCACTGCGCCATCTTCTCAAGCGCAAGTCGGTGCGCATCTACCCGGATGAATTGATCGTGGGGAATATGGGCAGCCAGCGCATCTCCGCCATTATCCAACCAGAACTGGCCGGAGTCTTCATGGGCACCGGCCTGCTATGGATAGACAAGAGAAAAACAAATCCCCTGCGCATCTCCTGGTCGGACCGTTCCAAGCTGCTGTTCCAGGTTTACCCCTACTGGCTTGTGCGCAACATGCCTCTCAGGGCTTTCTTCCCCCATGTGCCGCAGTTCACGCGCTTCGCGTTGGAGCAGTTGAACCCCACCTATTACCTGATCAATGAGGCAGGTGGCATCGGACACTTCCTGCCCAACTATGAGAAGATGCTCAGTCTCGGTGTCAAGGGCTACCTGGAAACCATCGAAGGAAAGGATGAGGAGCTTCATAAGGCTGTTCGCATTGCCTGTGAGGGGCTGGTTGAATTCGCCACCCGCTTCGCGCAGGAGGCCGAACTCGGGGCTGCTGAGGAAACAGACACTGCTCGCGCCACAGAGCTCAAGGAGATAGCGCGTATTTGTCGCAAGGTACCGTATAATCCTGCTGAAACCTTCCCCGAGGCTATCCAGTCTCTGTGGCTGACTCATACGGCGATCAACCTCGAGGGTCTCAACTCCGCTATCTCCTTCGGCAGACTGGACCAATATCTCTACCCTTACTACCGGCGCGACCTGGAGCAGGGTAGAATCACTCCTGACCGAGCCCGCGAACTCCTGTTGTGTTTCTCTGCGAAGTGTGCGGAGCATGTATTCCTGCTTTCCGAGAAGATCAGCCAGTACCACGGAGGCTATCTCGTGGTCCAGGCGGCGATAGTGGGAGGCACAGACCGTGAAGGGAAGGATGCCGTCAACGATCTTACCTACCTCTTCCTTGATGTGATGGAAGAATCCGGTCTGCGGGACCCCAACTATCAAGCTCGTGTTCATGCCAAATCTCCCGAAAAGTACGTGACGCGAGTTGCAGATGTAGCGAAGCAAGGCAAAGCCGTGCCTGCAATCTTCAGTGACGAAGCTGCTGAAGCCGCGCTCGTAGCACATGGCTACCCCCTGGACGAGGCGCGCAACTACGGCGTTGTGGGATGTGTGGAGCTGGCGTTGCCCGGCAAGAGCTTCTTCTCCACCGATGCAGCGCTTTTCAATCTGCCGCTGTGCCTCGAGTTGGCGCTTAATCGAGGCAAGCTGTTCAAAGGTCTCCGCCGCGTGGGCGTGGCGACTCCAGAGCCGACCAGCTTTACAAGCATTGACCAGGTGATCGATGCTTTTCGAGCGCAGGTGGAATACATGGTAGCTCGCATGATTGCTGACATGCAGGCGATCGAGAAGGGCAATCGCGATTATCATCCTACGCCTCTGTCTTCCATGCTGGTGGACGGATGTTTGGATTCGGGGAAAGACCTCACTGCGGGAGGAGCGCTCTACAACTCGAGCGGGGTCCAGGGAGTAGGGGTGGCGGATGTTGCCGACTCGCTGGCAGCTCTGGACGAAGTGGTATTCCGCCGTCACCAATATACGATGGCGCAGGTGCTTAAAGCCCTGCGTACCAACTATGCTCCGGCCCCCGGGATACTGGCTGCACTATTGAAAGCCCCCAAGTACGGCAACGACCATGTGCAGCCTGACGACTATGCCAATCTGGTAGCGCGCATTTTCCACTCAGCCCTGGCCCAGCACCGCAATACGCGTGGCGGCCCCTACGTGTCCGGATTCTATTCCGTCACCTGCCATATAGCCTTCGGCCGGAAAGTCGGCGCTCTGCCCAGCGGAAGAAGAGCCGGCCAACCGTTCGCAGCCAGCCTGGGACCAGCGAATGGAAAAGACCGTCTGGGCCCTACCGCACTGCTCCGGTCCGTGGCACACGTAGATTCAAAATTATCGCCCAACGGATACGCACTGAACCTGCGTTTCGATCCTCAGACGCTGGCCGGCGATAGAGGAACGAATATACTGGTCGGTTTGGTTAAAGGCTTCTTCGGCTCGGGGGGGATGGAGATGCAACTGAACGTCCTGGACCCTGAGATGCTTGAGGATGCCCGCCGCAATCCGGGAAAATATCCCGAGTTAGTAGTTAGAGTATCAGGCTACTGCGCCTACTTCGATGACCTCCCCGACGCAGCAAAACTGGAGATTATCTCGCGTACCTGCATCCAGGCCTGACGGGTGTCTCTTCTGTTGTTCGCAAGGCTATTCCCAAATCTAGAGAGTTCACCTCCGTTTCTTCCTCTCCGTTACCCTCTCTTCAACGATGAAAGCTACTATCTTGTCTCTATCCATGAATTTCTCTTCGTCGTCGCTGATCACCTGGTAGTCTTTCGATGCTGAGAAGGCGGCGGCCGCCTCGCAGTCTTCCATAGTCTCGAACCAGACCTCGGTGATACAGTCGAATCCCAGCTCCTCGGCACCGGGGTTTGCGATATAGTTCCGGGCATATCTCTTGAACGGGAAGTGCTTCATCGCCAACGGCACATGCACTTCCTCATAGTGTTTACAGAACTCTTCCAATGAAATGCCTGGCTTTCTCTTCAGCAGCGATATCGCTTTGATCATGCTGACCCACCCCCTCTCACTACGCCAATAGCACATCTCATACTGATATTTGGGGAACTATCCCTTAAAATCACGTAATTTACCCCGACAATAAATATAGTCGGGATTGTGTCTGTAATCTTCTCCAGCTTGGTTATTCTGATCGTATCCTAAAAAGGATGGACAATCATTACAGCATGGCCGTGGATGGATTGGACATTGCCATGCATACCAACCTTCTTCAGACATATACCACGCCTTCAACCTAGTTTGCTGTTTAATCGCTTCCACTTGCGCTCTGTATTGCGACTCTAGCCTGTTGAACAGCCATTTTCTATTTCCGGGATCATCTATGACACCATATGTTAGAGCATCCATATCATTTGTGTTTATCTCCGATAAGTCTATTTCAATAGCAGAAATGCCATGCTCCTTTATCTTGATTAACTTTTCCCCATCAACTGCATGACTGACCTTGATTTCTACCATTAGCGGCCTTCCATTCTTATAGGCAAAAATATCAGAAATAATATCACCCAAATTGGCCTCAACTTTCACCTCATCAAATTCGACAACACATGTTTCAAAGCCAACTCCGAAACCATAAGAAAAGGCTGGCAATCGTAACCTCTTTTCACGGTTAATCATGTCTTTAGCAGCAAGATGAAGGCTACTTTCAACAGCCAGGGCACACTCTGATCTGTCCTCATGGGCAAAGTGATGTTTTTTGATTTGCCCCTTCTTAGCAACAAGTCGCCGACCACAAGCTGGACACAGACAACCACAGTTTAGTCCTGATTCAACATCAGAAATATGTGTTAACCTTGCGTTCTTTAAACCAAATACTAATTCGGCACTCATTCTTTCTTTCCAAACTATATACGTGATGTCAAGGGATACTTACCGATATTTATCTCTGCGGTTTTTTGAAGCTTCTTTTCAGCAACTCTTCCTGTTCACGAAGCGTTTGTTTGAGATCATCCACCGTGTAGGTCTCGGTACCCACCCCCTCCTCTTTCATGTGCACAGCCACCAGACCGGCGTTAATTATCATCTTGGTGCAAATCATGCACGGGCCATACATCTTGCGCGTCTCCCCGCTCTTTTCGTTGTATTGCCCTTTGTTTCTCTCGCTGAAAAGGTACATCTCGCCGCCTACTATACTCACGCCTGTCCTCGATGCGTTGACGATAGCGTTCTGCTCCGCATGCACGCTCCGGCACAGCTCATACCTCTCCCCGGGGGGTATACCCAGCTCTTTTCTGAGGCAATTCCCTGTATCTATACAGTGCTCTGTACCCCTCGGAGAGCCTACATAGCCCGAACTGACCTCCACGCCGTCCTTGACTATGATGGCTCCTATCCTTCTCCTCAAACAGGTGCTCATCTCTGCTGCCACCATTGCCCTGTTCAGGAAGTGCTCGAACTTATCAGGCCTCTTGCGCTCTTGGCTGGAGGAACCCATAAGCCTCCTTTTAATTTCGGTAGCTTGAATTATACTTTAATACCAGGGCACTTCACAAGCACTTACTTCTAATAGCTTCTTGCAGCACTTTGGCATTTCTCGCAACTCCAGCTAAAATGGACAGTGATGAAGACTTCCAACTGGCAAGAATGCCTACAGCCCAGCGAGCTCTGCGATTTCGATCGCTTCCCTGAGATCGGGGCGAAGGCAATGGAATTGACTGAAAATTGCATCACCATGAGGCAGAAGTTCCGGCGTCTCTTCGGTTTTGTCAAAGAGCTGCCTTACGGCCTCGAGGACTGGGACGTAGCAGCCTCGGAGACGCTGGCTAAAGGTTGGGGGATGTGCTCAGGCAAGAGCAATCTGTTAGTGGCACTGCTCAGGTCTCTGCGCATTCCCGCCAGGTATCGGGTTTATCGCATAAAGGCTGAGGTGAACCTCTGGATAGAAGTTACTGGAACGCGTGATTTGTCGCATCGTTTAGGCGCTGCCCCCAGCGAGCAGGACCACGTTGATTGCGGGGTCTGGCTCGGTAAATGGCATACCTGCGATCCTGCACGGGATACGTCCCTGGAGCGCGGCATGAAAGCGCTGGGTTTGCCACTGAAGCGCGAGATTATTCCCGATGCCTCGGGCCGCGTCCACTACACCATCCTGAGCAACTTCGACAATTGGGCGAGGCAGAGACAAAGCAGGAGGATGGTCCGGGAAGACAGGGAGGAGACCTTTACCAGGGTCAATGAACAGTTCTCGCGGATAAGGTCGCTAGGTAAAGACTGAGCCAATTCCCGACAAATTAGATATTGTTCACCAATAGGGGAGTGCAGAGGGGATTCTCCCCTCTGCCGAGGGCTTGGGGGTGTCCACCAAATTTCTAAATCCCCCAAGACTGGGGGACACAGGGGGTTGAAAAATGATTGCCACAGAGCCTTTTCAAGGTTAATATAGTAAACTGCAATGCATCAGAATAAAAATCCTCTCCTGTTAATTGTCGGCATGGCCGGTTCGGGGAAGTCCTCGATAGCACGCCATCTCGAAAAAAAAGGCTGGCGCGCGATACGCTTCGGCGCCTTAACCATGCGTGAGCTGGAATCACGGCATCTCCCCATCGATGAAACCAACGAAAAGGCTGTTCGAGAGGAACTTAGGGCAAAGCACGGTATGGACGCCTTCGCCAGGCTGCTGCTTCCCGGCATAAAAGAAAGCCTCGAGGTCAGCCCCACAGTCATAGACGGCCTCTATTCCTGGGCAGAGTACAAGTTTCTGAGAGGCCATTTCGAGGATCGAATGAAAGTTGTTGCTATATACACGACACGCTCTGTGCGATATGCCCGGCTGTCTCAAAGACTGGAGCGTCCACTCTCCTTTAAAGAAGCCGAACAGCGTGACTGTGCCGAGATCGAGAACGTGGAAAAAGGTGGCCCCATTGCCATGGCAGACTACACGATAATCAATGACAGCACCGAGAAGGAGCTATTCCAAGCCGTGGACAAACTTCTGTCCACACTGTACACAGCTTCATAGAGATAGGCTGCTTAAAAGAGGTGTAGTCCGCCTGAGGCAGATGCCGTGGGGGATAAAGGGGGTTGATGTAGACTATTTCAGCAATCCCAGAAATCATTTGCTCCATTTTTCAACGGGGGGGACGAAGAGGAGTCTATAGGGGCGAAGTTCCCCAGCCCCATCATGGTGGGATTCGTTACGCTTTATTTTTGCTGCAGACTGCTACTTTATCCCCAGTGTCTTAAGGGCCCTCTTCCACCACGGCTCCTGGCGTGTGGCGAGCAGCATCACCTGGCTCTCCAGCTCATGTATCCTCTCCTGGGCAGCCCCAAGTTGCCCAGCAAGCTGGAGATTCGTCTTCTGCAGGTCGTTGATGATGTCTAGGGCCCAATCGGTGTTGCTGTCCACCGGAGAAGCACTCTTTGCAGAGGGCTCCCCTTCCGGCTTGGCCCTCTCCTCGTCAAGGGCATCCAGGGTTTCCACTTTTATGCTCGGCAGGTCGAGGATACGGTACTCCTCGCCGAACTTACCCTGGACCAGCACGTGGGGGATTTTGCCGTCCTTGATGTGACGGCGTATGGTTTTGGGGGATACTCCGAGGGTTTTGGCAGCCTGAGCGATCGTATAACCCTGTTCGGGCGCATCCATGCGCAATAGGCTATACCCAAGATAGCCTTTCGTCAAGGGGTTTGTGCACACAAATTGCACGAAAATTCGCTTTTTTATGACCTCATACCCGAAATTGCATATCGCGCGCTTCAACTGATACCAAGGTTCATCTTGACAAAAGTATCCGGTCGAAATATAAAGGGACTGTATGATCCAGATTAGCCAGTTCGGAGAAATCACTCAATTCAAGATGGGACGCGAATCCCTAGGGCAGGCGCCTTGGGAACCTCCGGGCCAGGTGCTCTACTGGACTGCAGCATACCTTGTGGATGGGCTACTTATAGACACGGGCTGCCCCCATACCGCAGAGGAGTTCGTGCGTTCCCTGGAAGGCCGAGCTGTCAAGCTCGCTGTGAACACGCACTACCACGAAGACCACGTTGGCGCCAATTATCTTCTGCAGCAGAAATTCGGCATCAGGATACTAGCTTCCCGTGAATCTATTCCTCTCATCAATGGAGTTTACAAACTGTATCCATATCAGGAGCTGGTCTGGGGCTATCCGGTGCCCACTAAAGTCGAACTCCTGCCCGAAAAAATTAAGACCGATCATTTCCGTTTCGATGTAGTGCCCACGCCAGGACATTGCAAGGGTCACGTAGCATTGGTCGAGCTTACCCAGGGCTGGTGTTTTTCCGGAGACCTTTTCGCTTCACGAGAGCCCAAGGCTGTGCGCCCTGAGGAGGATGTAGGTGGAATCGCAAGGTCCATGCAGAAGCTCGTTGATCTAAAGACCGATCAGCTTATTCTATTTACCTCTCTAGGCAATGTGGTTCAGGATGGTCGCGAAGCTCTGCAATCCTGCATAGCGTACTTGAAAGACTTGTCCCTGAGAGCAAAACGACTCGAGAAACAACAGCTTTCGGTAAGCGCCATTCGAGACAAGCTCTTCGGCAGGGAAACGGTTCTCGCCGGAATTACAGATGGAGATATCTCTGCGGAAAACATGATTCGAGCTGTCTTGCGTGCCAAGATGTGAGATTCACTGCTGCGCTGGGATGCGCAGGTTCTTCAAATGAGGCCGCGCTGTCGCAGATGTTCTAACCCTATTCCCCTGCCTTTGACAATCATCTCAGCCGTATGTCCGAAATCCCAGATCCTCACATTCTCAAACGCTTCGAGATAGATGTGATGGATAGCGTCCTTAGGCAGCTTGCTTGTCCAACTAAACTCGTTGACCAACTGATGGCTAACTACAGCATCTAATGTCTGGCCGACAACACGCAGCATGCCCTTGGGGGTTCGTCTGGCGAATTGGAGAGGCCCTATATCAATAGCATAGAGTTCTGTAGCGCCCGCATCAACAGCCACCCGCATCGGTAAGTCGCTGACCACGCCGCCATCCACATATTGACGGCCTTCGTATTTCCAGGGGATAAGAAGAATAGGCAGCGCAGCACTCGCCATTATGGCATCGAGAATTGACTCCGAACGGTCTATGCCAAAGACATACAGCTCGCCGCTATTAAGGTCGACCGCCGTTATGTAGAGTTCAGCGGCTTTTATATCGGAGAACCGCCGTATGTCCTCAGGGAAAAATGACTCCAGCAACTCTCTTAATTTATTGCTATCGTAGAGACTGCTCTTACCGGTAACCAGCCGCCACATAGCCGATATGTAGTCTCTACGTACAAAGAGCTTCTCAGAGGCTTTGTGCCAGATCTTCTCTAGCTGGCGTGCCCCTTCTCGAGTAGGATTGATGGCAAGAAGTGCAGCATTTATGGCCCCTACCGAGGTCCCTACCAGAATTTGGGGTTGAATATCGTGCTCCAGGAGGGCCAGCAGAACCCCCACCTCCAGAGCGCCACGGTTTGCCCCGCCGCTGAGCACAAAGGCAACTTTTTTCGCCGGTTTGTCATTTTCAAGGGTGCTATGCTCTCGCCCGCTTTCAGCTTCCATCTACGGCAATCCCTTCTTCACAAAGGAGAATAGCAGACAGCTACAAACGTGTCAACGCGAGTGTAGGGAATGCAGAGGATCCTTCATGAGAAGGACTTCTTTGTTGGGAGCTTGGGGGTATCCCCCAATACTGGGGGATACAGGGGGTTGAAAAGGATTCTAAACGCTCTTTGCCTAATATGTCCCGGGGGCTGGCTCCTCGCCTGGATGCAGCCTGCGCCATTTCTCCAGCAGTTGCTTCTTAGTCTCGCGATGCGCCGGGTCGGGCACACAGGCACTTGCCGGGCATATCTCAGCACAGTGAGGTGTCTCATAGGCTCCAATGCACTCGGTGCATCTGTTAGGATCAATGGTGTGTGCGGTGCCGACGGCCTGGTTGGGGCACCCTGGCCGACAGTCTCCACAAAGCCAGGGAACTGTAGCGCATTTTTCAGTGACGATTTTGTAGGCTATCGCCTTAGCTTCCTTTCCGGTCTCGTCTTTACGATTGTCACATTTCCCCTCCGTAATGTCAATCAGAAACGTTGACCAATCTCTTCGCCCTGATGCTGTCAAAAGGTCTCTCCCCCTTTTGGAAAGGGGGAGACAGGGAGATTACGGAGTTTCCTCTTAGTTTAGCATTTAGGATTTAGAGCTTCCCCTTGGGGGCTGACAAGAGAGACAAACACTCATGTGGAACATATTATCACAGCTAAAAACAGGGTGTGCAGAGGGGCAGAGCCCCTTTGCCGGGGGACTCGGGGGTGTCCCCCAAATTTAAACCTCCCCCAATACTGGGGGATCAAGGGGGTTGATAATAGAGAAGCAGGACTCCTCCTAAAACAAAAGACCGTGGCATCGCATTTCGAAGCCGCCGCGGTCTTTTCTATCTGTGAAGAATAGAAATGCACACTAAAAGAAACTAAGCAACGAGGTTAGGATTGCAACACGAGTAGTTCTCTTGTCAGTTCCCTCTCATCGTCCACTACAATCTTGAGCCTTCGACCGGAGGGTAACACATAGATATACTTTCTCACCGCACTTATTATGGGGACTTGGTCAAGAGGCTTCCTTTCTACTTGCTCCTTCTCAACATTGGCAGTGGTAGTTTCCATGGGACTGTACCTCCTCAGCTAACATTGTGCCCGATAG
>CAYGWR010000022.1:0-21183 GCA_964353645.1 uncultured Dehalococcoidia bacterium
AAGCTCTTATGTTATCCGTTAAAGAAAGGGGCTTTGGCTTTGTTTTCCGCAAGGGTGTCTCTTTTGTGTCACATTTTGTGCTACACAATATCGTTCAAAGGACATCTGCACTCTGGGAGAGGCTAGGTCTCTACGTAGCGGAAATCCACTTCTATCAGCCGATTCCAGATGTCAGGGAGCTCAAACAAAGGAAAGATATATGGGAGAACGAATCGACACTTATCGGCATAGAAATTAATGTGAGCAGTCAGCTCGATTTCGTTCGTAGAGTTTTCCCTTCATTTGAAAAGGAATATAGATTCCCGGTACAACAGACAAGTGTGCCATTTGAATTCTTCATAGGAAATGACACCTTTGGGCCCGTTGATGCTGAGGTGGCCCACAGCATGGTTCGCCATTTCTTGCCCAGGAGGATCATCGAAATCGGTTCAGGGCGTAGCACTTATCTCCTGGCGCGAGCATGCTTGTTAAACAAAGAGAAATCGGGAATAGAAACAGAACTGCTTGTTGTAAACCCATGTCCGAATGCCACTGTATTAAGGGGATTCCCAGGCCTTTCAAGTGTCAGACAGGAAAAGTGTGAGAATGTTGAATTAGATTTCTTCCTACAGTTGAGTGCGGGGGACATACTTTTCATCGACTCAACACATGTGGTTAAAACAGGCGGCGATGTAAATTACCTCTATTTGGAGGTATTGCCAAGGCTCGCTAGTGGCGTGAACGTTCACGTACATGATATTTTCCTACCGCGTGAGTACCCTCGAGAATGGGTCCTCAAATCCAGACGCTACTTCAGTGAGCAATATCTCCTGCGGGCGTTCCTGCTATTTAACTATGCCTTCGAAGTCCTGTGGTGTGGTAGCTACATGCACCTTCACTATCCACTGGAGTTGAAAGCTGCGTTTCCCAGCTACGATAACACGCGCAATTGGCCTGGCAGTTTCTGGATGCAAAAGAAGGCCGAGTTGAACCAAAATTGAGTAAAGGCGGTTGAGAATTCAATCGCCCCAAAGTCTCTATCGTAATCTAGTCCCAAACAGCCACAGGAGCAATAGTCAGCGTTGGAGCGTGAAGAATACATGCAAAGCCACCCTTTGGTCTCAGTAATAACCCCTACCTATAATCACGAAAAATTTATAGCCCAATGTATTGAGAGTGTTTTGGATCAAACCTATACTCATTGGGAGCAGATAATCATTGACGATGGCTCCTCTGACAACACTAAAGAGATAGTGGCCAGATATAAGGACAAGAGAATAAAATACATTAGGCAGGACAATGTTGGCATATGGAAATTAGGCGAGACATATAACAAAGCGCTCAGTGTTTCCCAGGGTGAACTAATCGCTATTCTAGAGGGCGATGACTACTGGCCAGTCAACAAGTTGGAAAAACAAATCCCTGCTTCTAGCCTTGAAGACGTCGTTCTGAGCTGGGGAAGATGTGCTTGGGTAAAGAGCGAAAGCAAGACGCTCCGGGTTGACCCAACGAACCCGATTTGGTTCAGGAATGCAAAGAGAGAGGACATAATCAGGCGGCTGCTCTTTGAAGGTTTCATAGCAGCCTGTACTGTAATTTGTCGCAAGAGCGCTCTAATTTCTATTGGTGGTTTTAGACAAGCTGAATACACTCCCTACGTAGACTATCCAACGTGGTTGGAGCTTAGTTTACTTGGCAATTTCTCATTCGTTGACGAGGTCCTAGGATACTGGAGATTTCATAAACAGCAAGTGTCCTCAACCAAAACAATCTCAATGGCTGAGGGACATAGATACTCTATAGATTTCTTCAAGACATTGCCCCAGGAATTGGTAGACTTGCTTGGAGTAAGCATTGATGAACTGATAGCAGCCTATCAACGCCGAATGATTTGGGCTAAGTTACGTGCGGCCAGAATTGCTCTAGCCAACAATGAGTGGAAAGAAGCCAAGAAGATTTCCAAAGAATTACTATCGAGCACAGCCCCAAATTCGATGAAACTTAGAGCACTATTGTGCCTAGTCTGCGCTTATTGCGGGGTAGATTTTGAACTAGCGGCTGCAATGCTCCGTAGACCGCTTTGGAAATGACGAATGGCGCAGGATATTCGGAATCAACTGCGATAGCCAGTTCTTCTTCATCAGAGCTCTTGTCAATCCACGCAGCCAGGCGAGCGCACAGCAAACATCCTATCAATGGATGGAATTCGAAAAACACTGCGGCAGATACCAGTAGCAACTACCTATCATTCCAACACCATCGTCTGGTAGTTCGCGGTGGGCCAAACTCGCTATCCGGCACTGGCTCGCATAATCCTAGCAACTATCTACCACATAGCTTACCAAGATATACCTTACCATGGTCTGCGAAGCAACTACTTTGACGAACGTGATTCTACACCTAATCTAAGCCATGCCGTTAATCGCACGGAGCGTCTTGTATGCAGAATCACCCTCGTCCTAGGATAACCGCAGTGCCTAGAGACTTCCCTTTCGAAAGAATTGGAACAAATTTGAGGCAGAGGTTAGCAGACACTTTATGGCTTGCCCCAGATCCGGAAAGATAGTAGAATCCTAGAAGATCCCGGCAGAAGGACAGGATCATCCACAAACGCTAGGATGCAAAATACGAGGCATTGTGCGAGTGGCGCCTTCTGGAGAGTCAGTATATAACGCTGGATCATGAACGAGGCCAGACTATACATGAGGTTTAAAAACAATATGGACGCAAAGCTTGAACCTGAATCCGAATGTGTATCGTCTTCAACTTGCAATTCCGACGCAGCCCCTGATATAGATGGCAGAGGCAAAATACCAGTCTACATAAATCCAGAACCTATATTCTTTGATATTCTACGAACCAAATTGAATGAGGTGGACATAGACGTACAAGAGCTTGCCTTTCCCAAAGGCAAAATTGATCTCTTGAGGTGGGCATGGAAGCTAGGAACATCAAAGCCGAAAATAGTTCATTACCTTGGGGGATATCATCATCCGATTATCTATATAATCCCAAAGTTTTTAGGCAAAAGGGTAATAGTACACTGGATGGGGACAGACGTGCTCTACGCTACCTCTAATAAAGCAGTGACTCCTACCTATTTGCTACGCAGGTTTGCCTACAGAGTTGTTGACCTACACCTAGCAGACTTTGAACCCTTAGCCGATGAGCTAAAATCAATAGGGATAAATGCTAGGGTTGTTCCCTTGATACCAGATATGGCTTTATCTCCGGAAGACACGACTTGGCCCTCTGAGAACGCCATACTTGTTTATTTACCTGAAGGGCGAGAGGAATTTTATGGCGGCAGCATCGCTTTTGGTTTAGCTGAAGAGTTACCGGACCTGAGGTTTCTGATAGTTGGTAACTCCGGAAAAGGTATGCCTCAGTCAGCGAACATCGAGTTTTTAGGCTGGGTTAATCTTTCAACTGTTTGGAAACGTGTGAAGGTTTATCTGCGCTTGACAAAACACGATGGTCAGGCCAAGATGGTGTTAGAGGCACTAGCCAGAGGCAAGCAGGTTATCTGGTCGTACAAATACCCATTTTGCCACCAGGCTCGTACCATTGAACAGGCAAGAGATGCCCTAAAGGATATCCTAGATAACAATCAGCCAAATACTCAGGCAATGGATTGGGCACAGCGTACATTCGACCCTTCAAAAATGGCTCAGACATACAGAAACATCTACTTAGGGAATCTCGCGTTGAATTTCAGGAACCAGCGCTCCTAAAACCAGTCCAGCGTCAGTGGCAGACTGGACACGAATTGAAGCTGCCCTGTTTTCGGGGCCAGTTGCCCGTTGGTTCTGTGGGCCATCAGACATCACCGCCCTCGAGGTTTACTAGAGGATGGTTAAGCTCCCTATATTCCCACGGGGCCGCTCATCAGCATAGAGCTGCGTCAGCTCTCTTCCTGGGTCAGTGGCCAATCAAGAAGAACCCTGTGAAAGTAACACCTCGCTTTGAGGGCTCGGTGCCATGGGCATCTTCCAAGTAGAAAGCGGTTCAGCTTGGGCTCAACGCAGTAAGTGTACCCACATCTGGTAGCAGCTTCAGGGTTCTCTTTAAGACACTCTCGTGTCTTGTCTGTTCGCTATGGCAGAACTTCTTTGAGCTCTTGCAGAGAGGGATAAGTTATCAGTACAGCTCGATGTTTTCCATGTAAAACAAACATGCTTCCTGCAGCTACCGCTGAGGCCCCTCCCAGTTCAACAGCGTCACCAAAGTCTGATAGTTTCCCAGCCCCTCCACACGCTATAACCGGGACAGACACAGCATGCGAGACCTGGCTTATCAGCGCAATATCGTAGCCTTGTCGTGTGCCATCTCTATCTATTGAATTCAAGAATATCTCGCCACATCCCATTTCTTCCATTTTCTTGGCGTGTTCCACAGGATCTAGTTTTGCTGGTACTATGCCGCTGTGAGTAAATACCTCATATTTGCCCGAAGACTGCGCTTTCACATCCATAGCAACCACAATGCTCTGACTACCGAACTCATCCGCTGCATTCCTGACAAAACTTGGGTTCTCCACCGCATAGGTGTTAATTGCAACTTTCTCAACCCCTAAGCCTAATATTCTCCGCATATCATCCAAACTGCGAATTCCCCCGCCGTAACAAAGCGGCATGAAACATTCACTGGCTATCTCCAATATAGGCTTCATCTGAGGGCTCTTCTGGTCTACCGTGGCTTGTATGTCGAGGAGGATAAGCTCATCGACCTCTTTTTCGTTGAAAATCCTTACAGCGTTGATGGGGTCTCCCACATATTTGGGGTCTTTGAATCGTATTGTCTTCACCAGACCCTGACCCTTTAGGAGCAAACAGGGGATCACTCTTGTCTTCAACATGTCAAGTAAAACTTGCGAAATTTCCCAGCAATTTCATCCCAAATTTATGGCTCTTCTCAGGATGGAACTGGACTCCAGCAATGTTTCCTGCAACGATGGAAGAAATAAAGTAATAGCCGTAGAACGTCTTGGTGAGGATATCTTCTTCTCTGTTGCAGCGAACGTGATAGGAATGTACGAAGTAGAACCTAGGCTCGGGGTACATATCATTGAATAGTCTACTGGCTTTCACTAACTCAACTGTATTCCATCCCATGTGTGGTATCTTATTCTTCATGCCTTGAACATCATCAAATTTGAACCTTACGGTCTCAGCATCAATCCACCCCAAGCCAGGCAGATTACCCTCTTCGCTCCTTTTCGTAAGGAGTTGCATACCCAAACAAATTCCGAGCATTGGCGTCCTGTCCTCGATGACTTTTTTATTGAGGATAGGAATCAGCCCCAAAGTGCTGAGATTATTCATGCCCGCATCAAATGAACCTACTCCAGGTAATATGAGCTTGTCTGCTTTTCCAATCTCAGCAATATCGGAGGAGAGAAGAGCCTTGGCTTCTACTTTCTTTAACATGTTCATGATAGAACCAAGGTTCCCCATACCATAATCAACTACTACAATCATGGTTTTTCCAGCCGTCCGAGGCAAAAAATAGAATCTAGCTCTTTGTTACTTGACTATTATACTCTGTTATTTGCTTATTTAAAGTCTATTTGCAAGTGGTTATCTGCTCCCGGTTCTCAAAGCACCATACTCCTCTGCTTTTATCAATAATCTCCATATCATACAATTGCGCATAACCGTACCGAGGTAAGGCATCGCCGAAGCTCGGGCTAGCTATAGGGACAAGGTCAATTCCGATGGCTTAGCCTTGGGTGTCATAAAACTACAACGTACTCTGATTCTGAATGCTGCAGCACATAAATGCTTATCAACAATTGCAGCACGAAGAAAGCGAAGAGCCGAATCAAGCCCAAGTTAGAAGCGCGGGAGAGACGGCATAAAATATTTGCAGGGGAATGAGGTGCAGTTGGATAATGCCCGCAGTCTACGTCTAGTTCACCGGAACAGATTTTGTGAACCCCTAGAGCTGATTAGCACACCGGGCCAGTTCTAAAAACGAAGGTGAGATTATCGCTTCATTGAGGCTTAAGCGAGAAATAGGGTTCCGGACAAACCCGACGAAGAATTAGATAGAGCACCAGCTTCGATGAAATGGTGTTCTGCGGGGTTTCCTTCTTTTCCACCTTCGGGACATAGTACAGAAACCAGCTTCTTCGCCGGCCCGTTAAGTTGAAGATCATAGCTGTCTTACCACGCTCCAGTATCAATTATGCTCAAAACAACTAGTTCAACACCCAGTCGCTACGACCTGAGGCTATTGAAAGCTAAACTGTACCAATTTATGATATAATCACACTGAACTGTTAAAGCAATTTCTACCTTGAGGAGAATCGCTTGCCCAATCTAGAGCAGAAGCTAAAGAACAAGACCGCCGTCATCGGCATCGTAGGCCTTGGCTACGTAGGTCTACCACTAGCTCTAGCCTTTTCGAAGGCAGGATTCAAGGTATTAGGCTTCGATATCCAGCAAAAAAGAGTGGATTTGGTCAACAAAGGTCAGTCTTATATAGCTGATGTGAGCAGCGCCAGCCTCTCGGCGACAATTGCAGGTAAGCACCTTGAGGCAACCACAGACCAGAGCAGAGCTAAGGAAGCGGATGCCCTCTGTATCTGCGTTCCCACTCCTCTTACCAAGACTAAGGACCCAGAGCTATCCTACGTGATCAGCGAGTCTGAAACGGTTTCCAAATACCTTCAGCCGGGGCAACTCGTAGTCCTTGAGAGCACAACCTACCCCGGCACTACCAGGGAGGTAATGTTGCCCATTCTGGAGCGCTCAGGGCTAAAAGCAGGAAAGGATTTTTACCTCGCTTTCTCACCGGAAAGGGTTGATCCCGGCAGCAAAAACTTCAATATCAAGAACACGCCCAAGGTGGTGGGAGGCATAGATTCAAAGTCAACCAAGCTCGCCGAGCTTCTCTACAGCCAGGTAGCCGATGTGGTAGTCACGGTTTCAAGTCCAGAGGTCGCTGAGATGACCAAGGTATTTGAGAACGTCTTCCGCAATGTGAACATCGCTCTGGTCAACGAGCTTACTCTGCTCTGCGAGAAGATGGGGATAAGTGTATGGGAAGTTATTGATGCCGCTGCTACCAAGCCTTTCGGCTACATGCCTTTCTACCCCGGTCCAGGGATTGGGGGGCACTGCATCCCGCTTGACCCCTACTATCTGGCAAACAAGGCCAGAGAATACGACTTTCATACCAGATTCATTGAGCTCGCTGCGGATATTAATGAACAGATGCCTTACTATGTCGTCTCTCGCATCATGGAGGCTCTGAACGCTAAAGGCAAGAGCTTGAAAAAGGCCAAGGTGCTGGTGCTGGGGGTAGCTTACAAGAGAGATGTGGAGGATACTAGAGAATCACCCTCGCTTAAGCTAATCCAGCTCCTCCGCGAAAAGGGAGCCAACGTATCTTACAACGACCCCTACGTAGCCAATATCAAGGTTTCAGAGAGCACGATGACATCAGTTGAACTAACTGACAAACGCTTGTCTAAAGCAGACTGCGTGGTGATAGCCACCGACCATACTAGCTATGATTATAAGGATATAGCTAAGAAGGCTAGTTTAGTATTTGACACGCGTGGTGTTACCAGGAAACTTAAGAACAGGAATATCATAAGGTTGTAATCAAATGGTTAAGAATATAGCTGTTGTTGGTTGTGGTTACTGGGGTAAGAACTTGGTCCGTAACTTCGCTGAGCTTGGTGCCCTCCATACGATATGTGATAGCGACTCCAAGGTACTAAGCAAGCTAAGAACTCTTTACCCTAATATCAATACGGAAACCAGCTTTGAGACAGTATTAGCACACAGAGAAATCAAAGGTGTTGTAGTGTCATCCCCTGCAGTTCTTCACTTTTCCATGACAAAACAAGCCCTGCTGGCAAACAAAGATGTCTTTGTGGAAAAGCCGTTGGCCCTAACAGTCAAAGAGGGAGAGGAGATAGTCAAACTCGCTGAAGAAACAGGTAAAATCCTGATGGTGGGGCACGTGCTGGAATATCACCCCGGAATCGTAAAGCTTAAGCAAATGGTAGATAATGGTGAGTTGGGAAAGATAAACTACATCTACTCCAGCAGGCTCAACCTGGGCAAGTTCAGAACTGAGGAAAACATCCTTTGGAGCTTCGCTCCCCATGACATATCGGCCATCCTGCTCCTGCTTAACGAATTGCCCCAGGAGGTTTCTGCGCACGGAGGTTGCTACCTCCACCAAAATATAGCCGATGTCACTGTTACCACTATGAGCTTCAGCAGCGGGGTTAGAGCGCACATCTTCGTTAGCTGGCTCCATCCCTACAAGGAGCAGAAGCTGGTTGTTATCGGCGACAAGAGCATGGCAGTGTTTGACGATGTCGCTCCTGAGAAGAAGCTCCTGCTCTACGAGCACGGCATAGAGTGGATTGACCGTGTACCTGTGCCACGCAAGCAAGAAGCCACACCCGTTGAATTCACCATGGCAGAGCCGCTCAAACTGGAGTGCCAGCATTTTCTTGAGTGTCTGGAAACACGCAGTAAACCCAGAACTGATGGCAGCAGCGGCCTGAGGGTGTTGCAGGTTTTGGACGCCTGCCAGAGGTCACTCCAGGGGCGTGGTGAAAATATTTCTCTATCTGCTAAAACCAGCTTCTTCGTTCATCCCGCCAGCCTTGTAGAGGAACCGTCCAGCATCGGTGAAGGCACCAAAATCTGGCATTTTTCCCACATCATGCCTCATGTGACCATAGGCAAAAACTGCACCATCGGGCAGAACGTATTTATTGGTGAGAATGTAAATATCGGCAACAATGTTAAGATTCAAAACAATGCATCCGTTTTCGACGGCGTCACCCTGGAAGACAATGTCTTCTGCGGCCCCTCCTGCGTCTTTACCAATGTCAAGAGCCCGCGCAGTCACATATCACAGAGGGGTAAATATTCAACTACCCTGGTGAAGAAAGGAGCCACCATTGGCGCCAATGCCACCATCGTCTGTGGCAATAGCATCGGCAGGTATGCCTTCATCGGCGCTGGCTCTGTAGTCACCCGCGACATACCCGATTACGCCCTGGCTTATGGCAATCCAGCTCGCGTAAACGGCTGGGTCTGCGAATGTAGCACGAAGCTCGATTTCGGAAACGGCAAGAAGGCGAAGTGCTCCAAATGTGGTAAAATCTATCGTAAGAAAAGCGAAGTGGAAATCGAGGTTGAGGAGGATTAAATGGCAAAGCTTGCTGATAGAATCGAAGCTAGTCCCAGGATTCTTCACGGGAAACCACATATAAAAGGAACTCGCATCCCTGTAGATATCGTTCTGGGTTTGCTAGGAGATGGTTTAACTTCTGAGGAAATTACCAGAGAACATTATCCGCAGCTTACCAAAGAAGATATTCTGGCATGTATTAGGTACGCTAAGGAGATGATTGAAGAGGAAGAAGTCTACACAGTCGAGGTAAGATAGTGCTCACTTTCGTCGTTGACGAATGTGTCTCTAGGCAAACACTCAATTTACTCAAGTCCTTAGGCTTCACAGTGGAAAGAATCCATGATCTTGCTGGGCCAGGCATAGAAAATCAAGAGGTATTTAAAATTGCTCAGGAGAAAAGGCGATTTTGCTCACCTATGATAGAGGTTTGGGGAACATAAGGAGATATCCACCTCAGTATCACAATGGAGTTGTTGTACTCAAGGCATATAGCTCAAAATCACTTCAAAGATGCCACAAAGTATTGGAAAAGCTTCTAAAAAGGGAAGGCGATTTCAAAGGAACTTTGTTTATCGTGGATGAAAATAAGTACCGCAAAAGGAAAACTCGGTGAAAAACTTAGTGATTTTCCGATGTAAGAGTAAGGCATTTGAGAGGATAGCCCATTGACCATACCCTTAGTTGACCTCAAGGCTCAATATGATTCAATAAAAGATGAAATCGACGCTGCCATTCATCGCGTCATCCAGAACGGGCAGTTCATCCTGGGCCCTGAGGTCAAAGCCTTCGAGGATGAGATGGCTGCCTATTGCGGCACCAAGTTCGCCGTGGGCGTCGCCTCGGGCACCGATGCCTTGCACCTGGCCCTGCTCGCCTGTGGCATCAAAGACGGCGACGAGGTAATCACCACTCCCTTCACTTTCATCGCCACCGCTGAATCCATAGCCAAATGCGGCGCCAAACCGGTATTCATAGACATTGACCCGAAGACCTACAACATAGATCCTGCGCAGATTGAGCAGAAGATTAACTCCAAAACCAAAGCCATACTCCCCGTCCACCTCTATGGCCAGCCCGCGGCCATGGAGCCCATCCTTGAGATTAGCAAAAAACATAATCTCAAAGTAGTCGAAGACTGTGCCCAGTCGCTGGGCGCAGAATACAAGGGCATTAAAGTGGGCTCGCTTGGTGACGCCGGCTGCCTCAGCTTCTTCCCTGCCAAGAACCTCGGTGCCTATGGCGATGGCGGTATGGTGGTTACCAACGATCCGAACATTGCTGAGACAGTCAGGATACTCAGAGTTCACGGCTCTAAGGCAACCTACCAGCACGTCATGCACGGCTTCAACAGCCGCCTCGATGCATTACAAGCTGCTATCTTGAGAGTAAAGCTGAGGCACCTTGAACGGTGGAACGAACTGCGGCGCAGCAAGGCAACACAATACACCCGGCTGTTGAGCCAGGTGGACGGCATTGAGCCTCCGTTCGTTGAAAAATACAGCAAGCCTTCCTGCAACTACTACACCATCCGTCTCAAAGACTCTCGCTTGAATAGGAACCAGCTACGGAAATATCTGGAATCCAAGGGCATCCAGACCATGGTCTACTATCCTTTGTCTCTCCATCTACAGGAGGTGTATAGGTATCTTAACTATAAGCCGGGTGATTTCCCACAGAGCGAGCTGGCTCAGGAGCAAGTCCTTTCACTGCCTATGTACCCGGAACTGAGCGAAGAGCAGATAGAGGAAACGGTGAAGGGAATTAGGAAATTCTCGCATACCCCAAGGATATCGACATGAAAGTAGTCCTTGTAGCTGGAGCTAGGCCAAACTTCATAAAGATTGCGCCTATCATTCATGGTTCAACAATAGGTCTTAGCTTTCTTTTGCCGAATCGCGACTTAAGTGCTTCGTAAGGAGCTTTGCAGGTTTCAGGGCAATTCTTAGAGACTTCTTAACATAGCTCAGTGGCATAGCAATGAGCTTCTTAAGTGCCATCAAGTGGTAAATACTTATGAAGTTAGTCTTGAAATCAAGATGGCTTCTAACTGGGAGATCCATGTAATTTTCAAACTCTTTCTCTGTAAGCCCTAGCTTCTTTATGGTGTATTCCCTATTTTCCCTCAGTTCTTGCTCGGTAAAAAGAGGCTTCTGCAACTCCTTCAGAGCTTCTTCTCTTGTAATCTCCCCTGAGCAAATCAGACAGGATAAGTGCGCCCTTCTTTTGTCCACTTTGAGTCTCCTTGGCAGAATGTACGATTGATAGAAGTAAGTAAATGTAGATTCGCCATGTTTGCCGCTATAATCTTTCCAGTCGAGTTCCTTTTGGAGGAAAGGTTTAGCTTCTTTCTTTTCATAAGATACATAGTCTAAAAGAAACACAGGCCTAATGCCTTTGGCGTATTGATAATATAAGAACTTGGCCATACTTAGCGTCGGGAAGGTCTTCAATTTCACTTTGCCAAATCTACGATGTATGTCCTTGATATTGACCACATCAAAGTTACTGTAACCCCAGCTCATAGGCAGTATAGCCTCAGTCGCAAAGTTGACGCCAGAAAGGATGTACTTGATGCCCTTTTCGTTAGCTACTTTGTACAGAGTAGCCCTTATCGCATGGTCTGTGAGAACCTCTATATTGATGACGCCTGACTTGAAGTACGACAACTGTAAATCTCGAAACTCATCCCAGTCTATGACATAAGTATAGAGGTCTATATCTAGCCCTTTTAAAGTCCTCTCTATGTTGTAATTAGCCAGTTCGGAGTTCCAGCCATTATCTAAGTGCACCGCCAGTGGCCGCAAGCCAAGCTTCTTCGCAATATACGCATTGTAGGTGCTATCCACCCCTCCGCTTACACCGATGACACAATCGCACTCTTTATTACGGCCATTCTTTTTGATCTTATCCACTATTGCGCTAAGTCTCCGTTGCGCCTCTTCACCTGTGAAAGTATAAGCTTTGATTAGTTCATCATAAGTCCTACAATGGTTGCATTCTCCCTTTTCGTCAAATCGGATATCAGGGTCCGAGGTGTCCATGATACACCTTGTACAAATCTGATCGTTAGTCATATCAACATGTCCTCTCACTTATGGGATTTCAAGAAACGGGTAATTGCTTTTAACTCTAACCCCTCGCGCAGCACGTCTTCATCCAGTTGCTCCCTAAAATTAACGATACCACAATAGTTTTTCAAAGCCTCCGAGGCAATAATAGAATCTGGCTCTCTGTTACACAAGTATTATAGTCTTTTATTTATTCGTTTGAAATCTAGTGTCTAGTAGTTACCAGATGCCGCTGCCTGTCAACCCGCCACAGTCTTCTCCTTTTGTCAATGATGTCCATATCATACAATTATACATGACTGTGCCGAAGTAGTGCATTGCTGAAGGTTAGGCCGAATATAGAGACAAGATCTATGGTGATGCCTACTGCTTCAGCTTCTTCCCCTCCAAGAACCTAGGCGTATTCAGACATGGCGGCCTGGTGGTCACTTACAACGCCCAGACTGCCGCGACCGTAAGGATACTTAGGGTACACGGTTCCAAGACAACCTACCAGCACGTAATTCATGGCTTCAACTGCCACCTCGATTATGGAACCGATACCAAGTGGGCAAAGCTCATGAGCCTCGCTTTGAGCCCCCTCAGACTTATCTACAGATGATTTTTGAAAGCAGGATTGATTTGAACTGGTTTCAGGAATTGCCCCCTCTGTGCTCTTCCACGAGTTGTTGGCAAACTACGGCTACCTTCCGAGCCACGCTTTCCCAGCTTCGCTCTTCTACTACATATCTTCGGCCGTTTTCGCCCATCTTCTTTCTAAGGTCAGGGGCTTCGAGCAATCTAATAATCGCATCAGCGAGTTCTCTAACGACCTCTGGAACCACCAGCATACCGGCTCCATTGTTCTCTATGAACTCCAAACCGCTTATTCTCGATGCCACCACCGGCTTCGCGCATGCCAGATACTCACATAGTTTCAATGGTGACACCCCACTTCGCTCATTTCTCTTTACACGAAAGGGAGCTACGCATATGTCACCAGAATTTATATAGTCTGGGACTAGTTCATAGGGAACAAAACCAGTAAAGATGAGCCTGTCACTGACCCCAGTCCGTTTTGCCAGAGCAACAAGTTCTTCCTTCATCACACCATCTCCAACAACCAAGAAATTGGTGTTGGGGCACCTAGAAAGCACAAGGGGCGCACTCTGTATAAGATATTCAACCCCCTGCCATTGGGCTAAGTTGCCAACAAAGCAGACACAGTTATCGCTTTGGTTTAGACTCAACTTATTTCTCGCCTCCAGAGGTTCCATTGGCTTAAACAGGTCAGTATTTGCGCCATTCAATATGACAACGATCTTTTCTTCAGGGACACCATAATCATGATGGAGAACATCCTTCAGCTTCGATGTAACTACAATGATTCGGTCCGCTTTTGGCATATTGAATCTCTCTATTATGTCGATGACTCGCGAGAACAGATTCCCTCCTACATTCTGCATCCTTGCTTCGTCAGCCATTATCCCGTTCACTTCTTTGACCAAAGGAATGTTGAATAACTTGGACAACAGAAATTCGCTATTGAATACACTATGTCTCCTATAGATAACGTCGAGCTTTCCCTGGTGCCTCACTATCACTACAAAGGCCGAAAGAAAGACAAAGCCTTCGCGCCAGGAGTATTGGAGAATCCTTACTCCTTTCAGGAAAACCTTATAGAGCGGCAGCGAGCGCAAATTGTGCTTTGTGTGCTCCCATAGGGACGACCGGATATCAGCATCGCTTCCCAGTCTGGCTCCAGGACGCTTCGCCTTTAGAGATACAACTACGTGTCCTAACCTTGACAGGTTAGTGACCAACTCATAATTATGAACCGAATCCGCTCCTCCAATTTGGATAGCAGAAGGGTCACAATACAGGATTTTCAACGGCAATGCCTCCCTTAACGCCAGTAATAATGAAAAAAGACATTCGCTTGACTAACATTCGTCGACTTCTCAACAATGCCCCAGGCCAACAAAGCCCTCAGATTTTGACTACGGGGCTTCTTGCACTAGTATACATTTCGCTGTAGAATGTCGCAAGAATTTCAGATAGAACAGGAAAGTTGACAATGGGAGCTATCCAATGTATTTTCTGCAATATTGATAGTGATGAAGTGTTATGGGAAGAGAACGGATACACGGCCAGAAAATGTCCCCATTGCGGGTTAGTATTCGTGTCCCCACGACCAACGCTTTCTGAGATTCTCAACATGTATGCTAGCGACCAGAGCCACTCAAATGCACAATCCTTCATATCAGGGTCATTCATCAAGAAAGTATATGCCAGACACCACATTCGGATTATCAAGAAATACAAGAATAGTGGCTCTATTCTGGAAATCGGGGCCGGTGCAGGATGGTTCTTATATGAAGCAAGGAGAGCGGGATTCACAGTACATGGTATCGAATTGAATCGGACTCTAACTGAATTCGTGAGGAGATTGAAAATACCCTGTGAGGCGTCTCCTTTGGATGTGTCGTCATTCGAAGGGCAGAGGTTCGACATTATATACCATTGTGATGTTCTTAGTCACTTCTATGACCCCATCTCAGAATTCCGCAAGATGAACGATAGGCTAAAAAATGGTGGGATATTAGCATTCGAGACCGGGAGTAGTGACTTTGAAGCCCGCTACAATAGTCTATTACCATCATTCCAGCTCCCAGACCATCTCTTCACTTTTAATGAAATTAGCTTGAGAGAACTACTTGGACGAACCGGATTTGAATTGGTCAAGATATATGAATACTCCACAGTTCCACAGTTAATGTTTCTTCGAGTAGCAAGGAGGATATTGGGAGTACTTAGAAGGGTAAGCGGTTTCGTCAGGCCCAAGCAAAAGACCAATGTTGTAAATCAACGCAATAATGCTCGGTCATTATCATACCATGAGTCGAAAGGTAGTGTCAGTAGGCTTAGCCTCACCCCATTTATCAAAAATGTAATTAACTATTTTTCGTACATTATACGTTACAAGGTTGGGGAAATAGTGCCTAAAAGGGGACGACCACGAACCGTCATCGCCATTGCTCGCAAAATCAACCAATCAAATGGTAACTGAGTAGAACGTACTATTTTCCAGAAGCACCACCTCGTGTCGGGGGGTTCTTTTTTTACCTTACTATTGTAATATGTTGCAGCCACCACCGCCCTGCAGTGCTTCATGCTGTCCCCAATCCATCCTCAATAGATAAGTAGCTCACATTGACCCACCACCTCCAAATGATACACTGCCAATTTTTACATGTTTTTTGGCAGGTCACTTATACATTTGCATTCCGCCCCGATAAGACGATGATGGTTCATAGTCTTTACGTTCTCAGGGCTGCTGCTAAAGTCAGGTATCTAATATTACCCGGAACCCGGCTTTGACCCCGTAACAGCAGAGTAGATAGCCTCTATTCTATCTACAACAAGCTTCCAATCGTAGTTATTCGTAATGTGTTTTCTGGCATTAGCCCCTATCTTATGCCGTAACTCTATATCATCTAACAACTTCAATATAGCCTCAGCTAATGACTTGGGATTTCTTGGCGGAACCAGCAAACCCGTTTCACCATCGCTTATCACCTCTGAGTTCCCTTCGACATTTGTTGCAATCGATGGTAGCCCGCAAGCCATAGCCTCCAGCAACGAAGTAGGCAGACCCTCGTAGTACGAAGGAAGAACATAGACCATTGCGTACTGAATATATCGGATCAGTCTACTTCTATCAGATATATGGCCGGCAAACAGGATGTTTTGCTCCAAGTCAAGCTTACTGGTCATCGTTCTAAGCATCCCTTCGATAGTCCCCTTGCCCACCAGAACAAACTTCACATTCTCATGCTTCTGGCACACATACCGAGCGCTCTCTATCAAATCAACTAAGCCTTTTCGAGTCTCCAGACGGCCAGTATACAGTACATAGGGTTCGCCGCTTTTCCCCTGGGCTGGAGTGAAGATGGTGGAATCGACACCATTACCCACAACGGTAATTCTCCCGTCGAATTTGTGGTATTCTGTCAGCTCTTTTGCGCATGACTGTGAACCTGCAGTGATCACATCAGCGTTATGCAAGAGACTTCTTTCTGCCTGGAATAGTCGCCTGCCCAGCATCTTAACCACACGAAAATGAAAGCTTCTCACCGGCATGTTTTCAATATCTTTCTTAATAGTGCCATGTGATGTGAAAACAATGGGCAGTGAAGTATGAATTACAGGCACAAGTGCCCCATGCACATGTAGTAGGTCGAAATCTGATTCCAACGACTTAAACAGCTTGTTTACCCAGACCCCCTGCAGCCAAAAGGGTGATGGATACGAAGGTATGAAGCGCACCCGGTGCACAGAGATACCATCTACCCTTTCGTATTTAGAGCCTCTCCAACTCCCCCGGCTTATGACAGCGACAGCATGACCTCGCTTTACCAGACTTCTTGACAAATTGTAGACGTAGGAACTAACGCCGCCAAGATCTGGTGGGAACTGATCCGTGAGCATACAAATATTCAATTGTTCCCTCGCACCCTGATAGTACGTAAGAATTAGTCGGTTTCGCCGTGTTCAACTCGTGCTTCTTAAGCAATGCGCAATAGCTGATTCCATTCCAAATTCCAGCGCATCTTCTTTAGCAACTGGAAGTCGGAAATCCTTCTCAATTTTTGAACCTGCGTCTTTCTTTCCCTTATATATTTTCTGTTCTCCCAGACTGCTCCCCAGGCCTTGAACTTAGCTTGAATATAGCGCCTGCCCTTTATTAAACAATAGCCCATTATCAGAAGCTCCGTAAGAGCGAAGACGGGGAAACAGATTATGCGTGTCAGGGGCTTAAGGCTGTAGAGCAGCAGGGCGTGTCGGCTTTTCTCAAGTTGGTAGAACTTCTCCGGGTTCATCTTCAGCGTGTACTTATGGTAAATTACCGCCTCAGGCAGGCAATACAACTCGTAACCCATGAGGTTTACTAGCCAGGAGAGTACCACGTCGTCGTTGGCCATGAAGCTTTCCTCGGGTGCGCCACCCATCTTCTCAAGTATCTCTCGCCTAATCAGGTACGAACAGCCACTCACTCCAGGCACTCTCTGCGGGCTCGTTAAGTTATCATCCGGTTTGTTCAGCCCACGGCAGAAACCGAGGCCGGTAACATGGATATTCGACCCCATAGTATTGATTTTGCTACGGTCATCGAAAAGCAATATCTTGGGGGTGACGACCCCTGCTCGCGGATTTTCATCAAGAAAACGAGCCATGACGCTCAGCCAGTTGGGGGAGACTTCGGTGTCTATGTTGAGTGGGGCAATATACTCCCCTGTAGCATGTACCAACCCTGCATTGATGCCACCAGCATAACCCAGGTTTTCCTTAGCGGCAACAAAAACAAGCCGGGGAAACTTGCGGCGAGCGTATTCTAAACTTCCGTCTCCGGAATCATTGTCAACAAAAATAATTTCAAAGTTCTGGTAAGTCTGATTCAAGATGGATGGAATGCAAGTATCTAGATGAAGCATACCATTGTAGTTCACCAGAATGACAGATACCTTTTTCACCACTAGATATGCCCCTTGATCCTGTTCATTAAAATATGTATTTTACCGATGCTGCTTGAGGTATGGTCTCGGGATGCAGGTAAACGTATCGATGTCGGAGGGTCAAGCTGGCTCCACGGGAGGCTGATGATTCTCTGCCCCTGATTTACGATCTGGAGCGTACCCTTTGACTTCCTTTGCTTGCTGAGCAATTTCTCCCCGCAACAACTCCTTCATCGCTTGCAGCATTAGCGCAGTAAACAATGACAGCAGTCCAGACAAGCAGAGCAAAATTGTAATCATACCATTGCCTACAGCTAGTTCGTGCGTATTGCTATACACTGCCAAGACACGTGCGCCTAAAACCAGGCCGCCTACCAGGACCGCAAGCCCAGGCAATCCAAACAACAGCAGTGGCTGCCTAAGGCTGAAGAGTACGAGAACCCTGCTCAGTACGCCTATGCCATGCTCCAGTGGGCTCCTTTTAGCTTTACCCTCGTAAGTGACATCTATGGGCACTTCTTTTACTTTTAAACCGCTTTTGCCTATGGCGAACTGCATCTCGGAACTCACTGACATCCCATCCTCGGCCAAATTAAGGGCATTGAGAGCCTTTGAAGAGTATGCCCTGAATCCACTCTGGGAATCGCTAACCTTTTGACCGGAACCTACATTGGTGACTGTGGTCAAGACACGCTGTCCCACACGTCGGTAGAAGGGCGGCTTCTTACCTTGCCCCAGAAAGCGAGACCCTATTACAACATCTGCTTCACCATCAATAAGGGGTTTAACAAGCTTAGGTATATCCTTCGGATCGTGTTGTCCATCCCCATCAACGATTACCAGCACATCTGCTCCTAGTTGTTTCCCCTTTTCGAGTGCGCTACGTATAGCAGCTCCATATCCCCGATTACGGTCATGTTGGTGAACCGAAGCACCAGCAGCCTCAGCAACCTCAGCAGTAGCATCGGTTGAGCCGTCATCTATTACTATCACGCTGCTGACAAACTTCTTTGTCTTCAGCACCACACTGCCGATGCAGCGCTCCTCGTTAAAACAAGGGATGGCGGCGATGACCCTATGCTTGTGCTGTGCTTGCTTAGAGTTTAATGTCTCCCTGTCCATCTTTGGCTTTCCTCTAAACGGTCAGTATCCCTGCAAGCTAAATCTAGATGTAGTGTAGCATAAGGCAGTTAATTTGACAAACAAGGGATTCACCTTAGGTGGATTCGCTTTTTTAGAGTGGGCTGTAGGGGTGTTCTTTAGGGAGAATACTCGAATATTTCAACATAGGAGATATTTTCGGATTGCTGTGTTGCAAATACACCTGGAGATTGGTGGATCAACTTGTAGTGCTCCAATTTCTCGAGGGGCACAGGGCTGACAAGCGGATCCGTGCCCACTATTCGATAGTTTTGGTTAGCATCTACAAACGCCTTCGCACTGTCATAAGTAGGAAACGTTTTCTGATCTGAGACGACCTTTGCCTTGAACGTGTTGCCCTCGGTGCTTGTCAACTCCCTCTCAGTCCAGGAAACTACCAAGGTCTGTTGAGGAACCCATTCTTTTCCTGCAAAAAAGTATAATCGGGAGCACATAGATTGATAATACTCAGGATAATAAAGTATCACTGGCTGAAGTGTTCCTGCCTGAGTACTCTGATAGAATACATCGAAAAATTGAGATTGGTTCTTTCCAGCCCAGACCACCATGGCATAAAACTTCCAATTCGCGGAAGCCATGGAATAATCGATGATTACATACTTAGAGCCCAGCCTATCCAGTACTTGGCTGCCCGACGCCTCATCCTGCGCGGTAAAGAATAAGGCTGCATCCGGCGCACCAGACTGGCTCGGATTCGCATTTGGTATGCGGTGGGCGATATAGGTAATCGAGTAACCGTAGTCCCACCAGCTCATCACCCCATATGCTGAGTCCGGATATTGGTAAGCCTCTCCAGCCGGCGGTCTCGGGGGTATTTCATAATAGAAGTCAGGGTTATTAAAGGGATCAGGGGTATTCCCTCTCATCCACACAAGCGCTTCATGCCAATCGCTGTCAACGCCTGTATTGGCCTTGACTCGGTCAATTGCTGGTCCGATATTAGGATAGAACACCAGAAAGAATACGACTACTATAGCTATGATGCTGTAGGCATACGTCGCGCCACGATGTTGTGTAATAGGTGTCCTTCTCGCTCCCCTTCGTACCTTCGCCTGCTTGCGCTTCGATTTCTTAGTTAGCTTAACCCTCTCCTTCTCTCTCTCAACCTTCTCACTCTTGATATTTTGTTGCTTTGGGATCCCTGCAGAGGTTTTCCAGAGGCCGACAAGGTCCAGTACTCTCCAGGGGAGGTATGTTGCCAGAAGCGCAACATTCACCGCGAAGTAGTAGGCAAAGCGGTTTTGCCCAAATGTGGCTACTAGCATTATCAGGCTCCACACAAGTAGCAACGTCTTGGTCGCGTTTCCTTCCTTTACCACAAGGTAGGCTATTAAGACGAGGGATATCAGGGCAAGATAGAAACCAGTGGTGAACATCTCCCATGCTGAGGACAAGGAAAGTCCCCTGACTTCGGCGATTGTCAACCTGCCCGGAGCCGGCCTAAACATGCTTATCTTATCTAGAATTGAGTTGAGCAACGAGGGGTTGACGAGATAAAACAATGCCACACCTATACCACCCAACACCATCAGCGCTACAGGGTAGTAGTATCGCTTCATATTCTTAGCAGCCATTAAGGCAGAAAGGACGCCCAGTGCCAGGACGGTCACTATGCCGATGAGCAGCGATGCAAACCCAAGATTCCACGCTGAATATCCATTCCAGGATAGGGCCATCAGCACTAGTGCGGTGATGAAGGATACGGCGCTAACGATACAAATATAATCAGTTGACCTCCCTCTCAAATGGTCCGTAATATATTGTACGACCGCGAAGACGAAGATTATGAATATGAATAGGCCAGCACTACCCCAAGTAAGTAGATAGAGGCCCAGTGCTATCCCGCCAAGTAAAGAGTAGACCAAAGGCCTTAGTAGGGTTCCCCAATCCCTCACCCAAAGGCTTTTGAAGGAAATCTCTTTCTGTTTTGAGCTTTTCAACGCCAGTATCAAGAACATCATCGCTGTGGCACTGAACAGGGTTTCGGTGATATGATAATCGGGGAACCCCAACATGGAGCGCCACAGGAACTGACCAGGAAGTATAGCAATCAGGGCTGCAGCGATAAGGCCAGCCTTTCTGCTGAATAGCTCTTTTCCCATGAAGTACACCGGCACGGTCACTAGAGCTCCCAAGATTGCCGGGAAATAGGCACCCACAGTCTCTATAACCTTCTGGGATGGGGAGCCGGCCCCGAAGACCCAGGCGAAGAAGCCCAAAAGCCAGTAGAAGAAAGGTGGAGAACCGATAGCCCATCCGCCCGGATAAATGAAATATGGGTCGAAAAGGTTACGATGTGGGAAGTGGAG
>CAYGWR010000023.1:0-3562 GCA_964353645.1 uncultured Dehalococcoidia bacterium
TCCGCTGCTTTAAGGCTGGCGCCTCCTACCAGTGCGCCGTCTATCTCGGGCTGTCTGATGAATTCGGCGATGTTGGCGTTGTTGGCACTGCCGCCATACTGGATGCGCATCGCCTGGGCTACGGAGTCGCCGTAAATCTGGGCAACGGTGCTGCGAATAACTTTAATAACGGCGTTGGCCTGTTCACCACTGGCTGACTTGCCGGTGCCAATAGCCCAAATAGGTTCGTAGGCTATAACCGTTCCCTTGGGTGAGGCTATACCCTCGAAAGCTGCCCTGACCTGTCGTGTGATAACTCCTACAGTCTCGCTGGCGTTGTTCTGCTCCAGGCTTTCGCCGACACATACGATGGGAGTGAGCCCTACTGCGAGTGCGGCTTTAACCTTCTTGTTGACCAGTTGGTCGGTTTCCCCGAAATATCCCCTTCGCTCGGAGTGCCCCAGGATAACGAACTCGCAAAGCCCGGTGAGCATTGCCGGGGATACCTCGCCAGTGTAAGCGCCGCTGCGCTCGAAATACATATTCTGTGCCCCCAGTTTGATAGAGGTGCCCTTGATGAGCTCCTTGACTGCGGTCAGGGAGATGAAAGGAGGGCAGAGCACCTTTTCCACCCCTGCTATCTGGTGCAGCTTTTCCTTCATCGCTTTGACCAGCTCCATTGCCTCGGCGACGGTGGTGTTCATCTTCCAGTTGCCAGCAATTATGGGTGTCCGCATCGGGATATCCTCCTAAGCGCCGAATTTAGTCAGCTTAAGGGCATTGGCCATTGCCAGAGGCATAACCTCCACTGCGGGGAACTTCCCCAAACTACCGGAGGCGCAGGCCGTTTCCCCGAACTCTCGCACTCGGTCGGCACGGCACCATTTAGAGTATAAAACAAGTGGCAGAGGATGCCAGCTATGCCCTTTGAGCATCGCCGGTGTGGAGTGGTCGCCGGTGACTATCAGGACATCAGGATTGAGGCTGGTTATCTTAGGCAGAAGCCTGTCGATTTCCTCCAGCGCGCGAACCTTGGCATCGAAGTCGCCGTCCTCACCGGTGGAGTCGGTCTTCTTGACATGGATAAAGAAGAAGTCGTGCTCAGCGTAATGCCTAACCAGCGTGTCGAACTCCTCCTCTATAGTGGCGCCTGTGTTGAGAATCTTCATGCCCACCAACTTAGCCAGCCCACGGTACATGGGGTAGGCAGCTATGGCAGCCGGGTTCAATTTGAAAATATCGCTCATAGTTGGCAGGTTGGGGTGCTGGGAGAAGCCGCGCAGCAGCACCATGTTGGCGGGATGGGAATCGGCCAGGGCGGTTTTCGCCTTAGCTGCAAAATCATTGGCGAGCTTGGCTGTTTTCTTCCCTTTGGGAGAAAGCGCGACTACGTTTAATGGCGTTACTCCTACCTGCTGGGGGTCGGAATCGCTGGCATCGCCTGACAATCCCTCGCCACGAAATACTAACAGGAAACGGTGCTCTTTCACTGGTACGACGTAAAGCTGGGCGCTCTCGAGCGTAATTTTGCTCAGCTTCTTGCATAGCTCAGCGTTTTGTTCTGTTGATATTCGACCTGCCCTGCGGTCTGTAACAAGACCTTTATTGTCTATGGTGCAGAAATTGCCTCGAGCTGCCACATCTCCTTTCTTGAGGTCGAAATCGATGCCCATGGCCTCCAGTATACCTCGCCCCACTGCGAACTTAATGGGGTCATAGCCGAAAAGCGCGAGATGCCCCGGCGCGCTGCCTGGTGTGATGCCCGGCGATACGGGGTCGGTTAAGCCACAATTCCCCTTATTTGCCAATTCGGCGAGGTTGGGGGTATGGGCAGTCTCAAGCTCAGTCTTGCCGGTCTCCGGTCTGGGCAGCCCACCCAAGCCATCGATTACCAGGAGCACTATCTTTGAGTCAGATTGCCTCGTGATTTCCTTTAATTGTTCCAGGCTCAGCATCGTTACCCCCGTTAGCCTTTTTTGTCCAGCAGCGCTGCCACGCCGGGCAGGGTCTTGCCTTCCAGAAACTCGAGGGCTGCGCCTCCGCCGGTGGAGACATGGCTCATCTTATTATCGAGGCCAAGCTCCATCACTGCCTCGGCAGTGGAGCCTCCTCCGGTGATAGTGGTCCGCCTCTGGCGGATGAGGTTTGCCAGTTGTTTCGCTATCCCCTCGGTTCCCGCACGGAACTCTTTGTATTCGAAGACGCCCATGGTGCCGTTCCAGAAGGCCGTCTTGCATTTCTTAAGCCTGTCGCTGAAGCTTCTGACAGTCTTGGGCCCGATGTCCATAACATACCAGTCGGAGGGTATGCTGCCAATGGGTACGGTCTTGAAGGGGACGCCGCTGGCAAACTTCTCAGCAACGACGACATCCTCGGGCAGTACCAGCTCGACGCTAGCCTTAGCAGCTTTGCTCATAAGGTCGCGGGCGACGTTGAGCTTATCCTCCTCAACCTGCGATTTGCCCACACCGTAGTTTTGAGCCTTGAGGAAGGTGCAGCACATGCCGCCGCCGATAAGCAGGTAGTCTACTTTGCCCAGGATATTCTCCAATAGCGCCATCTTGTCGCTAACCTTGGCCCCGCCGATGATGGCAGCGAAGGGATGAGCGGCCCCGGCCAGGGCTTTGCCCAGGTAGTCTATCTCTTTCTCCATGAGAAAACCAGCTACTGCGGGTAGATATTGGGTAACACCCGCTGTAGAGGCGTGGGCGCGGTGTGCGGTGCCGAAGGCATCGTTGACATAAACATCGGCCAACCTGGCAAGCGCTTTAGCAAAACCAGGGTCGTTTTTCTCCTCCTCGGCGTGGAAGCGGAGATTCTCCAGCATGAGGACATCACCCTCCTTCATTTTGGAGATTGCTTCTTCCACCCCGGGCCCTATGCAGTCCTTCGTGCAAGGCACTGGCGACTTCAACAGTTCCGATAGGCGCTTTGCCACGGGGGCCAGGCGCATATCCTCAACGACCTTGCCGTTAGGACGCCCCAAATGTGAGCAGAGTATTACCTTGCCTTTCTTTTCGATGATATATTTTATGGTGGGCAACGCAGCCCTGATGCGGCTATCGTCGCTGATGGCTTTGGTCTGCGGTTCGAGGGGTACATTGAAATCAACCCTGACCAGTACCCTCTTCCCTTTGAGCTCGATGTCGCGAACTGTTTGCTTGTTCATAGTATCACCTCGAGATAGCTTCCAGCCGTTCCTTTATTGTCTTTACCTCAGATACCACTTTAGAGTCGTTATCATAGGGGCTTATGCCCTTGCGGTCTGCCTCGGCGATTTTGGGATTAAGGCTGATGTAGCCGAGTAGCTCGAAATCGGGGAGGTTTTCGGTTATGAACTGGCGGTCAGCATCGCTGGCGATCTTGTTGCCTACGACATAGCATTTCTTTATACCTATATCCTGGGCTAGTCTCTTTACAGCCTTCGCTGTTTCGATGCTCCTCTGCCCGGGCTCCACCACTACTACGAAGGCGTTCACAGAAGCCGCTGTGCCTCGGCCCAGGTGCTCAACACCGGCATCCATATCCAGTATCACCACCTCTGACCTGCGCAGCATGAGGTGGTTCAGCAGGTTCTTGAGCA
>CAYGWR010000023.1:3662-6293 GCA_964353645.1 uncultured Dehalococcoidia bacterium
TGAGCTCTTCCTTGGCTGATGATGGTATATTAACAGCATTCAATTCGGATATCGCTTGGCGGTAATGTCTGTCGCTCACGCCTTGAACATAGCCCTGCGCATCCAGTCTGTTGAGCACTCGCAGCACATTTTCTACATCAACATGGCCAATCGCCTTTTTTTGATAGATTGACCATAACAGTTCCCTGTCCTCGCCCCTTGTTTTCTCAAGTGCATAGACGATGGGCAATGTTTTCTTCTTCATCTGGATGTCGGAGGTATTAGGTTTGCCGGTGACCTTTTCGTCACCCCAGATGCTTAAGACGTCGTCATGCACCTGAAAAGTCATTCCCAGATCATGGCCAAATAGTTTCAGACGCGCCAGCAGAGATTCGTCGTCTGTGCCCAAAAGTGCCCCGATTTCCAGTGAGCAACGGAACAGGGCAGCGGTTTTGCAGCCGATCATCTCCAAATAGTCATTGATACCGATGTCGAGGCGGTTTTCATAGCTGATGTCGAGATATTGTCCCTCGCAAAGTTTGAGGCTAGCTTCACCGAGGATACGGGCGGCGCGCACCACCTTTTGGTGTGGTATGCCGGCATCCTCGAGTCTCAACAATGACGATAGCGCCAAGGCGTGCATGCCATCGCCAACATTTATCGCTTGAGGCTGGCCCCAAATGTGCCACACGGTAGCCCGTCCTCGTCGCTCCGAGCTTGCATCCTGGATGTCGTCATGGATCAAAGAGAAATTATGAACCAGCTCCACGGCTGCTGCTGCAGGGAGCGCCTGCTGCCACTCCCCTCCCACTGCTTGGCAGGCGAGAAGGCAGAGGACGGGACGAAGCCTTTTGCCTATCGTTGCCGATTGAGGATTACCTCGTTCGTCGATCCACCCCAGATGGTAGCGCATCATGTCGTACATGGGTAAGGAAGCTTCACCCACGGCAAATCTTAGCTCTGCCTCCAGTTCTGCCCTGTATAATTGCCAGATAGCATCCGGGTCAGCCATTTTGCCTCTCGATAAAAAATTGGAGCGCCTTGTACCAGATATACCCCTTCAGGGAAGTCTCAGCGACGTTTTCCTCACTCCTTAGCCTTAGTATGGTAAGGATGTAGGGCAAGCTCAGGAAAGAAGGACAGGATACGCTGCACTATACCCTCGGCATTGAGGCTGTAATTGGCACGGAGGAGTTCTTGTGGACCATGCTCCACGAACTCGTCGGGAATCCCTATGCGTAGGGCACGAACGCCAGCAATACTAGAGAGAAGGCTCAGCACCGCGCTACCGAAGCCTCCAGCAAGAGCATTCTCCTCCACGGTGACCAGTCTCTTTGTCTTGCTCACAGTTTCCAGGATGAGGTCGGAATCCAAAGGCTTGGCGAAACGGGCGTTGACTATGGCACAGTCGATGCCCTTTTTATTGAGGATCCAGGCTGCTTCCAGGGAGGGAACTACGGCGGAACCGATAGCAATGATAGCCAAATCGCTTCCAGTCTTGATAATGTTCCCTTTACCTATGGGCAATTCCTTGAGCTTCTCCTCCAGAGATACTCCCCAGCCATTGCCTCGGGGATAACGGATGGCTATAGGGCCTCCGTACCTTACTGCGGTATAGAGCATGTGCCCGAGTTCGTTTTCATCGCTGGGCGCAGCTACTACCAGATTGGGAATGCAACTCAGGTATGAAAGATCGAGGGTGCCCTGGTGAGTTTTGCCGTCCTCGCCGACGATGCCCGCGCGGTCGATGGCGAAAACAACAGGCAGATTTTGGATGCATACATCATGGATAATCTGGTCGAATGCGCGTTGCAGGAAGGTGGAGTAGATAGCTACAATAGGGACGAAACCTTGCGTGGCAAGGCCAGCGGCGAAGGTTACCGCATGCTGCTCGCAGATACCGACATCGAAGACTCGTTTGGGGAACTTTTGAGCTACCAGACTCAAGCCTGTCCCTTCAGTCATGGCTGCGCTAATCGCTATCAACTTCTCGTTTTCCCGGAAGAGGCGCAGCATGGTCTTGCCGAAGACCTCGCTGTACGAAGGGATATTAGTGCTCACATTGTTCCTGCCTGATAATCCGTGGAACTTGATGCTATCTTCCTCGGCAGGCTCATAACCTTTTCCTTTTGTGGTAGTAGCGTGGAGGAAAACAGGCCCCGGGGTGTAATCACGTGCCTTTATCAAGGCTTCTTCGAGTTCGGCTATGTTATGTCCATCGATGGGACCGATATATTTAAATCCAAGGGAGTCCCAGAGCGTAGTCGGCAGAACCACACCCTTAATGCCCGTCTTGAACCGTTTCATCCCTGACCAAACAGTTGTACCGCCGGGTAGTATCTTGATCACCCGTCCGGCCTCTTCTTTGGCTAGATAGTATCTTGGGTCGATCGTGATCTTATTTAGGGACCGGGAGAGTGCGCCCACACTGGGCGAGATCGCCATAGCATTGTCATTGAGGATAACAATGATTCTGGTACCAAGGTGGCCACCATGGTTCAGCCCCTCGAATGCCATGCCTCCGGTCAAAGAGCCATCGCCTATGACGGCGACCACGTGAAAATCCTTACCGGCTAAGTCTCGGGCCACGGCAATGCCCAAAGCTGCAGAGATTGAGGTGGAGGCATGTCCTGTGCTGAAAGCATCGTGTGG
>CAYGWR010000023.1:6393-7574 GCA_964353645.1 uncultured Dehalococcoidia bacterium
GCGTGTATCTTTTCCACCCGCCGGGCATGTCTGCCACCCACAAAGTCGGCGCTCAAGTAGGTAGTAACAATCTCGCGCATGAGCCCTTGACCTATAACCCACTCGCCGAGGCAAAGCACATTGGCGTCGTTGTGCTCCCGGGCGCGTCGGGCGCTGAATGTGTCATGACATACGGCAGCCCTGACTCCAAGCATTTTGTTGGCGACAATGGACATGCCAATGCCGGTGCTGCAAATTAAAATACCACGGTCAAAGCTCTTCTTAGATACCGCCTCAGCTACAGGTCGTGCGATGTCAGGATAATCAACGGGGCTGCTATTAAAGCAACCGAAGTCCTCGTAGCTATGCCCCAACTCAGATAGTAAACCGACTATCGCTTGCTTCATAGCAAACCCGGCGTGGTCGGAGCCAATAGCGATGCGCATTCTTTTCTTCTCTAGTTTTAGCAATCTTTTTAGGAAGTATGAATATTATATCACACTCTGCCAGCGTACGGCGCCATGAAAGGAGGATTCAGAAGGTCTTTGTTACCCTCGAACCAGCAGACATCACGTCTTTGTGAAAAGAGGCCCACAGAGCTTTGCTATCTCAGCCCTGGGTATTGCACCTTCTCTGATTAGGGCAGGGACTTTACTGCTGATATCGAGCACGGTGGACTCGGTACCACCAGGGCACTTACCACCATTGATGATGAGGTCTACTTGCTCACCCAACTGCTCGCGAACCTCCTCAGCGGTGACTGGGCTCGACCTCCCCGAGAGATTGGCGCTGGTTCCAACTATAGGGGTGCCCAGCCCTCGAATGAGCGCAATGGGTACGGGGTGGTTGGGAATGCGCACCGCAACAGTATCGCCGCCGGCAGTCACAGAACCGGGCACCCAGGGGCTTTTTCGTAAGACTAGCGTCAGGCCGCCTGGGAGGAATCGCTCTGCCAACTGCCATGCTATCTCGGGTACAACGCTAGCAACTTTCAAAAGATCAGATTTCTCAGCGAGCAGGAGGGGGAAGGGGAGGTTGTGAGGGCGCCTTTTTACCTTATAGATTCTATCGACTGCCTGTTCATTGAAGGGATCGGCCCCGAGCCCATAAACGGTATCGGTGGGGAAGGCGACAATCCCACCCTTTTTGAGTATCGCAATAGCGAGTTCAATCTGTTTTTCGACAGGGGGTTGCTTTGGCAT
>CAYGWR010000023.1:7674-19188 GCA_964353645.1 uncultured Dehalococcoidia bacterium
TGAGTATCGCAATAGCGAGTTCAATCTGTTTTTCGACAGGGGGTTGCTTTGGCATCTCGGGTGATCCATGGCAGCGCTGACGTTTGTGCTTGACTTCAGTATACCACTTTGGTAAGCTTTGGTCGATGACAGGAGGCAGGCCTTGACGATGGGAAAGGACAAGCAGGAGAGCCACCGTGTTGCTATCAGCGGTGATGTCGAGGTCTCTGCCTACCTGGAGATTGCCAAGGAGCGAAAAGGAGAGCAGCCGCTAGCTGAGACTGAAGAGAAACTGGAGACGGAGCGGGAGGCGGTGGCGGTCATCGACTTTGGCTCTCAGTATAGCTGGCTCATCGCCCGCAGGGTAAGGGAATGCCGGGTCTACTGCGAAGTTGTGCCTCACGATGCTCCTTGGGATAGGGTTGCTGCCCTGCGCCCCAAAGGCTTTATCCTCTCAGGTGGGCCCAGCAGTGTTTATGAGCCGGGAGCACCCCAGGCTCCAGCCTATGTTTACGAAAGCCGCCTGCCGGTGCTGGGCATCTGTTACGGGATGCAGCTTATCGCCCACCAACTCGGCGGCAAAGTGGCTCGGGGTGTGAAACGCGAGTACGGGCTAGCTGTCCTTCACCAGAACTCGACGAATACTCCCTTATTTGCTGGCCTTCCTCCTGAGATGCCGGTATGGATGAGCCATTGTGACCGAATCGAGGAGATGCCTCCGGGGTTTGTCTCCCTGGCTTATACCGAGAATTCTCCTGTCGCTTCCATGGGCAATGAACAGGGGCTTATCGGCTTGCAGTTCCACCCAGAGGTAGCTCATACTCCCCAAGGCAAAACCATTCTGCAGAACTTTCTTTACAAGATTTGTGGATGTAGCGGCAATTGGACCCCAGGCAGCTTTGTTACCGAGAGTATAGAGCGGATTAAGGAGCAGGCGGGAAAGGGACGGGTTATCTGCGCTCTCTCTGGTGGTGTTGACTCTTCAGTGGTAGCCACGCTGATTCACCGTGCCATCGGCGACCAATTAACCTGCATTTTCGTCAATACCGGCCTGCTGCGTAGGGAAGAGGTGGAACGCACGCTCAATACCTTCCAGAAGAACATTAAGATGAATCTAGTATATGTGGATGCCAGCGAAAGGTTCCTGAAGCGACTCAAGGGGGTAATTGACCCCGAAGAGAAGCGCCACATTATCGGCGAGGAGTTTGTTAGGATCTTCGAGGAGGAAGCAGCCAAGATCGGGCAGGTCGATTTCCTGGCTCAGGGTACCCTGTATCCTGACGTTATCGAAAGCGCATCCTCCGGAAGTAAAGCAGTGGCGACGATAAAGACACATCACAATGTGGGTGGGCTACCCAGCAGGATGAGGCTCTCTCTGGTCGAGCCCCTGCGCTATTTGTTTAAGGACGAGGTGCGGGAAGTGGGGTTGGCACTGGGACTTTCAGAGGACATGGTCTATCGTCAGCCTTTCCCGGGGCCCGGGCTTGCCATTCGCATCATCGGTGAGGTCACCAAGGAGAGATTGGAGATACTCCGCGCTGCCGACTGGATTGTGATGAATGAGATCAAAAAGGCGAAGCTGTACCGCCAGCTATGGCAGAGCTTCGCTGTGCTAACTCCGGTGAGAAGCGTGGGGGTGATGGGCGATTCCAGGACTTACGGCTATATGGTGGCGGTGCGCGCAGTGACCTCGGAGGATGCTATGACTGCCGATTGGGCGCGCCTGCCTTACGATGTGCTGGCACGGATTTCCAACCGCATTGTTAACGAGGTTCCCGAGGTGAACCGCGTGGTCTACGATATCTCCTCAAAACCTCCCTCAACTATAGAGTGGGAGTGAACCCTCTGGTAACGAAAGGCAAAATTAATTTAATTCCCTGGGGAAGGTGTGGGTGTTGAAGGTGGTCAGAAAGAATAGCGAAGTTCGCTGTGGAGCGATTAATCGATGAAGGTAATGGTTGTTGGCGGGGGTGCCAGGGAGCACACCCTGGCCTGGAAGCTCTCCCGTAGCAAGAAGGTAAAAGAGCTCTATGTAGCCCCTGGTAACGCTGGCACCGCTCAGATCGCTAAGAACCTTGATATATCTCCGACCAACCTGGATGCTTTAGCACGCGCGGCAAAAGACAATAAGATTAGCCTGGTGGTGGTTGGGCCTGAGTCCCCTCTGGCTGCGGGGATCGTTGATAAGCTCCAGAGCCTGGGCATACCTGCTTTCGGCCCCACGAAGGAGGGTGCGCTTATCGAGTCGAGCAAGGTCTTCGCCAAGAGGCTGATGCATAAGTACGGCATACCTTGTGCTGAAGATGCTGTTTTCTCTTCTTTTAAAGAGGCGGAGGCTTATGTCAAAAAGCAGCCTATCCCCCTGGTAATCAAGGCCGATGGGCTGGCTGCAGGCAAGGGTGCCATCGTCGCCCAGTCTATGGATGAGGCATTAAAAGTCCTTTCTGATATCATGGAAAAGCGGGTCTTCGGCGATGCCGGCAATCAGGTGCTGGTGGAGGAGTGCCTTGTGGGACGTGAGACCAGCCTTCTCGCTTTCACTGATGGCGTAACTGTTGTCCCTATGGTAACTGCCCGCGACTATAAAAGGGCGTACGACTACGACCGAGGCCCCAACACTGGCGGCATGGGCTGCTATAGCCCTTCGAGGTTCCTCGATAAGGAATCGAGTAACAAGGCGATTAAGACCATAGTGGAGCCTGTGGTGAAGGCGATGGCTAAGGAGGGGAAACCCTATAAAGGGGTGCTCTACACCGGACTGATGCTTACTGCTGAGGGGCCCAAGGTCTTGGAGTTTAACGCTCGCTTCGGCGATCCTGAGACTCAGGTTCAGCTCCCTCTGCTCAAGAGTGATTTGGTAGACATAATGCTAGCGGTGATCGATGGCAAGCTGGCCAAAATAAAGGTTGAGTGGAACAATGGCGCCTGCGTTGGGGTGGTAATGGCTTCGGGGGGATATCCCGGCAGCTACAAGCAGGGATTTCCTATCGCTGGCTTAGATAAGATTGACTCTGATATACTTGTTTTCCATGCCGGAACCAAATCAGATGGGGGAAAGATATGCACGGCGGGGGGGAGAGTGCTCACTGTGGTCGCTACAGGAAAAACTGTTGCAGAAGCGCGAGAAAGGGTCTATCTTAACCTGCCTCGCATCAGTTTTGAAGGTTGTCATTACAGGAAGGACATCGCCGCAGAGGAGGAGTAGCCATGCCACTTGTCGGTATAGTTATGGGCAGTGAATCTGACGCTAACCTGATGAAGCCAGCGCTGCAGGCTCTGGAGCAGCTCGGCATCGAGTACGAGGTCTCGATAATCTCGGCTCATCGCACCCCGGAGAAGGCCCGGGAATACGGTCAGAGTGCACAGAAGCGTGGTATTGAGGTTATTATCGCTGGGGCAGGTATGGCAGCGCACTTGCCCGGCGTCCTTGCTAGCTGGACAATTATACCTGTAATTGGTGTTCCCTTGCCCACAAGTGATCTCAAAGGTGTCGATGCCTTGCTCTCCATTGTCCAGATGCCGGGAGGTGTTCCGGTGGCCAGTGTTGGCATCGGCGGGGCGAAAAACGCTGCCTATTTTGCCGCTGAGATTCTGGGGCTCAAGCATGATAAGATAAGAAAAAGCTATGAAAAGTACCGCCGGGAATTGGCTAGCGGCTAGATTCGATTTAGAGAGCCATCAGGAGAAATTATAATGGGCATTCTGATAACTGATAGCACATTGCGAGATGCTCATCAATCGCTTATCGCCACCAGAATGCGTACCAGGGATATGCTGCCTATCGCTGAGATGCTGGATAAGGTGGGTTTCTTCTCGCTCGATGTATGGGGTGGAGCTACCTTCGATGCATGCCTCAGGTTTCTGAACGAGGACCCCTGGGTGCGGCTAAGAGACCTAAGGGAGAAGATTAAAAACACTCGCCTTCAAATGGTGCTCAGAGGGCAGAACCTCGTGGGCTACCGGCACTATTCTGATGATGTGGTGCGGGAGTTCATTCGCCTTGCGGTAAAGAATGGAGTGGATATCTTCTGCATATTTGATGCCCTCAATGATGTGCGAAATATGAAGTTGGCAATAGAAGTGGCAAAAGACCAGGGGGCGTATGTCCAGGGCGCAATCTGCTACACCACCAGCCCTGTGCACACTATTAAAACGTTCGCCGAAATGGCAGAGGAATTAGAGTCTCTAGGTTGTGACTCGATTTGCATAAAGGATTTAGCTGGATTGATTTCTCCCTGGACTGCGAGTGAATTGGTAAAGACGATAAAGCAAAGGGTGAGTATCCCCCTTGCCCTTCATTCTCACTGCTCCAGCGGGATGGCCCACATGAGTTATCACGCTGCGGCACTGGCCGGTGTTGATATCCTCGATACTGCATTTTCCGCTTTTGGCGGCGGAACATCTCTGCCACCTACGGAAGGAATGGTGGCAGCATTCAGAGATACCCCTTACGATACAGGCCTGGACCTGGACCTGCTCTATGAGATAGGTGAATATTTCGTTGCTTTGAGCAGGAAGTACGGGCCACTCTTCACTACCGAAGTGATTCATCCCAGTGTGGATGTGCTTACTCATCAAATCCCTGGAGGGATGTTTTCTAACTTAGTGAATCAGCTTCGAGAGCAGAATATACTTGATAAACTTGATGATGTGGTGGAAGAAGTCCCCCGCGTGCGAGCTGACCTCGGCTACCCGCCACTAGCGGCTCCGGCGAGTCAGGTCGTAGTAACACAGGCAGTGCTAAACGTACTATCCGGCAAGAGATACAGACGGGTAACTGAAGAGTTAAAGAATTACCTTCTCGGCCACTATGGCAGACCTCCGTCTGATGTAAATGAAGAAGTGAAGAAATTTGTGGTAGGTGATGAGAAGCCTGTTGAGGTCCGCCCTGCCGAACTAATTGCTTCGGAATTGGAACTGACGCGCTATGCCGGCCACAAGCTGGGGATTCTCCATGATAGAGAAGAAGATTTGGTCACTTATGCCCTATTTCCTCAATTGGCAGTAAAGTTCTTGCGTGGCGAACTTGAGGAAGAGGCAATGCCGGGCGTTGTTGAAGCTGCATATTCAAGTACTTCAACGATGGAGCCACCCATTGAACTCAGCGTAGATGTAGATGGCGAGGTGTTCAATGTCAAGGTGTCTCCGCAATTGGGCAAGATGGTGGAGGTTGAAGAGCCGAAAATCACTAAGAAGGTATCCAAAGGCGCTGTAGTATCTCCTCTGCGTGGCATGGTGCTCAGAGTTGACGTGAAAGTGGGCGATAGGGTGAAGAAGGGTGGGGTTGTAGCGGTGATTGAGGCCTTGAAAATGGAGAATAAAGTGTCAGCATCTCATGCCGGGGTGGTGAGGGAAATCTTTGTCCATGAGGGACAGAAGGTGGGAGCTGGTGACATCCTGGGGGTGGTGGACTAAATGAAGAAGAAAGTGTTGGTAGCTAACCGGGGCGAAATAGCGATTCGTATAATGCGCGCTTGCCGCGAGCTTGGCTTGAATTCGGTTGCAGTATATTCCGAGGCGGACAAGGATGCATTGTTTGCCAAATATGCCAATGAGGCTTATTACATCGGGCCTGCGCCGGCAACCGAGAGTTATCTCAACATAGATAGGATAATAGGAGTAGCAAAAAATTGCGGTGCCTTTGCTATCCATCCCGGCTATGGATTTCTTGCCGAGAACCCGGCATTAGCCTACGCCTGTGAGACAAATGGGATAAAATTCGTCGGGCCATCGAGTGGGGTGATGCAGTTGATGGGCGATAAGCAGGCAGCCCGGCGTGAGGTGAAGAAAGCAGGTCTCCCCTTAGTTCCTGGCGTTGAAGTGGCAGTATCGAACCTCGAGCATGCAAGGAGCATTGTCGAGGAGATAGGTTATCCTGTAATGATTAAACCATCGGGGGGAGGGGGTGGGATTGGGATAATCCGTGCCAGTAATGAGGAGGAACTGAGGAAAGCGCTTGAATCCGCACGCAGGATAGCCAGCTCTGCCTTTGGGTTGCCGGATGTCTACATTGAGAAATTTTTAACGCATTCACGTCATATTGAGTTCCAGATACTGGCGGACTCGCAAGGGAATGTGATCCATCTTTGTGAACGTGAGTGTTCCATACAGCGACGGTATCAGAAGTTGATCGAGGAGTGTCCCTCGCCAGCGCTCACCCCGGAGCTTAGGAGGCAGATGGGGAGTGTGGCGGTGAAGCTTGCAAAAAGGGTAGGCTATGAAGGCGCAGGGACGGTTGAATTCCTGTTCTCCGATGGGAAATTCTATTTCCTCGAGATGAATACTCGAATTCAGGTCGAACATGCGGTTACCGAGATGGTAACTGGCATCGACATTGTCAAGGAGCAGCTAAGGATAGCTCTGGGGTTACCTTTGAGCATCAAACAGAAAGATGTTCGGCTGAATGGCTGGGCGATAGAGTGCCGGATTAACGCTGAGGACCCTTTGAATAACTTCATGCCCTCCCCGGGCAAGCTCCGAGGCTATCGGTCTCCGGGTGGAATTGGAGTGCGGGTAGATAGCGGGGTGCATACCAGGTATGTTATACCTCATCTTTACGACTCAATGATATCGAAGCTTGTGGTTTGGGGCAGGGACCGAAATGAAGCTATTATTAGAATGCGCCGCGCTCTTTATGAGTATATCATCGTAGGTGTTAAGACAAATATCCCGTTTCATAAGGCAGTGATGGAGAACCAACGTTTTGTGAAGGGCGATTTAGCTACACAATTTTTGGATAGCGAAGCCACCTTACTCGAGGATATGAAGAGGATTATGAAGCGTGAGAAACCGCTGGAAGAAAAGCTATCCGAGGTATTCGATGAAAGAAAGAAGACGGCGGCTATATCTGCTGCGGCTGCTGTGATGCAGATGCCTCGCTACAGGCAGATGATAAGGCAGTAGGGGATGAAAAAAGAAGCTGATATATTACTGAAAAGGGGTTGAGGTATGATAGAACGCTATTCCAGGCCACAGATGAAGAAGGTCTGGTCGGACAAGAGCAAGTTCGACAAGTGGCTTAAGGTGGAGATCGCTGTCTGTGAGGCGTGGGCAGACCAGGGCGTTGTTCCCAAAGATGCGATTCCCAAAATAAGAGAAGCTCGCTGTGACTTGAAGCGCATGGAAGAGGTGCTTAAAGAAACCCACCACGATGTGACCGCATTCCTAAAGTCGGTATCGGAGAGCCTGGGAGATGAGAGCCGTTTCATCCATCTCGGGCTTACTTCTTCGGATATCATGGATACAGCGCTTGCCCTTCAAATGGTCGAGGCAGCAGATATACTGACCAAGGACATTGACGAGCTAGCCGCTGTCATCAAGCAGCGGGCTCTGGAGCATAAACATACCATTATGATAGGGCGTACCCACGGCGTCCATGCGGAGCCGATTACCTTCGGGCTTAAGCTCGCTATCTGGGTCGAGGAGATGAAGAGGAATGCCCACAGACTCGATGAGGCCAGGAAGATAATCGCTGTGGGCAAAATATCGGGCGCTGTGGGGACTCATGCCACCGTCCCGCCGAAGGTGGAGGAGATAGCCTGCGCCAAGCTAGGTCTGGGAGTGGCACCGGTATCGAGCCAGATCATACAGCGCGACCGTCATGCTCAGTTCGTCACCACCTTAGCTATCATCGCCAGCTCTCTGGAGAAGTTTGCCACCGAGATCAGGGGACTGCAGCGCACCGAGGTTTTGGAGGCTGAAGAGCCCTTCGAGCCGGGGCAAACAGGTTCATCGGCAATGCCGCACAAGCGAAACCCTGAGCTCTGCGAGCGTATCTGCGGTCTCGCCAGGCTCGTCCGGGGATATACAGTGGCTGCTATGGAGAACATCGCCCTGTGGCACGAACGAGATATCAGCCATTCCTCCACAGAGCGAGTTATCTTGCCCGATGCCTGTCTTGTCCTCGATTATGCCTTGAGCATCTTCACATATGTCATGAAAGGGCTTCAGGTCTACCCTGAGCGGATGAAGGAGAATCTGGAGATAACGCAGGGGCTTATCTTCTCCCAGCGGGTGATGCTGGCATTGATTGAGAAGGGGCTCTCGAGAGAAAAGGCTTACAAAATGGTGCAACGCAACTCTATGAAGTCCTGGAAGGAGAGGGTGAGTTTCCTCGACCTGCTTAAGAGCGACCCTGATGTCTCGAAGCACCTTACTAAATCTGAACTCAAGTCCATCTTCGACTATAGGTTTTTCCTGCGCTATACCGATGAGGTTTTCCAGAGAGTGGGGCTGGGATAGGGGAGAGTCCAAAGAGGCGAAGGTTAAGGAGAACCAAGTACATGTCAATCCTGCGTGAGTCCAACCTGCCGAATCTTTACCATCGGGGGAAGGTGCGCGATACCTATGAGATGACTGGCGACCAGTTGCTTATCATAGTTACTGACCGTGTCTCTGCCTTCGATGTCGTCTTGCCTGGTGGCATCCCCGATAAGGGAATCGTCTTGAACCAGCTCTCCGCATTCTGGTTTGAGAAGACCTCTCACATAGTACCCAATCACGTGATCGAGGTAGTAAACGATGTCAACTGGCTTAATCGTGTCCATGGGGAGCGAGTTTGCGTCTCCTACTATTCTTATCCCCCTTATGTGGAACGACGCTCCATGATTGTGAAGAAGGCGGAGCGCATCGATATCGAGTGTGTGGTTCGTGGTTATCTGTCAGGTTCAGCATGGGCTGAGTATAAACAGAGCGGCACAGTTTCGGGCATGCCTTTGCCCAAAGGCCTCAAAGAATCGGAGATACTTTCCCAGCCCCTCTTCACTCCCACTACTAAGGAAGCTACAGGTCATGACCAGCCGATTACCATCAAGCAGATGGAGAAGCTCGCTGGCAAGTCGCTGACCAAGGAGATTATGGAGAAAAGCATTGCTATCTACAATTATGCTGCGCAGTATGCTCGCGGCCGGGGCATAATCATTGCGGACACCAAGATGGAGTTCGGTATGATTGGTGGCAAGCTGTCTTTGATTGATGAACTGCTCACCCCTGACTCCAGCCGGTTCTGGGATGCGGAGAAATATTCGCCGGGCAAATCGCAGCCCAGCTTCGATAAACAGCCTCTTCGAGACTGGCTCACCGAGTCGGGCTGGAACAAAGAGCCCCCCGCCCCCGAACTTCCTCCCAAAATAGTTGAGGAGACATCAAAGAGATACCGAGAGGCCTATCGCTGGCTCACAGGAAAGGAACTGTAAGATAACTTCAGGTTTCGATTCAGAGAAAATCAAGAGCTGAGCCGCGCACTATCATAATTGTGGGGACACAAATACACCTTTCGCCTGATTGACAACCCCAGGTCGCCGTGATATAAACTTAGCCACATATTTAATGCAAGAGACCTTCTTATATTGTTACTTTCTGGTCTGACATTTGGCGATGGTTTATTTTTAAATGAAGGAGGTTGGTAAGTGGTCAAAACTGCTGAACCGAAAAGCAGAGTGAAGATCCGTGAGATGAGAGTGGAGGATCTCGAGGGTGTCTTGGCTATTGAGAGGGAGACAAAAGGGGATAGCAGGGCTGCAACCTATGCGCCGGTGCCTGACAGTTGTGTAGGCGGCGAGATGGATGCCAGCGTAGTGGCTGAAGCAGGAGACAAGATAGTAGGCTTTGTGCTGGGTAGGGTTGTAGGTTCTCCGACTGAGTTGCGCAACGTAGCCTGGATCGAATTGATCGGTATCCTACCTGAGTATCAGCACAAGGGTATCGGCAAAAAGATGGTCGAAGCCTGGAAGGAGCGTTCTCGCAAAAGGGGTATTAAAAAGGTACATGTCATGGTTAACTGGCGCGATTGGTGGATGCTATCTTTCTTCGAATCTCTAGGTTTTTCCCGGGGCGACCTGACAGATTTCCAGGCGGAGCTTTAAAAGGCCTGTAGGGGCGGGCCTCAAACCCGCCCCTATGAAATTACCCAAGGCTTATCCTTTTATATCCTCAATTCGGTAAAGAAACGTCCCCACGGGTGCGGTGACCTCTACTACAGCGCCGACCTCTCTATCCAATAGAGCTTTGCCAGTAGGTGAGGCAATGGAGAGTTTGCCTTTGGTAGGGTTGGATTCACTGGGACTAACCAGAGTGTAGTGCAACTGCTCACCGGAGCTAAGGTCACACAAGCCTACTGTGCAACCGATACCTACTCTCAGTGTGATGCTTGTTTTTTCCTTCATGATGGTAGCCCCTTTGATGGTGGCCTCCAGCTCCCTGATCCGTGCTTCCAGTTGCCCCTGATGCTCTCTGGCTGCATCGAGGGGTGCGTTCTCCCGGAAGTCCTTGTCGGCTGCAGCGTGGCGTATTTGCTCGACAACGCGGGGGCGTTCGTCTTTGAGGGCCTCCAATTCCGATTTCATTGCAGCATGGCCCTCCGAGGTGAGATGGACCTGTGCAGCCTCTTTGTGGCCGCGCTTCACCGCTGGGCCCTTTTTAGTCTTGCTGACTCTAAGATTTGGGGCGAGATTTAACTCAGTCAGCTTTTTCTTCTTGGCGAAAGTAAGGAAATTTCTTACCGGCTCGATCTTCTTGGCGGGGTCGGTTACTGAGGATCTGATGCTCTTACTTACGCCTTCGCCGTATTCTCCGATCTCTCGCACAGTAAGCTCGCTCATCAGGCGACCACCACCATACCACCGAACGAACTTGTTCACCTCCTGTTGGCTTTCCTGCCTCTGCTCCGGCGGCAGGGTGGCAAGATACATGGTTACAGCCTCGTCGAGGCTCAGGTTATGCTCTTCAGCCATCTATTTTATTTAAATCCCCCTTCCGGTGATAATTTTAAACATTAGCTTAGGCCCTTGTCAATTAACTGGGCTTAGTCGAGCCAGCGATTAGCTTCAGAAATGCTCCCTGCCGCGCCACATACTTCATAGACAGTATTGTTCCCAACGCTATTGGGTATATTAAGACCTTATCATGGTCAAGATCATCTTGAACCTTCCTACCGCCTTCAATGCGTGTGGTTGGTTAGCTGGCATTATGACCATTTCCCCTTCTTTCAGGCGAAGAGTTTTGCCCGATATAGTGATATCAGCTTCGCCATCAAGAATGTATACCAGGGCGTCAAAAGGCGCTGTGTGTTCGCTCAAGCCTTGTCCTTTATCGAAGGCAAACAGCGTCACGGTTCCTGTCTTCTTGTTTATTATCTCCCTGCTCACCACAGCGCCGTCCTGGTAATCCACTAAATCAGCTAGCCTCACTACCTTCCCTGCAAGCTTTTCAGAGCCTGTTTGTTTCTCGCTGTGTACCATTTCTTTACCTCCGTTTACTTCAGGCAGTTTCGGCAAATGACTTATTATAGCAGTTCGTTTCCGAAATTGCTGAAGACTTGCCTTGGTGTTACCTAATTTTGTGGCATCTTTGTAATATTTTGGAAATCTGTTTGTAACGTTGTGCATGTACAATCCTATCAAAAGGACTGAGGAGTATTGTCTCAGCCTACCAAATAGCCTAATACGAAAGGAGGTGCTATGCCGTACAATTGGGGGCCGAATTTCATTGTTCCCTCGGAGGCACTGAAATCCTATTCTGGTATCGTAATGCTGCGGG
>CAYGWR010000024.1:0-19163 GCA_964353645.1 uncultured Dehalococcoidia bacterium
TGAGGATGTGGTTCCTGCGGATATCAGGGCACCGACAACGAGATCAGAAGTTAGGTGATCAGTATCTTGAATCTGCGACAACGCCTAAAATGTGGTTTCAAAACCAAGCGTTTCTGGAATGCGTTGATATTCCAGAAGCCTTGTTTATGAGATATGTTGACACTAGAATTATAATGTTCGTTGAAAGAGTTGACTGGATAGGGCAGGCGATATATATTCTCCATGGGGAGGCAAGAGGTACATGGCCCTGGATTTCGATCTGACAGAGGAGCAGAGCCTCACACGCCAGGCTGTGCGATATTTCGCTGAGAAAGAGATTCTACCCGTAGCCCAGCAGTTGGATGAGAGTGAAGAATTTTCAGTAGAACTCACACGGAAGATGGCCCAAATAGGCCTTTTGGGCTGCTTTGTGCCGGAGAAATACGGCGGAGCAGGCATGGGATATGTATCCTACATCATTGCGGTTGAGGAATTAGCCAGGGTAGATGGCTCTCAGGCTGCCACTGTCGCCGCTGCGAACTCGCTGGGAGTCGGCCCGATTTATCAATTTGGCAACGAGAAGCAAAAGAGCGAGTGGCTTCCCAAGCTGTGTTCAGGGGAAATGCTTGCCGCATTTGGTCTGACGGAACCTGAGGCTGGCTCTGATGCGGGGAATTCCAAAACCTCAGCGAAATTAGAGAGTAAAAATTGGATTATAAATGGCAGGAAAATCTTCATCACGAACTCAGCCTGTGCACTAACGGGCGTCATCATTGTGCAGGCTGTGACGGGGCGCCGCTCCGATGGAAAACCAGAATTGAGTTGTATCCTGGTTCCGGCTGGCACCGATGGCTTCACTGCTAAAGAAATGAAGAGGAAGATGATGTGGCGGGCATCCAACACGGGTGAGCTCTTCTTTGATGATTGTAGGGTGCCGGAAGAGAATCTTCTGGGGAGGAGAGGGGACGGTCTACATCAGATGCTCGCTACACTTGACAGGGGGCGGCTGAGCATTGCCGCCATGGGCCTCGGCGGTTCCCAAGGTGCTTTCGAATTGGCTTTGCAGTATGCTAACTCCCGAATACAATTTGACCGGCCGGTGAGTTCTTTTCAGGTTAATGCGTTTAAGCTGGCAGATATGGCTCTCGATATTGAAGTGGCTCGAAATTTACTGTACAAGGCTTGCTGGCTCCTGGAGAAGAATCGCCCCTTTAGTACGGAAGCAGCCATGGCAAAGCTTTACTGTTCTGAAGCCATGCACAGGTGCGTTCATCAGGCGGTGCAATTGCACGGAGGCTATGGCTTAATGAAGGACTTCAGGGTCGAGAGGTTCTATCGGGATCAGAGACTTCTCGAAATCGGTGAAGGTACTTCGGAAATCCTGCGGATTGTAATTGCTCGAAATATTGGTGTTATGGGAAGAGGAATATAGGAGGGGGTGAAGATGGAAGACAAGAAAACCAAACGAGGCAGCAAGACAAGAAGAACGGGGCCACATCGAGATTGGTCCCACAAATCGGTCGACTTTCTCACACACACCTCTCCAAATCAATCTGCTGGTTTGGAAGAAAAAGAGTCCCTTGGTGACAGGCTCAGAAAGGCTCGCGAAAGGCGTGGGCTCACACTACAGGAACTCAGCAGCCGGACAGGCACTGACCTCAATAATCTGAAACGTATGGAGGCAAATGAAATCATTCCTCCGCTTGGTGATCTGGTGAAGCTCGGCAAGGCTCTGGACACCAGGATGAGTTACTTTATTTCCCCCGGGGCCGATAAACCTGTAACCGTGGTGCGTGCAGACCAACGTCGACCTGTATCGCGCAACATCAAAACAGGAAGCGAGAGATATGGCTACTTTTACGAATCTCTAGCCCCTGAGAAGGCTAATCGTAAGATGGAGCCGTTCATCGTAACGCTCGTACCCTGTGATGTCGTAGAACCTTCGACACATGATGGACAGGAGTTCCTCCTTGTTCTGGAGGGGCAAATGGTTGCACGAATTGGAGACCGAACCGAGTCCCTTGGGCCGGGCGATGCGGTCTACTACGATTCTAGCGAGCCTCATTATGTCAGATGCGCTGGGGGGAGCAAGGCCAAGATCCTGGCTATCATCTATCCTGGAAGCGAATAGCTATTGGACATCACAAAAAAATGGCCCAATAATTATGTCGTCCAATGACCGTTTAGGGACATGATGAATTCCGTTACTGTCACGCCAATATTTGATGTCCCCATCCGGGCCAACGGTCTCGAGCACCACTTTTTCCTTTGGTTTTCCGAGAGCCAAAACTAGAAGGATTTCGTACCTCGCAGGTATTTTCAGAGCGTCGCGCAACTCTCGCTTTTTGATCGCACCGATAATACAGCCGCCGAGACCCTTCTCAGTTGCACCTAGGAGTATGCTCTGGGCAGCTATCCCGTGGTCACAACGTAGAGGATAACTGACCTGTGTGTCCTCTAGTATTATGATATAGGCTGAGGGGCGTTCACCATCGCTGGGTCCCGGCCAGTCCTTTAAGTACATAGCCCAGGCTATGTTTGAGAATATGAGGGCATTCTTCTTAGGATCGCACGAAAGTATATATCTGAGCGGTTGTGAATTGGCTGCTGACGCAGACAATCTGGCAAGGTCGACAAGCCCTCTTAATGTTTTATATTCTATAGGGACATCTTCATGGAAGCGCCGATAGCTTCTGTTCTTTGCTATTAGTTTTTTTATCATCATGGTATCCTCAGTTGCGGCATTATTGCGTTAAATAGAGATTTGGTGTAAGATTCTTTTCCCAACACCATAATACAACTTTGGTAATGATTTGAGCAAACAAAACGGAGGCCCACACTTTGTGAAGAAATCGACTAGGAATATTATTAAGATGCATGGTTGGCGTATAGATCGCGCTGTTCACAATTATATATATTTTGCATATTACCGCCTCTATGTTACCCTCTTTCTCAAGGCAGGCCGTTTCTTAGCCAGCAAGTTCCTTTGGTTCAAGACATTGCGACACGTGTTCAAGTTTGTCTTCGATCGCTACCATGCCAAGGTATTGACCAGAAGCGATGCTCGAAAGTTTGTCACCTTAAACAAAGACTTGATAATCGGCCCGGACAAGACCGAGCGCATAGTTCCTTTTCACCTCGCGAACAAAATAATTTTGAAGGAACCACAGTTCATCGCGGTGATGGATTGCCCGTGCCGCCTCATTCGGGAGAAACCTTGTCAGCCTGTAAATGTATGTATTGCGGTAGGAAGAACCACGGCAGAATTCTGGCTGGAGCACTGTCAGAAATATCATGTTCGTAAGATTAGTCAGGATGAAGCACTTAAAATAGTCATAGATGCCCGCGAGCGAGGTTGCATTACTACGGCATGGTTTAAAGTAGCCACGGGAGCCAGAACTGGTGTCATCTGCTCCTGTTGCTCTTGTTGCTGCGGTGGCATTGAGGGTATGCGCATAGCTCAAAAATTCGATAGAACCCTATCCAACATCGCCCCATCCGGGTATTCTGTGGTGCACGACCCAATGAAATGCAAGACGTGTAGAAAATGCAGCAATGTCTGCATATTCAGTGCGATAACCTTTACTGTGGATAATAAGCGCATCTATGATAAAGCGGCGTGCATGGGGTGCGGGCTATGCGTGGAAAAATGCGAGCAGAAAGCCCTGAGTTTAGTTAGAGATACCAGTAAGGGTGATCCTCTAGACCTTGACTTCGTGAAAGAAACCCTCAGAGTTGGTGAGTAATTTAGTTCCTGTGGATATAAGATGGGAGTAGGGTTATGAAAGGCAAAGCGCGGAAGCTGGAGACGGATGTTGTTGTAGTGGGTTCTGGCCCTGGAGGAGCTACGGTCGCGCGTGAACTAGCTAAGAGCGGTAAGAAGGTATTTATTCTGGAGCGTGGCAAATACCATAGATGGATAGGTAATACCTTAACCACACTATTCATGATAGATAGACAGAGCCTGCTATTTCCCAAAGGAGGAGTGAGAGTGGGCAGAGCTCTCACCACTGGCGGCTCGAGTGTGATTTACGCTGCGACAGCGGTACTTCCTCCGAAGTGGATAGCTGAGAAATATAAAATCGATCTCAGCGAGTTCGTAGAAGCGGCGAGGCGGGAAATCGGCATTAAGCCTCTGCCCGATAAATTGATAGGCACCGCATCGCGGCGAATCATGGAGGCAGCCCGCGACCTGGGGTTTAATTGGAATCCCCTAGACAAGTTCATTGATGCTGAAAAGTGTGAGCCAAAATGTCCCCACTGTATGTTAGGATGCACAAAAGGCGCTAAATGGACAGCTCGGAACTATGTTGAAGAAGCTGTAGACAAGGGAGCAACTATCCTAAATCAGGCGCTGGTGCAAGAGGTTTTAGTTGATAATAAACAAGCCGTTGGGGTCAGAGTATTAACTCCGGGGGGGCAACTCGAGGTTGAGGCCAAAATCACAGTTGTAGCTGCGGGAGGGGTGGCTACCCCTGTGCTCCTGCAACGTGCCGGTATCTTCGATGCTGGACAAGGGCTTTTCGTTGACCCTCTGATTGTAACCTATGGTGCTTATGATGGACCGGGTTCATGGCGCGATATCCCCATGACCGCAGGCACGCTGGAGTTTGCGCCCGAAGGTATTGTGATGACCGACCTGGCTTATCCTTGGGCTCAATATCTTTTGAATGCCTACTGGAAAGGGTTGAGATATCTGCCCAAGTTCTTGGGATATCGAAGTGTTATGGGGATTATGACAAAGGTTAGGGATGGGCTGAGTGGACGGGTGAACCTTGACGGCACAATCTCCAAAAACATTACAAACGAGGAACGCTACAAGCTCGACAAAGGAGCCAACATCGCAGAAAAGATACTGAAGCGGGCCGGCGCCAAACCTGAATCAATTTACACAGCACCGATAGGAGCAGCGCATCCCGGGGGTACAGCCCGCATCGGCCAGGTGGTCAACACTGAGCTGGAAACTCAAATCAAGAATCTCTATGTCTGCGATAGCAGCATTATTCCCGAACCGATGGGGCTTCCTCCAGTCTGGACAATTATCGCCTTCGGCAAGCGACTGGCTCGCAGATTGGCAACTGAGCTTTAGTCTGTTGCTGATATCTGAGAGGTGTAAGGGATTGGAGGACATTCTTGCGAGCTCTCGATATTGCTATTGACATTTGGAGTAGCCTGTGGTAATTCGTTTACACCTGGAGCTTGGAGACATTCTGAACCCTGTGCATTTCTTAGATAGGTGTTAGGCGTCAAAAATCAGGTGACAGTTGCTGCATCTTAGCTATATTTGACAACGTGTTAAGGAGGATGACCATGAGAGGCAAACAAGCAATTCAGGAAGCACTGGGAAGACGACTTCTTCTGGGCGAGATGATGTCGCGCAACGCCCGCAAATTCCCCGACAAGGAGGCTCTTGTCTATGGCGAGACGCGCCTCACCTATAGGCAGTTAAATGCCCGAATCAATCGGCTGGCCCATGCTTTTATGGACCTGGGTATCAAGAAGGGTGATAAGGTATCAATACTGGCGTTCAACTGTAATCAGTTCATGGAAACATACTTTGCCCTTGCTAAGATGGGGGGCGTCGCCGTACCGATTAACTTCCGCCTCCACCCTGAGGAGATGACGTACATCATAAACCAGTCCGATGCCAAGGCTTTGATCATGAGCGAGGCTTTCGTGGATGTTGCCAGAGGCATCCAGAAAGACATCCCTGAGGTTAAGGACTACATTTCAATCAGCGATAAACCTACGAAGGGCATGTTGCACTTCGAAAGCTGGATTGCCAAGTATCCCGACAAAGAGCCACTGATTCTAGTGGAGGAGGATGATCCATTATTCATAATGTACACTGCCGGAACCACGGGCAGGCCCAAGGGGGCAGTGATAACCCATAAGAATGAGATGGTGCTCTGGATGCTGGGCACAGCATATGTGTTAACAGAACCAGATATGACCGATCTCTGGAATTTCAGAGCCTTCGGTGCGCCTCCAATATTCCATCTGGCATCCTTCGGTTTTTGCCAGTTCATGTTCTTCCTGGGCGCTACGGTAGTGTTGCCCACCGAGGTGTTTGACCCCGTTTATATTATGCAGACCATCGAGAAAGAAAAAATCAGTGCTCTGGTTCTCGTGCCTGCCATGACGAATTTCGTCCTGATGGTACCTGATCTCGATAAATATGATACCCGTTCTCTCAAAGTGTGGGGTTCTTCCGGAGCAATTCTGCCGGTCGAGACCAGAAGACTGATAAAGACGTACTTCCCTAATGTCAAAATATTTGACTTATTCGGGCAGACTGAGATGAGCGCATTGATCTCAGGTCTTTTACCCAGCGAATCCGAGGGAAGGGAAACATCGGTAGGCAAAATCCTTCCTTTCAACGAAATACGAGTGGTGGACGCTCACGAAAATGATGTCCCTGTAGGGCAGGTAGGGGAGGCAGTTTATCGCGGTGTTACAGTGATGAAGGAGTATTATAAAAACCCCGAGGCAACCAAAGAGGCGATGAGGGGCGGGTGGTTTCACGGAGGCGACCTGGTCAGGATGGACAAGGAGGGGTTCATTTATATAGTTGACCGCACGAAGGATATGATAATCAGCGGCGGGGAGAATATTTACCCGGCTGAGATCGAAGGGGTTCTCTTGAAACACCCCAAGATCGCGGAATCTGCTGTCATCGGCGTTCATGACAAGGAGTGGGGTGAATCTGTCAAGGCCATAGTCGCCCCCAAGCCAGGAGAAGTACTTTCTGAGAAAGAGGTAATAGACTTCTGCAAGAAGCATCTCGCCAGCTACAAGAAGCCCAAGTCAGTGGACTTCATTGAAGCGCTGCCGCGCAATGCCATGGGGAAGGTGATGAAGACAGAGCTCAGGGAGAAATACGGGAAGTCTGTTAAATACTAGGCTGCTGACTTGCTAACAAACTCAACGGGATAGTAGCGTGGGCGATAGCCAGCGCGTTCCACCATCTTTCTGGCTTGGCCTTTACACGTTGGGATGCACACACCGCAGCCGTAGCACTTGGCCAGATCTACCTGACAGGTACCATCGACCAAGGTATTTGCACCGAAGTGGCAGCGCTCGACGCACGTACCACACCCGATACATTCATCACTATTCAACGATACTATATCAGGCCCGGGGTACATCACTGCTCCCGCTGCCTGATGCGCCCTGAAGGGGAAACATATCTTACCTTCACAGTTGCAGATAGCGTAGGTCCATCCACCGGAACGCAGGCAAGAGTAAAAGGTAGGCATCAGGCCTTCCTCTTGGAAATTGCGTAGAAGTTCTTTAGCCTCTTTCGGGCTCAGGTCCTTGTACTCCGGATATGCCATTTTGTACGCTTCAGCACCGTAAAGGATCACCATATCTTTGATATATGTCCCCTTTCTTTTTTTCAAAGCCTTCTGGCACATGCAGGGGCCCACGGCGATCTCAGTTTTATCCAGCACCGATATGGCGTCTATAAAATCAATCGCCCGCTCAGTAGTGACCACCTCGCCGGTGGGAAAAATTAGACCGAGCAACCGCGACAGCAACATAAGGAGGGGTCTCGCTCTAACCTTCAAAAGAAAGCGAGTTGTCGCGTCTAACACCCTCAAGATCATGGGTTCGTTTCGGGCATAGAAGTTATCGATCATCACCTGGATTCTTGAGGCGCGAACTAACTTTCCGTTTTCTACCTTATGATGAGCCACTCTGCACTCCTCTACTGCCTATACTACTATTGTACCACGTACGAGTGTGCGGAATTATCGTTCCGGAAAAATGCTGAAACTGAACCACCTCTGCTATACGCGACTACTTGATTTGAGGAAGTATTTATAGAGACTTACCGGCGGAGTCTAAGCCTAGTTTTGTAATTGTCTCTGGGGTTGGCTTGCCTGTACTTGGGTCCCAACCATACTCAAAGTAGGCTCCCTTAAGTAGAGCGTCCATATCGGGAACGTTTCCCTCAGTGCCCCCTTCTTTGAACGGCTTGAGTAATAGAGCCGGCAGTTGATCATCGGCACTCGTGATGCCGCGGCGGATGTTTAGCAAACGTTTGAGCGTGACGATGCGCTTTCCCATGTTCAACAGATCATTGGCGTTTAGATCCCATCCGGTGACGCATTTCAGCGCTGTTAACATCCTCTCTACACCAATGTCCTGAAACTGACACAGTGTCAGCGCATTATAGAGGTTGCGCCATGCCTGCTGTCTTGCCGACATGCGCCCCTTTTCCTCGGAGGACTCAAATCGGTCACCCAGCTCGATACCAATCTCGGGAGCTTCACACTGTCCCATGTCCACAGCATACATGTCACCTTGCATGTGGCTGGCGCCACATGGCGACAGAGCATAGGTCACTGCCATCCCAGCGAAAGCTCTGGCGTCGTGCATGGGCACCTCTAGCCTTTTCACGGTCACTGCCAACTCGGGTACGCCGAATCGCTCGGCCAGGTTAGCGCTGCCCTCAGCCAGCATGTCACCGAAGCCTTCTCTGCGCCCTGTCATCTCGATCAGACGGTGTATCATATTTATGTCGCCATAGCGTATATCCAAGCCGCCGGTGTCTTTGGGGTTTATAATGCCACGCTCGAACATCTCGCAGGCTAGAGCTATAGTGCATCCCGTGCTGATAGTATCTATCCCATAAAGGTTGCAGAGATGCCCTGCGTAAATGACCGCTTGGAGGTCATCTACCATCATCGTGTAACCAAGAGCGAATATCGTTTCAGCCTCGGGGCCATCTGCTCTATCCAAATTGTAGCGAGGGGCTCGCGTCTCGCGGCCGCAGCCGATGGGGCAGCGGTAACATGCGTATATCCTGTTTTGATACTGATCGGCCATCACAATACCGGAAAGATTGGTGGCTTCGTCCCAGTCACCTTGCTGGTAGTAACGTATGGACATGTCGCCATATATTTCCGTCAATGCGTCCAAAGTGGAAGCAGTGCCGGCCAGTCGCAGTGCCCTGGGCAGTATGGCATCATCCAGGTTTGCGATGATATCACGAACCAATGTCTTGAATCGCTCAGGATTCGCCAAGGGAACCTTGGCTGAGCCCCGGACGCCGATTGCCTTAAGTTTCTTTGAGCCCATGACAGCGCCCATGCCAGTTCGACCAGCGGCACGTCCGTGGTCGTTCATCACTGCTGCCATCTTGACCTTGTTCTCGCCAGCAACGCCGATGCATGCTACGCGGGCTTTCTCGTCACCCATAGCCTGCCGGACCATCTGCTGTGTTGCGTATGAATCGCTGCCCCACAGGCTGGAAGCGTCATGCAACTGGGGTTTACCTTCGACTATGGAGAGCCATACGGGTCTGCTGCTGCAGCCAGTGATCACCACGCCATCATAGCCGGCGAAGCGCAATTCAGGGCCGAAAAAGCCTCCACTGTTGGCCTCGCCCCAGATGCGAGTGAGTGGAGAAAGAGCGCAGACACTGTAGCGACCTGCTGAAGGCATCGCAGTGCCCACAAGTGGGCCTGTCATGAAGACAAGCGGATTCTCAGGCCCCAGGGGATCCGTGTCTTTGTGAACCATATCATATATGATGTGAGCAGCCAGACCGCTACCGCCAACAAATGCGCGAGCATGCTCTTCTTTAAGAGGTTCATCCCATAGTCTTCCTGTGCTTAGGTCGACGTGCAGGACCTTACCCATATAACCGTTCATCGTTCGCTTCTTTCGCCTGAAATTCTAGAAGTCAACAGGTCTGCCATCGTAGGCATAGAGAAAAAGCTGACGTGTCTCTTCGAAAGAGGGTGTCCGAACAGCGGTGACCATCTGCGTGTCGTTGAGAGCGTCGTCCACCAGTTTATCCAATTGGCTTTCGTACGCTTTACGCTTGATGCCGGCTTCAGCGACACTGGTCGGATTGCCAACCTTGCGGCACAAGTCACGGATCTGGTGAGCCAATGCTCTTGCGGCTTTCTCGTCACCAGCGTTAGGTAAACCCACAAAAGCAGCTAGCTCAGCGAAACGCTCAGGCGCTTGAGGAGCGAAGAACTCTATCGTGTATGGTAGGAAGAGCGTTACAGCACGACCGTGAGGGACGTGAAATGCGCCGCCCAAAGAGTGTCCCATGGCGTGTGCCATTGAAGCCATGGCGTTGCCGAAACCGAGCCCAGCACAAGTTGCAGCATTATGCATCCTCTCACGCGCTTCCATATCCTGACCATCGCTTACAGCCCGAGGCAGGTATTTAAATACAAGACGTGCAGCCTGGAGACAGAGACCGTCGGTCAGGTCCGTGTGCCAACTGCAGGTGTAACCCTCCACAGCGTGAACCAGCGCATCGAGTCCGGTGTCAGCGGTCAATCGGGGAGGCATACCTGCCGCCATCTCCGGATCCACGATCGCTATATCTGCAATGTTCTCCGGGTGACCCAGTCCCATTTTGCGTTTTTCTTCAGTGTCGGTCAGAACGATTGCCCAGGTTACCTCAGCTCCAGTGCCACTGGTGGTGGGGATAGTGATCAGGCGCGCCTTCTTGCGAAGACCCAGCTCTCCAACAGGTGCAATAGCAGCAGGTTCAATATCTGGTCGTTCATACAAGACCCAGACCGCCTTGGCGGCGTCGATAGGTGAGCCTCCACCCAGGCCGATAATCCAGTCAGGCTTAACATGCCGCGCAACCTCTGCCCCTCTCTGTACTGTCTGCACGCTGGGATCAGGCTCGACTCCGTCGAATACGTGCACCTCAATACCGGCCTTCCTAAAATGCCCCTTGACCTTGTCCACCAAGCCAATTTGAACCATGGTTTTGTCGGTTATGATGAGGGCACGCTGCCCCTGCAACTCATCGAGAACATCCAATGCCCCCTCACCGAAAACGATTCGAGGTGAGATAAAGTTCCACACCCCAGCAACCTCCTTCCGCTGAACGATTTAGACTGGTCGTTCCAGCATCAGCTTGTGAATTCGGTAGGCACGCGCTTGACGCAGTTGACTAACTCTTTGGCTGACCTGGGGTAGCGCAAGATCTTCGTAAGGTTGCCTTTCAACTTGAACTTGCGCGTCATCAGCCCTTGAATCGGGTCCAATTTCCCTTCGATGGTCTTGCGCCAGGTGCTGAAGGAACCGCGCATGAAGTACTGAGCCTCCCGCGCATGCTCGCTTTCAATCATAGCTGCATCGGTGACCTTGCCATGATAGAGACCAATGAAGAAATAGACGGTCTTGGGGTAAGAGTCATCGGCCTCAACTATGAAGATCCAGTCACCCTCCCAGTCCTTGCCAGACTCTTCGTAAGCTTTGCTACCATTGATCTGGCTGGCGAATTCCTTGACCCACTCGTCGGATGGAAACTTGATGGCCATGTCTCCCCTCCTTCCATTGTTTTTGGGGCTACCTCCCAATAACGTATCTGTATGGGTCTACCTCTTCTCTAAGTATGCATAACTCCTGCTCACTAGGAGCTTTGGTCTGTACTATGTTCGATGCCTGGAGTAACTCAAAGCCACAGTTGTCTTGAAGATGTTTGAATGAATATCCCGGGTTGATGGATATTACACGCATACGCTTGCTATGTGGTTCAAAATCCATGGTCCCCATATTGGTGATAATTCTATAAGGGCCTGTGCCTGCTGGCAGTCCTGACTTGGTCCTGGAATCACCTCCCGTAAGCCAGCCGGGTGTAGTTACAAAATCCACCTTTCCCACGAATCGCCTTGCATCCTGAAGGGTCATCACCATAGTTTTCCAGCAGAAAGATGCGAAATCATTTGCGCCACCACTTCCAGGAAACCTCACCTTAGGCTTCCTATGGTTCTCTCCTATTATTGTGGAGTTCAAGTTGCCGTACATATCGATCTGGGCGCCACCTAAAAAAGTGTAGTCCACAAAACCTCTGCTGCAAGTCTCCATAATGTCGCACATGCTCGAAGCCATGACGGCTTTGTAGAATGTCCTTGAATCTCCAACTGATATCGGCATTTCTGGCAACAGTGGACTTACTCCGCCTGCCTCGAACATTATGACGAGGTTTGGAGAATGAGCCTTCTGCGCAAGCATGGCAGCAGCGCACGGTGCCCCTGTTCCGACACCCACCGTGGCACCATCCTCGAGTTCTCTGGCAGCCACGCAAATCATAATCTCCATCGTGTTATAGCTGGCCATGTGTTATCTCCCTGTGGAGTAGAAGTTCCTTCTGCCTTAGCTTGTTCATCTTTTCTATACCACCATTTCGCCTTATATACTCATAATGGTCGGGGCACTCGTAGATGTTACGAGCAAGAAATCCTCGGAACTCTTCGGGGTCTTTTTGTACGTTTAACCATTCCCGAAGATGCTCTTCGTCGGAGAAATACTCGTAAGCCATTGTGCCAGGATACGCGCCGTAGCGTACTTCGCATACCGCATCAACAAGGTAAAAAGGAATAGAAGTGCTTGTAGGATCCCTCCTGATTTCGTCGTTGGAAATCAAGCGCTCGGTTGTGATGATCAGGCGCTTTGCGGCTTTGGACAGGTCACCATCCATAATCAGGATGCCTCTAATCCTGGCATTGCCATACACATCCGCTTCATGTACATGTATTACAGCTACATCGGGATATAAGGCAGGAAGCAAAGTAAGGCGCTTTCCCGTAAACGGGCATTCAACAATCTTGGCTCCGCTATACCTGAAGGTATCGGTGCCCAGCATATTGCGTGCCGGAACATAAGGGACACCCATTGCAGCAGCCTTGAACCTGGCTGCAAGGCCGTAGTTGGTCCACTCACATACTTCAACTTTTCCGCTCTCCATGTATTTTCGTGAACAGGGAGACAGACCCCTCGCTTCGAGCCCAACAATGTAGGCTACGTCTACTCTGTCGAAGACCTCTCCGGCTGCCAGAATCTGAAAGTCATGTGTTGCTGTCTTGCCGGCAAAAGCCATATTTTTTCTGCCCTGCCGCACTATCTCATGGCATGCAGCGATGGGAGTCCGGTTGGCCCCGAATCCACCCACGGCAAGATATTCTCCATCATGCACAAACTTCGCTACGGCCTCGTTAAGGCTCATCACCTTGCTCTCCATCTTCCGCGACTTTTTCTTAAAGAACTCTCTCGCCTTGTCCGGGTCTGGGTCGGTGAAGAGCCGTCCTTTCCCTTCCTCTAATACAGTCACAGGTGGGTTCCTCCGCTATTTTCTCACTTGGTAATAACCATATTGCATTGCAGGAACATCACTATTCAACCAAAGCCGGATAGTATGGATTGCCTATTTGGCTTTCCACCTTCTCTCGACATCCTCTTTTTTGATGCCGAACCGTTTGTTCAAGAAGGCGTAAGTGTTTTCCAAATCTCGATTCAAATGCTCAATATTTTTGTTGTTTTTATGGAGACAGGAATTCTCAGGAATAGTCTGTCCCTTGGCCGGAACAGCATAGATATCCATAAGGTCGCCCTTTCTGTCCTCTCTGAACTTTATCCTGACTTTCTGGCCCACGAAAACATCAGTCGGCGCAGTTACTATTTGGATCGGCAGTGCTGTATCAGCGCCGTCGATCTGAACGTATCCCAGCACGAATGGCAGCATCTCTAGAAAGGCATCCGCCGAAAAAAGCATCACTGAAAATGTGTGCACTTTGCCTTTCAGAGGTAATTCTATCCACTTCGTTTCGGCAACCCTGCATTTTGGATTCCAGCAGTGGACTCTAGGAGGACAATACACTGTTTGGCATTCAGGGCATTTGGTCCCGAACAGTTGCTTATCTATCAGTCCTTTGAAGAACTTCGAGACTAAGCCATAGCTATGGTGATAGAGTACACCGTGAGGCCGATATATAACCATGAAATCTTCTTCTTTGGACTTTTCAATTCTCCCCGGGCCAGAAAGAGCCCTCACTATTTCGTAACCTTTAACAGTCCAGTTGCCTTTCCTGGCGTACTCTTCCCATTCTTTTTTAATGGGTGTAGCTTTATCCTCTATTATTTTGGCCTCGTCTGCCATTTTCCCACCTCCAAAGCTAATCCTTTGAGTAGATAATCACTCCACCCTGACACCCTGTTCCTCCATGCCCTGTGGTGATAGCCTTCTTCGCTTTCTTCACCTGAAGCGTTGGGTCACCGAGTTTCTTCCTAATAAGTCCAGCCAGTTGCCAATATAGAAAGAGGGTTTGCAGCAGCGAGGTTGCGCCCACTGGATGTGTAAAGGCCGTTAGGCCACCACTGAGCTGGCAGGGCAGTTCGCCACCACGCTCTACCACACCCTCCCGAATTAGGGTCTTACCTTCACCGCGGGGACAAAACATGAGGTCTTCATACAGGCAGAGTTCCACACCATCATATGGGGCAAACAGCTCCGCCACATCGAGCTCTTTGAGAGGGTTGCTAATACCTGCTTGAGCGTAGGCTTGTTTCGCTGCCTCCCTGGCGAATCCAAAATTGGCCATCTCCGGGTAAGGTGTTATAGGTTTTTCAATGTTCTTCGGATATCGTTTTTCCTCTGCCTTATACACGCCGTGATATGCCCAGTCCACCAACCTGTCTCCAGGCCTCATTGAATCAGTCCCCAGGCCTACCCCGTCTATCCACATAGGATTGTTAGTCAATCGTTTTGCCACCTTCTCTGAACCCATCAAGAGACAGCAAGCGCCCTCGCTTATCAGAGCGCAATTCCATCTACGATAGGGCCAGGCTATTATCCTGTCCTTGTAGTAGTCATCAATTGTTACATAGCCTGTACCATGTTCCGCCCTCCACTGGGAAAAGGGATTATGTACGGCATTGTTCCGATTTTTGACTGCAATCCTGCCCAGGTCCTCTATCGTTTCACCATATAGCTGCATGTGCCGGGTCTCCAGGGCAGCATAATAGCCATTGTAGAAGCCACCCACAGTGAAATCCCAATCTGTGTCGGAAGCAGAAGCTATGAACTCGTTGGTAGTAGCGGTATCTACCTCTGACATCCATTCCCAACCTGCTAGCAATATAAGATCGAACTGCCCTGACTTTATGAGGAAATATGCATTGATCAGAGCATCTATCGGGGTGCTTCCCCCTGCCTCAATCCGGTAACCACCTTTTCTATGTTGCCCGATGTAGTCCTGAACTATCCATGCCATACATAGTTGCTGATTCAGGTGGTCGCTGAAGTAACTGCTTTGGACGAACTCTATGTCTTTAGGGTCTAGGTTGGGAAAGTCGTCGAGCATGCTGCGGTAAGCCATGGCAACGCCTTCCTCAGCATTGTCATATCTCACCCTGCCGGGACGATAAAGGCCACCTCCTAGAATAGCTACCCGCCTATCATTCATAAGTCACCCCCCTCGTTGTCGATGGTATCTTCTAGAGACCTAACTCATGTGCAACAATGGCACGCTGGAAGGCGCCATCTCCAAACATTATCTCGCCCGCCTTAGCTCTTCTGTAATAGAGGTGCAAATCGTGATCCATGGTGAAGCCTACAGCACCGAATATCTGATGGGCCAGCAGTGTCACCCGGCTATAGGCAGCACCTGTCCAAGCCTTGGCAATGGCTACGTCCATGGTGGCAGGCAGCCCCTCTGATACTTTCCATGCTGCCTTGTATGTGACGAACCGCGAGCCATCGACATCGCTCACCATATTAGCGCAGTAGTGCTGAATCGCCTGGAAACTGCCTATGGGGCGGTTGAATTGAACCCTCTCTTTCGCATAGGCGACAGCCATGTCCAGCGCCGCTTGTGCCCCACCAACCATCTCGGCACACTTGGCCACTACAGCCTTTTGTAGAGCATCCTGAACAATTTGCCATCCTCGGTTCAGACCGCCCACCATGTTTTCTTTAGGTACAGCTACATTGTCGAACACTACTTCACACTGCTTATCGCGGGCTAAAGTCTTCAGCAGTGTATATTTGATTCCAGGAGTCTTGGAATCGACCAGGAAAATTGTGATCCCATTTTCAGGTTTGCCTGTTGTCTTTGTCCTAGCCACGCACAGCAGGTAGTCAGCGACATTTGCATCCTGGATAAAAAGCTTTGTGCCATTGATAACGTATTTGTCGTCATGAAGAGCAGCGGTGGTCTTAACAGATGCTGCTTCGTATCTGGCATTGGGTTCGGTCATAGCTAGAGTTAGGATAAGCTTACCACCGGCGACTTTAGAGAGGAACTCTTTCTTCTGCTCTTCGTTCCCTGCAGCAAGTATGGTCATGCCACCAAGGACAACAGTTGAGAAGAACGGGCCTGGCACGACATTATACCCCATAGCCTCAAGCAGTACAACCAGGTCTAGGAAACTGCCGCCGCCGCCCCCGTATTTCTCTGGAAACGGCAATCCCATCCAACCCAGCTCTGCCATCTTACGCCATAGCTCGCGTGAATAACCTTCATCGCTCTCATCGAGTTGCCGCACCAGTTGCTTGGGGCATTCTTTCTGCAAGAAATCGCGTGCCGAGGTTTTCAGCATTTCCTGTTCTTCGCTCAATCCGAAGTCCATCTTCCGCCTCCAGTTCAAGAATCAAAAGATCAAAGTATGTTCAATGCTCAGCTAGCAGCCCAAGGCAGACCTAATCCCCGGATCGCGATGATGCTACGCTGGATCTCAGACGTGCCAGCACCAACGAGCGCAGAGATGCAATCGAGGTATCCTGTGCACATCCTGCCTCCCAAGGGTGCCCACTTGGCGCCTCTCTCCAGTTCACCATAAGGACCCATGACATCTACTGCCGTGTTCGCCAGTTTGCGGCTAAGCTCGGTGGTAACCAATTTCAGCACAGATGCCTCGATGTTTGGTAGAAGCCCTCTGTCAAGCATCCAGGCTGTCTGCCAGAAGAACATGTAGGCCACGTCAATATCTATTGCTATATCAGCCAGCTTATCGCGTATAAGTGGCTCATCGGTCAATGTTTCTCCATCGCGCTTCGTTTCTCTCACCCACTGTACCAATTCCTCGAAAGTTCGCTTGAAGCCACCTACAGGGACTACAAGCCTCTCAAAGTCCAGGGCTGCCATGGCATAATACCAACCCCGGTTTCTCTCCCCGATAATATTACTTTTGGGTATCCTGACGTTATCGAAGAAGACCTCATTAAAAGAATGGAAACCACATATATTTATCAGTGGCCGAATGGCGATACCCTCCGACTTGTTATCCACGATAACCAAAGAAATACCTTTATGCGCGCGTGCATTGGGGTCTGTCCGAACAAGCATCCAGGCGAAGTCTGAAACGTGCGCGCCGCTGCTCCACGTCTTCTGTCCATTGATTACCAGGTCGTCACCGTCTTCCTCTGCGCGCGTTTGAATCGAAGCAAGATCCGAGCCTGCATTCGGTTCGCTATAAGCGAGCCAGAACCTGATATCCGCCCTCGCGATTTTAGGCAGCCACTCTCTCTTAGCTTCATCACTTCCGAATAGTAGAATGGTTGGGCCTGAGATCAATGTAGCTACGCCAGGACCGGGTGCCCGGTAGTAGCTCAAACGCTCATTGAAGATGGCCTGTTCCATATTGGAACGTCCTGCACCCCCGTATTCCTTGGGCCATGAGAGAGTTAGCCAGCCTTTCTCCACCAACTTGCGTCTAAACCGTTCTGCCGCAGGGTTTAGTTCCTCGAATTCCGGTATGGTGCCATATCCGCCGGGCCAGTAATGGCTCTCTTCTGCCCAGTTTGCTGGCAGCTCCTTCTTTATGAAGTCGTCGACCTCTTGCCGAAATGCATCTTCCTGGCTGCTAAACCTAAAATCCACGCTCTACACCTCACCAAGCTCAGCGATGTTTAGACCCAGACTATTGCTGGCGGGGCAATCCCAGTCCCCTCATAGCGACAATGTTGCGCTGAATCTCATTAGTGCCGCCGCCCACACCTATAGAGATGCAGCTCAAATAGGTGCGCATTGCCCTGGCACTAAAGACAGCCCATTTAGAGTCTTGATCCAATTCACCGTAGTGGCCCAAAACTCGCATTCCTACATTTGCTATACGTCTCAAAAGTTCGCTTGAGAATAACAATGACATAGAGGATTCATAGCTAGGGTGGAGCTCTTTGCTGCACATCCAGGCAATGCGGTAGCACATCATGCGCAGAACCTCGTTCTCTACCACCAGCTCTGCTAATTCGTCTTTAATCAAAGGGTCGTCGCCTGGACTATTGCCGGAGCGTTTGGCTTCCTTCACGTACTGTATCAGTTCCTCGATGAGGCGTTGGTTTGCAGCGGCTGTGCCGATCAGGGAGCGCTCAAAGTCCAGCGCCATAGCAAGTTGATACCAGCCATTATTTTTTTCTCCGATCAGGGCATCTTTAGGGACACGTACATCGTCGAGGAAGACCTCATTAAAGGAATGCCGGTTTAAAATATTTATCAGAGGCCTGACAGTTATACCCGGTGTCTTCATGTCTATAATGAACATGCTGATGCCCTTGTGCTTGGGCACGTTGGGGTCGGTTCGGGCACCCAACCAGCAATAGTTGGCGTAATGCGCGAAGCTGCACCAGGTCTTCTGTCCATTGATTACCCAGCTGTCGCCATCCTCTACGGCTCGCGTTTGAATAGAGGCGAGGTCCGAGCCGGAGTTGGGCTCGCTGTAACCGAGGCAGAAGCATGACTCCCCCTTTGCCACCTCTGTAAGATATTTCCTCTTTTGCTTCTCAGTGCCAAAAAGCGAGATGGCACCTCCCACCCAATTCACCGATACCTCCATCTCAATGCCTACTGGAGCCCTGTGGTAATACAACTCCTCAGCAAGTATCAGCCGTTTCACGTGGCTAATCTCCGAGCCCCCGTACTCTTTTGGGTATGCCGGTGCTAGCCAGCCCTTCTGTCCCAATTTGCGCTGGAACTGACGTAAAAGAGCCCAGGATTCCTCGGTCTCCTCCCACAATCCGGCATCGATCTCAGTCCACCTGGGCGGTATTGCTTCCTTAAGCCATTTTCTTACCTCTTCGCGGAATGCCTCTTCTTCTTCCGAGAATCTAAAATCCATGTGCACCCCCATGCTTTGAGGCTGTCTTTACATACCCTTGATAATCCTGAAATGGTCGATATCGTGGAAATAATCGCCTGTCCTGTTATCGCTGAAAACTGCCTGCAAGCGCATCCCTGCTTTTATCTTCTTCTCGTCAGTCTCATCCAGACGGTGAACGATATTGGAATCAGCACCGTCTAGCTTAATAAATGCTGCGGTGAAAGGGATCTTCTTCTGTTCGCCAGTTGTTGTATCGGTATAGGCGAAGTTGGTTACCGTAAAGGCGAGCAACGTGCCTTTATCGCTAACAGGTACAAATTCCT
>CAYGWR010000025.1:0-17954 GCA_964353645.1 uncultured Dehalococcoidia bacterium
CAAGCTCAGGAGGCACTTGAACAGGGAAAACGTCTATATCCTCGTGGTAGCACATTCCCCCGGAATCCCTTCAGGTTCACTGCTAACTGCGCTGGCTGAACAAAAGTCAGAATTGTTGGATGGATTGCACCCAACGGCTGACTGTTCAAATTAGCTGTTCACTGTCCAGCAAGGGGAGCCAATTAGTAGCCAAGAGTCAAGCCCCTGTGCCAGTCCTGTGTGGATAATGTGGATATTAGTCCGCATTATCCACATGGGTTTCGACATGGCTCCAGTGAGGGTTCTGTGTGGAAATGCGTGTGGATTTTTCGGCGCTGGGGTTTTCCACACGGACTTCCGCATTTTTCCGCATTGGTTCAGCATTTTTCAGTTTGCTTGCCCCTGGTATCATTGTTCTACTGTTGACACCGATGACCAGAGGACTTGCATGGCCGATCTCTGGAAAGTGCGGAACAAGAAACAGGGCGCACGAACGGACTTAAAGAAAACTATTGTTACTCCCCCAACTTCGCCACCCCGTAGTGGCGAAGTGTCTGGGCTCGAACGTCATCCAGCACTAAATGAAGCCACAAAGCAGTTCAAGGTAGGGCGCACGAAGATTGAGAAGGCAGACAAGTTACGGCAGATGTCGGTGCCTATTTACCATACCTAATCTGACGGATTGTGCAATAGGCAACGACCAAAGTATAATTCTCCGCGGATTCTCCAAAACAAAGTCATATTGGAGCAGTTGAATCTTTCAAGAAAGGTTCCTTTTTTGACTGATGCCCTGAAAGAGCCCTTAGCTTCTCGTCTAAAATGGTGCGCGGAAAATTACACATGAAGGTCAGCTTCAGAGCAATTGTCTTGTAGCTTGTCGCAGCGGTCCCTTTTTGCTTCTTTTTATCTGCGCTTGCTGTCAGGCTTACTCCAAAATCAAGTGCTTTTGCAGCCCCCCTTTGCATTGACCTTTCTTGTTTTCAATTCGATATCCTAACGGCTGAACAGGTAACACGGGGGCATATTGCGGCTGCTCAAGCTCGGGCACGGTGCACCTTGTCCCTACAGAAAGCGTTACTTCGGTCGTTTAGCCGAATCTCTCCCTCACCCTAAGACCCACCGAGAGGGCATACTCTGAAGCATTGATCTTGGGTTGCCCCTGGGGCTGCACTCGCTTAATAAGCAGCCATCCCCCCTGGCCCGCAACGGCTATGCCTTTATCAGAGCTTTCCCTAATCTCGCCGGGCAGAGCAGTGACGTTCTGTATAATCAGCTCACACTCAAATATCTTGAGTTTCCGGCCATGCAGCGAGGTGCTAGCACCAGGCTGGGGATTTGTGCCGCGAATCAGATTGTAAACCTTCACCACAGGCTCAGCCCAAGCGATAACAGCGTCCTTCTCCCGACAAGGGCGTTCATAGGTGGCCTGCGACTCGTCCTGGGGTATCCTGAGGGCCTCGCCCTTGTAGATAAGGTCGATTGACTCGATTATGGCTTCGACACCCAGCGGGAAAAGCTTATTGTAGTAAAGCGAGCCTACGGTATCACTGGGCGAGATATCGGCCTCTTTTTGCAGCAGGACGGGACCGGTATCAATCCCTGCATCAGGCCATAAAATGGTGATGCCTGTTACGGTATCACCATCGATAATAGCCCAGTTGATGGCGCTTCTGCCGCGATGACGGGGTAATAAGGAAGGATGATATTGAATAGTTCCCAGCCTGGGACAGTCCAGGATAGACTGGGGCACAATGTCAGTCACGAATGCCATAACCCCCAGGTCCAGCGCCAGTTCCACAAATTTGTCATAAATACCGGGGTCGCGCATGCGCTGGGGCTGGAAAACGGGGATACCGTGCTGTTGAGCCGATTCCTTGAGAGGGTCAATCTTGGAGCCCGGTTGGTCAGGGGGTACGTAAACAGCCACAACCTGCTCCCCCCTGTTCAGCAGGGCGCCCAGAACTTTCTCTCCGAAGGCAGCCTGCCCCATTAAGACAATGCGCATCTGTCTTTTCTCCGTCCGGTCTATTTCGGCGCCCCCAGGGTCGAGGTTACATGAAAATAGCCTTTGGTCTGGTCAATCATCACGTTAATAGCGGCGGGAAGCCCGCTGGCAAAGGCTCTTTTCAAAGCAGGGCGGATCTGCTCAGGGCGCTCCACGAACTCACCGTGTCCACCCAGGGCTTCCACAACCTTATCGTACCTGGCCCCACCCAGGTGCCGGCCCAGGCCGGGATCGCCCTCGGTGATGGGCATCCAGGCACGGTTGTTTCCGATGACCGCTACCACCGGTATGTTGTGCCGGACCATGGTATCGAACTCCATGCCGTTGAGGCCGAAGGAACCGTCCCCGTATACAATAAGCACCTGCTTGTCGGGCCTGGCCAGTTTTGCCGCCATAGCGAAACCAGTCCCCACTCCCAGACATCCCAGCTTGCCCGTATCGAGCCAGTGTCCGGGGTAGTGCGTCTTAAGAACCTGAGCAGCGAATGAAACGATGTCGCCGCCATCGCCGACTACAATGGCGTCGCGGTCCAGAAAGTCGCCGACATCCCTGAGCAGCCTCAGGGGATGGATGGGAACTGCATCGGAGTTCAACAATGGCTTGAGAGCCTTAACTCTTTCTGCTTCGGAGGCTCGGACCTTTTCCAGCCAGGCTGTTCTCCGGGGCATTCTTTTCTTGTCCATCTCTGCCAGTAGTTGCTGCAACACCTCTCGGGCATCTCCCACGATGCCGACATCGATGTCCCGGTTATGCCCGATCTCGGTCGGGTCGATGTCGATTTGAATAACCTTGCCTTTGGGATTAAATAGCGGCGGCGCACCGTAGTTCAGCCGGAAATCTATTTCGGTTCCGATCAGCACGGCGACATCGGCCTGGCTCAGAGCGAAGCGGCGGGAATAGACAAAGAACTGAGGGTTGTCGCTGGATATACAACCGCGTCCCATGCCGTTCAGAAACACGGGGGCATGGAGGGCTTCGACGAACTGTTGGAGTTCCCGGCTTGCCCGGGACCAATATACGGTATTCCCCGCTATAACCACAGGTGTTCGTGAGGCGGCGAGAAGTTTAGCTGCCGCCTTAATCAGGTCGGGATTCCCCGGTATCTTGGAGGTGGCCCGGGACTTTGCGGGCTCAGGAAAGAAGACCTGGGATTCATCAACCTGGCTCTCAAGTACGTCGATGGGGCATTCAAGGAACACGGGGCCCGGTCTGCCGGCCAGGGCATGTCTATAGGCGATGCTGACATACTCCGGGATGCGCTTGGCCTCGTACACGGTGCGAGCCCATTTGGTGATGGGTTTCATGAACCCGAGGTGATCGAGTTCCTGGAGGGTGCCCTTCTCAAAAGAGTTCACCGGGCTGCGCCCTCCCAGGACCAGCATGGGGCTCCCTGCCTGGAATGCGTTGGCCACTGCGGTGACCACGTCGGTGACACCCGGGCCCGCAGTTACTGCAGCTACACCGGGCTGTCCGGTCACCTTGGCCCAGCCCTCGGCGGCATGTCCTGCCGCCTGCTCATGTCGGGTATCGATTACTTTGATTCCCTCACGCTCGCAGGCTTCGATGATGGTGAATATGTGGAAGCCCCAGAGCACAAAGAGGTATTTCACCCCCTCGGCCTTCAGCGCTTTAGCAACAAGACTGCCTCCATCAACCTCTGCCATTTCACTTCACCTCCGTTAGCGTCTCCATTTAGTCCCCCATGTCCTGCCCACTGCCGAGAAGAGAGAGTCATAAAATCTGTGCACATAAAGCCAAAGAGTTGTGCCATTCAGGAATAGGTCGCTCAGTAAGTAACATCATTGCTGTAATCCAGTAAAAAATCAAGTGGCTTAGAGCCAAGAGCGTTTACAAACGTCTTTTCAACCCCCTTTATCCCCCAGTCTTGGGGGAATTTTGGGACTGGGGGGTACCCCCAGACCCCCAGCAAAGGGGCTTTGCCCCTCTGCACTCCCCCATTTATAAACAAACGTCCGCAAAAAGTCCAATCTGGGGGAAAGGGGGGCCTGGATTCCTGCTTCCGCAGGAATCCGTCATGCTGATTGCAATGAGCACCACGAAGAATAAAAATAGCGCGGGTGCTCTGTCACCCGCATGTTCCGGTAGGGGACAGAGCCCCTACCCTATGGTTGGTTGCTGAAGAGGCTATTTTCAAGGTAATGACATACAAAGGGGGCGATTCGCCTATGGCGAATCGCCCTGAGCCGACCGGATAGCATGACAACTTGGCTTTTCTTGTGGTAGCATACGCATCGCGGTAGAATATCACAAATGGTTTGTATCTCAGATTCAGGAAAGGGGGGCTTACAAACGCTGGCTGCCAGTGTGTGGTGAGTCCAGGTTAGAATAATTACACCGTGGAATTATCCTTATTTGCAGCCTGAGGGCTGTCGAGACTGTGCTAATTAAGCTGAGGTGCTATGAATTACACCATTGAATTCGAGCCGAGCGGCATTCGGCTGGTATGCGAAGAGCCGCTCACCATATCCGATGCGGCGCGACGGGCCGAGGTGAGCGTGCGCTCCGAGTGCGGCGGCAAGGGTACCTGCGGGAAGTGTATAGTGCGCGTGCGGAATGACAAGGCATCACCGGTCAGCGAAGCTGAGAAGAAACTCCTTACCTCTGACCAGCTTGCTGAGGGCTGGCGCCTGGCCTGCCGGACGGTTGTCTCGGGCGATGTCTCTGTATATGTTCCCGTCACTTCTACGGTTGAAGGCCCCGTCATACAGCTCGAGAGCTTAGCTGTGACTCTTAAACCTGTAACCCCGATACGGACAATCTCGTTAGCGGTCCCGCCAGCATCCCTCACCGACCAGCGAGCTGATCTTCAACGTGTTGCCGATGCATTACAACAGCATGGCGTCGCCAATGCAGGGGCAGATTTACCAGCGCTCAGCTCAATACGAACAGCACTTCGGGAAGGAGACTGGAGGATAGGTGTAGCCCTGCGGGGGGAGGAGATCATCGATGCCTATCCAGGAACGGCGCGTTCGCCTGTCGGTCTGGCTGTGGACGTGGGCACCACCAAGCTAGCCTGTTATCTTGTGGATATGGGAACGGGGAAAGTGATGGCTGCCAGGGGTGCGATGAATCCACAAATAGCTTATGGCGAGGACGTGATGTCCCGCCTGGCGGCAGCCATGGTCGACCCAGCCAACTCCTCCAGCATGCAAAAGAAGCTTGTTGAGGCAATCAACGCCGTTGCCGGCGAGTTGTGCGCCACTCAGAAGCTTGAGGTAAGGCATTTGCTGGACGTATGTCTGGTGGGCAATACGGCCATGCATCACCTGCTATTGGGCTTGCCCGTGCGTCCCCTGGCGCTCTCACCATTTGTGCCGGCGACCAGCTCGCCACTGGAGGTCGATGCTAGCGTGCTTGGCCTGGATGCTGCGCCGGGTGCCCACGCGTATCTGCCGCCACCCATTGCCGGGTTCGTCGGATCAGACCATGTAGCAGTCTTACTGGCGGCTGGTTTCGGTGAGGATAACAGGGCGAGGTTGGCTATCGACATCGGAACTAATACCGAGATCGCCCTTCAGGTTGGACGCAGAATCGTCTCCTGCTCGACGGCGTCCGGGCCAGCGTTCGAAGGAGCCCATATCTCCCATGGGATGCGTGCTGCGCCCGGAGCTATTCAGCGGGTAATTATCACTGCTGAGGGCGTGGTACAATGCGATGTGATCGGCAGTGTCCCTGCTGCCGGTATCTGCGGCTCCGGAGTACTTGACGCGGTATCAGAAATACGGGCTGCGGGAATTATCAATGAGCGCGGTCGGATAGCTAAAGGGCGGCCCGGAGTCCGCCTTCAGGAGGATGGATTTCCAACATTCCTGCTGGCGGCAGGCAGCGATGGACGGCGGGATGTCATAATTACCCAGCAGGATGTCGACCAGGTACTGCTGGCCAAAGGCGCGATTCGCGCTGGCATAGACATACTCATGACTCACTTGAACGTGAATGCGCAGGACATCGATGATATAAACATTGCCGGTGCGTTTGGCTCGTATCTCGATCCGCATAATGCTGTGCGCATTGGATTGCTACCGCGCGTGCCTCTGAATCGTATTCGCGCCATCGGCAATGCTGCCGGGGCAGGAGCCCGCATGATGCTGGCCTCAATGGACGCCCGCCACCGTGCAGCTACCCTGGCGAAGCAGGTTGAATACCTGGAGGTCACTGTTTATCCGGGGTTCAAGAAATACCTTTCTGCCGGTATGCGACTGCCAGCGGGTTGACCTATTCTCTTAGGTGTATAATTATGCCGGGAAAGGGGGTATGCAATGGGAGAGGAACTCTATCAAGCTATCAGCAAGGCGGTCACGGAGGGTGAGGAGGAGGAAGCCGTCAGAAAAGTCGAGGAAGCGCTGAAATCCGGCTTACCACCGGTAGGGATTATGCAGCGGGGGGTAGTGGCCGGCATCAGCAAGGCGGGCGAGCTCTGGAAAGCTAACGAGTACTTCCTGCCGGATGTGATCATGGCAGCCGATGCCTTCAAAGCGGCAATGGCTATCCTCAAGCCTCGCCTGAAAGATGGGGAAGGCGTGAGAAAAGGCAAGAAGATAGTAATGGGGGTCGTCCAGGGCGACGTTCACGACCTGGGCAAGAGCCTGGTCATCGCCATGTTGACATCGGCCGGATTTGAAGTCATCGACCTCGGCATCGATGTGCCCTTGCAGAAGTTCATTGACGCTGCCCGGGAGCACCAGCCCCATATACTTGGCCTGGGAGCGTACATGACCACGACAATGCTGGAGATGAAGGGCATCATCGCCGAGCTGGAAAAACAGGGCCTGCGCCGCAAGCTCAAGGTTATGGTTGGCGGCGTGCCCACCAGCCAGGAGTTTGCCGACCAGATCGGCGCCGATGCCTGGGGCAAAGATGCCCTGGATGCCATACAGAAGGCACTAAAGTTGTAGGAGGGGTGAACGATGGCGAATCCTATGCTTGAAATAATTCGCGGACTAATCTACGGCAACATCCTGCCCATAGGCAGGCTGAGCCCCAGCGCGCGCGTGTTCGCCACTTTGATGGGCAAACACGGCGATATCGTCCCGTTTCTGTCTCCGCAGATCCATGACCACGCCATGACAGTCGCCAAGGTGCCGGCGCGCAAATACTACTTCGACGCTGGGCTGCTGGTGGACACGCAAATGGCTGTGGAACGCTGGTATGGCTTCGATGTACCGATGATTACCACGGACAACTACAACTTCGAGATCGAAGCCCTCGGAGCCAAGATGGTCTACAGCGACTACGGCATGCCCGCGGTGGATACCAACCAGCCGCTGATCAAGGAGCGGGCTGACCTCGACAGGCTGGGAGCGCTCGATCCCACTAAGGGACGTATTCCCGTAGGGGTAGAGATTGCGCGCCTGAGCGCGACGAAGGGACTGGGGGTCTTCGCCAACGGCCTCTTCTGTTCTCCGTTCAGCTTCATCTGCCTGGCCACAGGCTATCCCAAGGCTGTGCGGGCGCTGCGCAAAGACCCGGCATTTGCCCGGGAGCTGTTCGACTTCGCCGAGAACAAAGCTATCTTCCCCTATCTCAAAGCGCAGGCCAGGGCAGGCGTCAAACAGTCAATTGGTGCCGATGCCTGGGCTGCCTTCCCCAATCTGACCCCCGAAATGGTGGATGAGTGGGTCGTTCCCTCTGCCCTGCGATTGAAGGAGCGCGGGAAGAAGGAACTCAAGATGAAGGTCATGGCAGGCACGGCCGCCGCTGATTACTGCGAGGAAGACCCCGCCAAGTTCAACAAAGAGATCATGTTCAAGTGCTGGGCCGTTACGCGCAAGCTGCTGCCTATGGACATGACTATGACCATCATGGGCCGCACGCAGGACTGGAATATGGAATGGGTCCAGGAGTTCGCCGTGAAGAACGGGAAATGGGGACGGAAGCTGCCCATATATGCCTCGCTAAACGGGCGCTTCGTGCGTGACAGCAGTCCCGGGCAAATTGTCGATAAGATACGCGAGTGGATAAACATCATGGGGCGGGACGGCAGGCTGCTGTTCTTCATCGGCAATGTCCCGGCAGATGCGCCGCCGGTCAATGTCCACACAGCGCTTCAGGCAGTCCATAAGTTGGGACGCTACCCCATCGCCAAAGACCTGTTGTCCATCACCATCGAGCCGCACAAATTCACCCCGTTCGACGAGTGGCTGAAAGGCCAGCCCGAAGCCGATGTCATATTCAAGGCCAGAGAAAAGAAGAAATAAGAGGTCGTTTACTAGCGGGGAGTTCAGAGGGTTGGGGCCCCGGTGTCATTGCGAGTCCTTCATTGGAAGGACGAAGCAATCTCATCGCCCCGTCGATATTTACGAGCACGAGTGGGAGATACAGCGGTTGAAAAAGGGGCAGTCCGCCCCATGGAGCATGAGCGTGTCTTCCGAAAAGTAGGGGCGCATTGCATGCGCCCTTCTCCCCAATCGTTCCAGGGAAGGAGGGGGATACAAGGGGGTTGAGAATAGGAGCCCGAACCTCTTCCACGGGAAAATCTGGTAAAGTGAGTCTTAGCATCCAACAACGCGCCTTTCTCATGCTTGGGGAGTGCAGAGGGGCAGAGCCCCTTTGACAGGGGGCTTGGGGGGTGTCCCCCAAATCTCTTATTCTCCCCCAAGAGTGGGGGACACAGGGGGTTGAAGAGAAGTGCAGGATACCTCCCCCAAATGACTGAAAGGACTGGCTGAATGACCGTCATCCTGAAAGGTAAGGGGGAGCCGCTGAGCCTTGACCCATTGGGGCAGATAAGGGTCATAGGGGAGCGTATCAACCCCAGCGGCAGGAGAAGGCTGCAGCAAGCGATGGCCAGCCGTGACTGGGCCTATGTCGTGGCCGAGGCACAACGACAAGTCGAGGCGGGCGCTGATATCATCGATGTTAACGCTGGCGGCGCGGGCATTGACGAGGTTACCATCCTGCCGGAGGTGGTGCGGGCCGTTATGGAGGCAGTCCCTGCGCCGCTCTGCATCGATACCCGAGTTTCCGCAGCGCTGGAAGCTGCATTGGACGTATGCCAGGGACGCCCGTTGGTCAACTCGATCAGCGGGGAGAAGGCTGTGCTGGAGAACCTTCTCACCATCGTGGCGGAACGCGGCTTACCTGTAATTGCGCTGTGCATAGGGCCGGCGGGCATTCCCGGATCTGCCGGGGAGCGGGTGAAAGTCGCCCATCAAATACTTGAGGCAGCCATGCGGGCTGGCGTGAAGAAAGAGGACGTGGTCTTTGACCCCATAGTCATGTCGGTGGGCGCAGATGACCAGGCGGCCCGGGTGACCCTGGAAACAATCCAGAGGCTGCGCCAGGAGTTCCCGGAGCACAGCATCACCGGCGGCGCCAGCAACGTCAGCTTCGGCATGCCGGCACGTGCGATGCTTAATGCCAGCTTCATAGCCGTGGCAGCGGTGCTGGGCATGAACGTCCCTATTACCGATATCACCTACCCCGAGCTGCGCTTTGCCCTGCTGGCCGCGGACGTTTTCCTGGGCCGGGACAAGCGCACCCGGCGTTTCGTGCGCCACTTGCGAAACCAGAAGGGAAGCTAAGTAGAGGGCCATCAAGCTCGTCTGGTGTAGCATTAAGAGTTGTATTTAGCCGATATTACCTAGGGCGAAGGATTTATAGGGGGCGACCCGATGAGTCACCCTCTATTACAGACAGGGACTTAAGCCTCTTGTTCACATTAGATAATTAATTGTTTCATAAATAATGAGGGTTTCGCCTAATGGTGAAGGACGTATATTTAGTGAAAGACTTGACAACACTTTTACTTTATGGTATTGTTTCACCAAACGGTGAAAGATTAATATATGGTGAAACCTTATGAAAGAGCAGCAAGTTCTAAAGGAATCTGAACGTGTGCTAGATGACCTCCTGGGCGAAATACCGTTCATAAAGTTGAGAGAGCGCATCTATGAATCTCCCTCTGCCCGTTTCGTTCCAGACCTGGATTACAGGGTTAAGGTAGGCAACTCTCGTCAAAGGATCATTGTAGAGGTTAAATCTCTAGGGGAGCCGAGACAGGTACGGTATGCTATACAGCAATTAAGGGAGTATTTAGCTCTTGATGGCGATGCCTATCCGGTCGTGGCGGCACCCTATATCAGTAACGACACAGCTCTACTCTGCAAAGAAAATGGGGTTGGCTATATAGACTTGGCCGGAAATTGTTTCTTGAACTTTGATAAAGTATATATCGAACGAAGGAATTACCCAAATCCAAATGTAGAAAAGCGCGAACTTCGTTCACTCTTCAGCCCAAAGGCAAGCCGGATCGTCAGGGTTTTACTCACGAATCCCAAGCGCTCTTGGCAGCTTCAGGAATTGGCGAGAGAGGCTAGCGTTAGCCTTGGGATGACTTTCAAAATCAAAGAGCGTCTCTTGGATTTAGAGTATGCCCGGGAGGAACGCAAGAATATCGTGTTGAATCGGCCGGAAGAGTTCCTGGCCAAGTGGGCAGAGAGCTACTCTTTCCGCAGAAACAACGTGTATGACTACTTTGGCTTTGGCGCCCCGAGAGAAACAGAGAGGAAGCTTTCAGAATATTGCAAAGATAAAAACATCAGGTATGCCCTGACTCTATTTTCTGGTGCGGCCCTGGTGGCCCCATTTGCTCGCTATACGAGAGGTTTTGCGTATGTTAGTGAAGGAATTCAGGAATTAGCAACATCGCTCGAGTTGAAGGAAGTGACTACGGGACCCAACTTCTCGATACTTGAACCCTACGATGATGGTGTGTTCTATGGAAGCAGGGCAATAAAAGGAATCCGGGTTGTATCCGATGTGCAGCTCTACGTTGACCTGGTGAACTACAAAGGGCGTGGCGAAGAATCAGCCAAATTCCTTCTGGAGCAGAGGTTAAAAACTCAGTGGTGAAACAAAGCGACTACCCTGAAGAAGAAGTACAGGCCTGCATTTCTGTGTTGCTTGAGGTGATGACAGCCTTGGGCCAATTTCGAAAGAATATCGCTGTTGTGGGTGGGAATGTCCCCTTTCTTCTAATTCCGTCTGGTGAGCCAAAACATCCAGGCTCATTGGATGTCGACATAGCACTCGACTTCAAGCACATTTCGAGCAATGAATACGAAACAATTCTGAGAATCCTGGAGAAAAGGGGGTACTACCAGAAAGCAGACGGGCCACCTTTTAGATTTTACAGAGATATCAAGGTTAGCTCTGGAAGCACAGAAACTATTCCGGTAGACTTGCTCGCTGGAGAATACGGCGGCACCGGGAAAGGCCGGAGACACCAAGAAGTACAAGACGTCAAAGCTAGAAAGGCCAGAGGCTGCGATTTAGTCTTTGACAAAGCGATAGAGATCAATCTCTCTGGGAAGTTGCCGGATGGCGGTAAAAACGAGGTAACAGTGCTGGTACCACATATCGGGGTTTTCCTTGTCATGAAGGGTATGGCGCTTTGGGATCGTATGAATGAGAAGGATGCATTCGATATATACTATTGTTGCCGAAACTACCCCGGTGGGACAAAAGAATTAATCGAGGAGACGAAGGCTCTGGTAACAAACAAACTGGCACGCGAGGGCCTGGGGAAAATCAAGGCAAAGTTCGCTACTGTGAATGCAATCGGACCTACTTGGGCAGCAGAGTTCTTAGAAATCACTGAACAAGAAGAAAAAGATAGGATTCAGCGTGAAGCATTTGAGATAGTAAATAGTGTGTTGGACGCGTTAGGTATTAAGCCTTTCACTGAGTGACCTGCTCTGTCGGTTCGTGCGCCATTTAGCTCCCAGAAAGGGAGCTAAAAAGGGAGACACTGCAGGGACTATCAGTTAGAGGGTTTTATTCCGGGCACTCGGGAACGATTAGGTTTTGGGAAACGTCTGTTTTACACACAGAAGGTCGGGGGTTCGAGATTTCCATCGCCCACCATATTACGCATGCCAGTAGAATGTCGCAAGAATTGCAGTAATCTTCTGAGAAGGAGGAGGTATGATAGGCAGCAAAGAGAGATACGCCCTACTGACTGGAGCTTCGAGCGGAATTGGTTATGAGCTGGCAAAGCTATTTGCTAAGGATGGAAAGAACATCGTGGTTGTGGCAAGAAGCAGAGATAAGCTTGAGGACTTAAAGAAGGAGCTTGAGAACAAACATAGAACGAAGGTGAATGTCTTGGTTAAAGACCTGTCCAAGCCAGAAGCGCCACAGGAGCTATCATCTGAACTTGAGAAAGAACATATTGAAGTAGACGTACTTGTGAATAACGCTGGTTATGATATCTATGGCAACTTTTCCGAAACAAATTTGCACGAAGAACTCGAGATGCTACAGGTCAATATTACTTCACTGACGTGTTTAACCAAGTTGTTCCTCTCCAAGATGCTGAAAAATAATTCAGGCAAGATTCTGAATGTATCTTCTTTGGCTGCTTTCGTCCCCGTCCCCAAATCGTCTCTTTATGCGGCCAGCAAATCTTTCGTCCTGAGTTTTTCAGAAGCACTGGCGACAGAACTCCATGGAACTGGGATTACTGTTACCTGTCTATGCCCGGGGATCGTACAAACAAAGTTCTATGAGAGAGGGAATTTTCCACCACACTCAAAAGCCATGAAAATGAGAAAGATGGATGCTGCCAAGGTTGCGCAGTCTAGCTTTAGTGCCCTGAAGAAAGGCAAGACATTTGTTGCTCCTGGTCTGATATATGCAATATTTGCCTTCTCGCCGAGACTATCGAGGTCAGTCGCAAGATATATGTTCTCTAAGGCCACTGGAGAATGATATCACCTACCCCGAGCTACGCTTTGCCCTGCTGGCCGCGGACATTTTCCTGGGCCGGGACAAGCGCACCCGGCGTTTCGTACGCCATTTACGCTCCCAGAAAGGGGATTAGAAGGATTTCAGTCACACGACTTTTTTATAGCACAAACCCATTAGCTACGAGTGCAAAATGTGACAACAAAACTTCATTAGGCGGCGGGATTGGTAGGGGGAGCAGTTCTGTGGGTTCATGTAGGCAATACTAATTAACGGATCTCCCGGGGGTTATTTCACTTCATTCTTGACAAAATAGCGCTTTTTGGATACACTCCTAACCCCGAGTAACAATGTACCTTTCTTCATAAAATCTAACAGAGGAGGTTGTCATGGGTTTTGTCAAATCATACGAGGAACTGGGGAAAATGTCTATGGAGAACCCGGAGTTCTACGACGCAGAGATGCTGACAGTGCTCTGGGAGACAAAGCCTAAGATTGTCAAGCGACTGCTTCCGCCGCCTCTCAAACCGGCGGCAAGACCGCTCGCAATGGCATTCGTGGCATATTACCCTAAGACGAATTTTGGCCCTGCTTACCATGAAAGCGCGCTTTTTGTAAGGGCCAAGTTCGAAGGAGTGGCGGGCAACTACTGCCTGGCAATGCCCGTCACAGGCGACCTGGCTATGGCGGGTGGCCGGGAGAGATTCGGGTATCCCAAGAAACTGGCTAATATCGAGTTCAAACGTAGAGGTAAAAATATTGAAGGGAGTGTAGAACGCCACGGGCTGCGTTTCTTCCAGGTTCGTGCAAAGATGAGCGGTAAACCTAACACGGAAGAATTCCAGGATCTTATGATGAAGGAATCCGCTGAGGAAGGAACCGTAACTTACAATTTCAAGTACTTTCAAGCCCCTGAGGGAGGTGGTTTCGACTACAATCCTCGTCTGGTCAGGGAAAGGGTTATCATGCGGCCCAGTGTTGCCGAATTCGGTGAGGCTGAAGTGATGATGTCGCCTTCCGACTACGACCCGTGGTCTGAGGTGGAGGTTGTCAGGATGCTGGGCGCAGTTTATACCAAGGGCAATAACACTATGTTGAGAGGCAAAGTCGTCGCTGAGGTGGACCCGGCTGCTTTCTTGCCCTACATACTTACGAAATGGGACTGGTGGCCATCAGGTAAGAAATAGGAGACTGACGACCCCTGTATCGAGAGCGCCATTGTCGCATAACGGCTATCTCGAGATATACTTCCAAACTAATCTCCTTTTCTACCTGCTTTAAGGAGTAATTCCGTAAAGGGCTGGCTAACACCGGGAGGAGAAAGACAATGGGATTCGAGGAACTGAGCCTTGAGCTTACCGACGAGCAGAAATCCTTATGCGATGCGGTCAATAAATTCTGCGCCGAAGTGTGGCGGCCGGCGGCCATAAAATTGGACAAACTGAGCGACCCCCAGGACGTCATCGCACCGGGTTCCATTCTTTGGGACGTGCTTGGAAAGAGCTACCGGCTGGGCTACCATACCATGACCATCCCCAAAGAGTTAGGCGGTATGAGGCCGGATGGGCTCACCTCGGCTCTGATGCTCGAACACATGGGCTGGGCTGCCGCGGACCTGGCTGTCAGTCTCACGGCATCCTGTGTGCCCTTCCTTTATGCGCAGCTTTCCCCGGACCCTGAGGTGCAAGACCTCACACGGCAGTTCTGCGAGGATAGAGAGGCGAAGATGATTGGCTGCTTTGCCATCACCGAGCCCGAGCACGGCTCAGACTGGTGGCTTCTCGAAATGAAGTATTCTATAGACCAGAAGAGCGCCCCCTCGTTAAGGGCTGTACTGGACGGCGAAGAATATGTCATTAATGGCCAGAAGTCCTCATGGATCAGCAACGGCACAATAGCCACCCACGCTTTGCTCTTTATCTGCCTGGACCCTTCCGCTGGAATGTATGGCGGCTGCGGGATTGCGGTAATCCCCTTGAACTATCCGGGTATCTCACGGGGTAAACCTCTGGACAAACTGGGGCAGCGGGCTCTAAACCAGGGCGAGATCTTCTTCGACAATGTGCGCATCCCCCAAGCCAACGTAATCTGCCAGGACCTGGCCTCGTACTACGCATTAACGATAGCGAACGTGTCGGTGGCCAACGCAACCATAGGCAGCATCTTCACGGGTACGGCCCAGGCTGCCCTTGATGAGGCGCTGCAATATGCCAGAGATAGATTGCAGGGCGGAAAGCCCATCTTCCACCACCAGAATGTGCAACTCAAGCTCTTCGACATGTTCACGTCGGTCGAGGCCGCACGTTCCCTGTCCCGTAGGGTGATGGCCTACAACAGCATAACAGTGCCGCCCGCATCCCAATACTCTGCAGCCTCCAAGGTTTTTTCCACGGAAACAGCGTTTCGTGTGGCCAGCCAGGCAATCCAGATCTTCGGCGGATACGGACTTTCCAGGGATTTTCATATTGAGAAGATATTCAGAGACGCCAGGGCGGCCATGATTGAGGACGGGGTAAACGAGACCATAGCCCTTAGTGCCGCAAGAAACCTGTAAAAAGGAGTGCAGCATGAAGATTGAAGACGTCCGCCGTGTGCTGATCGTAGGGGCAGGTACTATGGGGCGCCAAATCTCCTTGCAGTGTGCTATGTACGGCTACGATGTGACCCTTTACGACATCGCTCCCGATGCACTGGACGCCGCGAAGGCTCAGATTAGGGCATTTGCAGACCATCTTATATCCTGGGGACGCCTGACCCGGAAAGACGCTGACGCTGCGCTGGCACGGATAACCACAACGAACAATGCCAAACAGGCAGCAGCTCAGGCAGACTTGCTAAGCGAATCTGTGCCTGAAGACCCGAAACTGAAAGGAAAGGTTCTTGCTAAGTTCAACAGGCTGTGCCCATCTCATACTATTTTCACTACCAACACCTCCGAACTTATGCCGTCCACATTTGCCAGGCAAACTGGCAGGCCTGACAAATTTGCTGCGCTCCATTTCCATCCGCACGTCTGGGAAGCGAATGTTGCAGATATCATGCCCCATCCCGGGACCTCACAGGCAACTATGAAACTAATTAGAGCCTTTGCCGAGAGCATAGGGCAAATACCCATCGTGCTAAAGAAAGAGCACCCCGCTTATGTATTCAATAATATGCTGAATGCTTTGAACGGAGCCGCCCTTGACCTTGCGGTAAACAATGTTGCCTCCATTGAGGATATTGACCGTGCCTGGACAGGTGTCATGAAAACAATTGTTGGACCGTTTGGCATAATGGACTTTGTCGGTCTGGATTTGGCTTGGCAGATCAGCGACATGTTTGCAAAATTAAGTGGCGACCCGCAGATGCAAGCGCGTGCCGACTTCCTCAAGCAATACGTCGACAAAGGCTGGCTGGGCGTCAAAAGCGGGCGCGGTTTCTACTCATACACTGCCCCGACATAGCTTCAAAGCTATGGCTACCATTAACGAGTACTCAGGTCTAATTAGAGTAATGCTCATAGCTCGCAACGTCGATAATATCCTTCCTTTTTTGACTGATGCCCCAAAAGAGCCCTTAGCTTCTTGTCTAAAATGGTGCGCGGAAAATCACACATGAACGTCAGCTTCAGAGCAGTTGTCTTGTAGCTTGTCGCAGCGGTACTTTTTTGCTTCTTTTTACCTGCGCTTGTTGTCAGGCCTATTCCAGAACCCCCTCCGTTTTGGCTTATGCAGAGGTCTGTGCTATGCTGAATGAAGGCATTTCTTCATCACGAACGAAATATGAACAGCTACAGGCTCGGGCTTCTATTTGATTTAATACTCGTCCTGTGCCTCTGCATCCTGCCTCCCTCGGACCAGGCGCCGAAGCCGACCGTTTGGGATAAAATCGCCGGCCCTTATGTTTTCAGTGTCTCCAAATGGGAACTGGGCAATTTCTTCGATAAGTGGGGCTACAGCCTGGAGCAGTTCTTTATCCCCCGGAAACTTTCGGAACAGGAGAGCGTGAAGCGGGTAGAGGACTACCTGTCCCTGGCGCAAGATGCAAGCTCGCTGGAAGATACCGTTAACCGCGCCAAATCGGAAGGCAACAGCTCAGAGGCAGACCTAAAGTCGCCGGAAGCACAGTTGGCCCAACTGAAGAGACAACGGGACAGTCTGGAAGACCAGGTTGAGGCCATCGTAGAGGGGCAGATAAGCAGCATACTGACCGATGCAGGGCTGGCCAAAACTATCAACGTTGTAGGCAAGGTCAATTTCCTTTTCCCGCCTGTGGACTTCGAGTTCGAAGAGGAGCCGAATGTGCTCATTGTCTCGCCCAGGGACAAGATAGAGCTTAGCAAAACCATCCTGCTCAGGCCTGACCTCAGCCTGGAGCAGATCGTGGATATCGAGAATAAAGTCCAGGGTATCGATATGTCGGGCCTGGTGGAGAGGGTCGGCGGCGTCGCGACCTACCCCAGCATTATCCCTCAGGACGTTTCGCTGCAATACCTTCTGTCTACAGTGGCCCACGAATGGCTGCATCATTACTTTTATTTCCACCCCCTGGGCCGCAACTACTGGGCAAATTATGATATGACCTCCATCAACGAGACCGCTGCCGACATTGGCGGAGACGAATTAGGACTGCTTGTCTACCGGCGATACTATGCGGCAGCGGGGAATGAAACTGCGTCACCCGGCGTAGAATCAGCGCCTGCATTTGATTTCAACAAAGAGATGAGAGAAATCAGGCTCACGGTAGACCGGTATCTGGCGCAAGGCCAGGTCAAGGAAGCCGAGAAATATATAGAGCAGATGAGAGAGTATCTCGCCCGGAACGGCTACTATATCAGGAAGCTAAACCAGGCGTACTTCGCTTTTCACGGCACTTACTCCGACACACCCGGATCGGTGAGCCCGATAGGAGGTTATCTGGCGGAGCTGAGGCAGGGTAGCCCTTCCCTGGGCGATTTCGTCAAGACGGTCTCAGGCATTTCCAGCTACGAACAATTGCTCAAAGCGATAGGCCAGTAGGTAGGGAGACGCGAGGAGGTGTCACCCTCACCTAGCCTCTCCCGTCAAGGGAGAAAAAAAGGCCGACCCGGCGGGTCGCCCCTACATGAGAGGGAGCTGGTTGTTCGTAATCTGGTTGCGCTGCTCGTTTCGTCTGTCGTCGTTCGGTTTGAGGGGGTATGCCGCGGTCCTAAGTTGATGTGGGAAATCTGATTTCTATTTTTCTTCCCACATGCTCGATTGCAGGAAAGTCGCGAGATTAATATCCTGGTTGGTGATCT
>CAYGWR010000026.1:0-17838 GCA_964353645.1 uncultured Dehalococcoidia bacterium
AGAAGAGAAATCGTATTCCTATCTCTCCATGCTCATTTTTCGATTAGAAAAGACTGTGCGAGGCGGGCTAGTTTCTGGGGCGCACGGCTGTGCGCCCCTTAGATTTTTCATCAAGCTGTGGACAAATTGTGAAACCAAATTTATCTATGATATACTTTATGGCAAATCCTGAGGTGGGGAAGGGGTAAAGTGGGTAGAAAATCGAAGGTTCAGCTTTACGATACCACGCTCCGCGATGGAGCGCAGCGCGCTGGCATATCCTTCTCTGTGGAGGATAAGCTCAAGATAGCGAAGCGCCTTGCCGAGATAGGCATCCACTTCATCGAGGGCGGCTGGCCGGGCTCCAACCCCAAGGACGTGGACTTCTTTGCCCGCGCTCGAACCCTTGACCTGAAGCGTGCTACGCTGGTTGCCTTCGGCAGCACACGCCGCGCCAATACCAAGGCGCAAGAAGATGCCAATTTAAAAGCTCTGAAGGAGTCGGGGACAAGGGTTGTTACCCTGGTGGGCAAGTCCTGGGACCTGCATGTCACCGATGTGCTGAACACCACGCTTGAGGGTAACCTGAAGATGATCGCTGACTCTGTCCGCTACATCAAGGCAGGCGGGCAGGCCGTCTTCTTCGATGCCGAGCACTTCTTCGATGGGTACAAGAGGAATTCCGAGTACGCTCTGCGTACTATCGAAGCTGCTGCTGAGGCCGGGGCAGACTGCATTGTGCTCTGCGACACTAATGGCGGAGCTCTGCCTCACGAGGTGGCTGCCGCAGTAAAGGCGGCGAAAAAGGTCGGTATCCCTCTGGGCATTCATGCCCATAACGATGGTGAGTTGGCGGTAGCGAATACCCTGGCTGCAGTGGAGGCGGGTGCTACCCAGGTTCAGGGCACTATCAACGGCTACGGAGAGCGCAGCGGCAACGCTAACCTTTGCTCGATCATCCCTGCGCTCAAGCTCAAGATGGGCATCAACTGCATCAGCGATGAGAATTTGGCCAGGCTAACGGATGTCTCTCGCTATGTAAGCGAGCTTGCCAATATCATACCCGACCCCCATCTCCCCTACGTGGGGGCCAGCGCCTTCACCCACAAGGCGGGGCTCCACGTCTCGGGGATGATGAAGCACGAGGAGAGCTATCAGCACATCAACCCGGACCTTGTGGGCAACCAAAGCCATGTTTTAGTCTCGGAGCTCTCCGGCCTGAGCAACATCACCTATAAGGCCAGGGAGCTGGGATTGGATATCCCCAAGGGCGAGCGGGCAAGAGCGGTACTGGAACAGATAAAGGCCCTGGAGAAGCAGGGGTTTCAATACGAAGGTGCCGAGGCTTCATTCGAGCTCTTACTCAAGCGCACCGATCCCGATTACCGTTCTCCCTTCGAGCTGGTGGATTTCATGGTGGTAGTGGAGAAGCATCGCCGCACCCCCATCGTTTCAGACCGAATTGAGGATATGCTTTCAGAGGTAATGGTCAAGGTCAGGGTAGGGGGCGAGGTGATTCATACCGCAGCCGAGGGCAATGGCCCGGTCAACGCCCTGGATGCGGCGTTGCGCAAGGCGCTGCTCCAGTTCTACCCCAGCCTGTCAGCGGTGAAGCTGATGGACTACAAAGTCCGCATCCTCGAGGAAAGCGATGGTACCAAGTCCAAGGTAAGGGTGCTTATAGAGTCCAGCGATGGCGAGCACGACTGGCGCACGGTGGGCAGCTCGACCAATATCATCGAGGCTAGCTGGATAGCCCTCGCCGATAGCCTGGAGTATTGGCTGCTGCGTCATGGCTTAGCTGCTTCTAAGAAAGTGACCAGGAGGTCAGGCTGACTCGCTTTATTCTGGTGAGGCATGGGCAGACTGAATGGAACCGCGTGGAGCGATTCCGCGGCAGGGCGGATTTAGCATTGGATGAGACGGGGAGGAGACAGGCTGAGGCTGCGGCACTCAGGCTGAAAGCCGAGCATGCGGCAGCCGTCTATTCCAGCCCGCTCAAGCGGGCCCTCCAAACGGCCGATGCCATCGCCAAGCAGCTCAAGCTATCTGTGCAGCCTTGGGAAGGCCTTATCGACATCGATTTTGGGAGCTTCCAGGGGCTCTCGTCGGAGGAGGCAAGCAAGAAGGATAGCAAGCTCTTCACCATGTGGGTGGAGCAACCCCATCTGGTTCACTTTCCTGAGGGGGAGAGCCTGGATATTGTGCGACAGAGGGTATTGGCTGCGGTCGATGGGCTTGCCTCCAAACACGTAGACCAGACGGTGATTCTGGTATCCCATACAGTGGTGTGCCGGGTTCTCATGTGCGCCATGCTGGGCCTGGACAACTCCCATTTCTGGCAGGTGAGGCAGGATGTGAACGCTATCAACATCTTCGAGCTCAGAGACGGCGCTCCCTTGGTCATATCGGTCAACGATACCTGCCATCTCAAGACCCTGGCTGCAGGATGAGCCCCTTGAGCATCGACGAGATAATAAAGCTGCTGCAAAAGGAATACGGCAGTATCACCTGGCGCTCCCGTACAGATCCGCTTTCCGAGCTGATAATGACCATCCTCTCCCAGAACACATCGGATCATAACTCGAGGCGTGCCTTTGATTCTCTGCTCACCAGGTTTGGAAGCTGGGAGGCTGTGGCCAAGGGCAGCGTGGAGGATATAGCGGAGGCTATAAAACTCGGCGGGCTGGCGCAGGTCAAAGCGCCCAGGATTAAGCAGGTACTTGAGCAGATTCAAAAGGAGCGTGGCTTACTCGACCTGAGATTTCTCAAGAAGATGCCTGTCGCCGAGGCTAAAACTTGGCTACGAAGCCTGCCCGGGGTTGGCCCCAAGACCGCCGCCTGCGTGCTGCTGTTCTCGCTGAAAAAACCCGTACTGCCTGTGGACACACATATCCATCGGGTGGCTAAGAGGCTGGGGCTCATAGACTCCAGGGTATCGGCGGAGAAGGCGCACGAGATTTTAGGCGGTATGGTTCCTGATAAAGATGTCTATCGGTTCCATATTCTTATGATTGAGCATGGTAGAAGGGTGTGCAAGGCGCAGCGTCCCCGATGTCGCGAGTGCGTATTGCTGAAAGGTTGTCCTGCAGGCCAGACCTTGCTTGAGGCGGAGATGTGAACAAAGGTGAAGAGGTAATAGCCTGTGCCCGTTCCCTTTTCGATGCGGTGGGTGTGGCTCGAGACCCCAAAACACAGGACATTATTTTAATCCTGGGGCTGGTCTCGACACGGGAGAGAGATCTGGACGACTTTGTTCCTGATGTCACGAACTACTTCTGGCGCGGCTTTGTTCGGTACGCTAAACCTAAACTGGATGCTCTGCTCAAGTTTATTGTGAAACAGGGATTCTCTGCCGAGCTTGTAGGCAAGCTGGGCTATTCTCCCGGCGGCAAGCCCAACCTCAAGCATCTGGCCGTTGCTGCGGGACTGGGCAGGCAGGGCAAAAATACCCTGGTGATCAATCCCCGTTTCGGCCCCTGGCTGAGGTTCATGGCCGTCAGGACAAATGCGCCCTTGGCTTTGACCGGCTCGGGCGTCTATGCCAGAGAGGAGAACCCTGACTGCAAGTCTTGCCGGCGGTGTATCGAAGCCTGTCCGGTTGGCATACTGCAACCATATTGCTTGAGGGATACCGACCGCTGTCTGGCAGCCATCTCCGGCGAGCGCCGCAGTGAACTAGCGATTTGCGATAAATGTGTGGTAGTATGTCCTGTGGGCGAGCGCAGGTCGCTGCAGGCGACCTGCAAGTCAAATTGAAAAATGAAAAATGTTGGGAGAGACCCTAATATGTCTTTGCGAGGAGTCCTTCGACGGAAGGACTCCTCGCAATCTCCTTGTGTCTGTTAGTATATAAGGGTGCGATGAGATTGCTCGCTTCGCTCGCAATGACACTGTAGAGTTTAAACTCGTCTAATCCCCAAAGAGGTGATTTCGATGTCAAAGGTGAATGTAGGAATCATAAACGTCACAGGCTACATCGGCATGGAGGTAGCACGGCTGCTGTACCAGCACCCCAAGGTTAAGCTATCCGTAGTCACGGGCCGCAGCGCCAAAGGACAGAAGCTGGGCGAGTTCTTGCCCCACCTGAGTGGCATCGATCTCACTATAGAAGCCGACCTCGATAAGGTGGACTTTGTATTTTCCGCTCTGCCACATGGTGAGAACGTGGCTCCTATAGTAGCCGCTTTGGAGAAGGGCGCTAAGGCGGTTGACCTCAGTGCCGACTTCAGGCTCAAGGATGCTGTGGAATACCAGAAATGGTATAAAATAGCGCACCCGGCGCCGAACTATCTCAAAGAGGCGGTTTACGGCCTTACCGAGTTGAATCGCGAGCAGGTCGCTAAGGCGCGTCTGGTGGCTAATCCGGGCTGCTATCCCACCGGCGCAATTTTGGCGCTGGCTCCGGCACTCAAAGAGGGCCTCATCGAGCCTGATATCATATTCGACAGCAAATCCGGCATCTCCGGCGCGGGCAGGACTTTGACCCTGAATACACATTACGCCGAGGCGAGTGATAACGTCTCCGCCTACGCGCTCGATGGACATCGCCACCTGCCCGAGATAGTGCAGGAGCTGCAAAAATTAGCTCTGAAGTCAAAATTATCGGTTACTTTTCTGCCCCACCTGATACCGATGACCCGGGGGATACTGACCTCATGCTACGCTACGCTGAAAGCAGGGAAAATAGCCGAGGGGGATAAGGGCAAGCAGGAGATCAGGAAGCTTTATCAGGACTTCTACAAAGGTGAGCCGTTTGTCAGGGTGGTGTCTGTCCCGCCTCAGACCAAGCAGACCTGGGGGAGCAATCTCTGCCTGCTCTACCCCACAGTTGACATAAGGACTGGCAGGCTCATTGTGATTAGCTGTATTGACAACCTGGTCAAGGGCGGAGCCGGGCAGGCCATCCAGAATATGAACCTCATGCTGGGATTCCCTGAGACCACGGGGCTCGACATGCTGGCAGTTTATCCTTAGCTTGGCGAAGGGAGAACTTAAGTGAGTAAGCTATACGGATACGCCGGAAAGATTCTGAAGGTAGACTTGTCCTCGGGAAGCATCACTCACATGCCAACGAGCAATTACACTGACCTCTTCCTCGGTGGAAGGGGAGTAGCCGCTAAAATATACTGGGACGAGGTGCCCCCGAAGATCGAAGCTTCGCACCCTGAGAACAGGCTGATTTTCATGACCGGCCCGCTATGCGGCGTGCCCGGATTTGCCAGCCGGTTCCAGGTTTGCGGGAAATCCGTTGCCACCAACCAGTTCTCTTTCTGCAATATGGGGGGCTCCTGGGGTGCTTATTTAAAGTCAGCCGGTTATGACGGCGTCGTGGTTTTCGGCAAGGCGGACAAGCCTGTGTATCTCTGGATTGACGGCGATAAGGTAGAGATAAGTGACGGCGCTCATCTTATGGGTAAGACCGCCTTTCAACGCGAAAAGACAATAAAAGACGAGCTGGGGGATTCTGTCCGCGTGCTCACCGTAGGCCCGGCGGGCGACAACATGGTGAGCTTTGCCACCTTCCTGGCGTCTGACGACTCGGTGGGTGCCGGCGGGCTGGCGGGGGTGATGGGCTCCAAGAATCTCAAAGCCATCGCAGTAAGGGGAGATAAGAAGTTCAAGGTAGCTCATGCAGATAAGCTTTCCCAGCTCAGGAGCAGGATACGCCAGTTGAGCTCGGGCTATGCTGAGTCGCTGCTTACCCTGGGGATGTTGACGTCCCGGGACAGGCTGAAGAAGAGCTTCTGTCAGGGCTGCCCCACGGGATGCGTGCGCGCTACCCACCGCAATGCCGATGGCTCTGAGAGGAAGTTCATGTGCCAGGCTGCCATGTTCTATGAAACCCGTGCCCAGCGCTACTATGGAAACACCGATGCTGCCCTCAAGGCCACCGAGCTCTGCGATGACTATGGGCTGGATACCCGTTCTATCGAGACCATGATTATGTGGCTGAGCAGATGCCACAAGTCGGGGATATTGACAGATGAGGGGACGGGGATACCGCTATCCAAAATAGGGAGCTATGAATTCATCGAGACGCTGTTGCGGAAGATAGCCAACCGCGAGGGATTCGGCGATACGCTGGCGCGGGGTACACATAAAGCTGCCCAGAGCCTGGGAAAAGAGGCTCAGGCTCTAATCAAAGACTACATGGTCAAAAGCGGCGACAACGAGCTATACGGCCCCAGGTTATACATCACCACAGGCATCTTCTGGGCTGTGGAGCCGAGATTGCCCATCCAGCAGCTTCACGAGGTCAGCGTGCCGGTGATGCTGTGGGGAGCCCGGCAGAAAGGCTTGGAACAGGTGCCGGTCACCACCGAGGTATTGCGCGCCATGGCTAAGCGGTTCTTCGGCAGCGAGCTGGCGGTGGACTTCTCCACGTACGATGGGAAGGCGCTGACGGCAGCCAGGATTCAAGACCGTGAGTACGCCAAGGAGAGCCTAATTCTGTGCGACCTGTTCTGGCCTATCTACTTTGCGGAAGCTTCACCGGACGGTGTGGGCGACCCCTCTTTAGAGAGCCAGATTTGTGCTGCGGTAACGGGGAGGGAAGTGGATGAAGCGGGTCTCTACAAAGTAGGGGAGAGGATTTGCAACCTGCAGAGGGCCATCCTGGCGCGGGAAGGACATAAGGGCAGGGAATACGACGTCATAGATGAATACAACTTCACCACTCCCTTAAAGGGTGACTTCGGCAACACCGACTGCATAGTCCCCGGCAAGGATGGAGAGCTTTTCTCCCGAAAAGACATCGTCCTTGACCGCAGTGATTTCGAGAAGCTGAAAGGCGACTTTTATCGCCTCCGCGGCTGGGATGTCCCCTCCGGCCTCCAGAAGAGAGTCAAGCTGGAAGAACTGGGGCTGGATTATGTGGCGAAAACGCTGGAGAGGGAAGGGCTTCTGAGATAAAGGCTTTTAAAAGCAAAAACCCACCATTAACTCGATTTGAGTTTGTGGGTTCCATTTCATTGCACACAGCCTACATAATCTGCGGCTATGCTGTCAAGCCAACCCCTACGGGGCGAACTTCGTTCGGGCTTGACAGCGCCTTGCTGTGTGCGCCAGAGACACGCTGTCCTTCGGGGAATGCAAGTTAAAGGGGTTACTGGTTATCACTCCCAGGGAATAACCTCTTGTATCTTTAAACTAATTTCGGCAATTCTTTTTCTACGAATTCTTTCTCGGAAACTACCCGTACGTTTCCATAACAACTAATTAATGGACTGTACTTGCTGACAAAATATGCTTCAACAGAGTAATTTTCAATAGTCTTCTTCAATCCCAGTTTCTTCTGGAATAGTTTCCCTTTCTTAATGAGTAAATCGTATCTTTCTTGATGACTAATTACCTCCGGAAGCAGACCGTATTTTTTATAAGTGAGCTCTTGTTTAATGAGAGTATGCCTAGAAAATGATGACGAAGATGGGTCTTTGAATTTAGTCTCGACTAATAATATCCTTTGCTTCGTTTCAGAAAATGCTAATACGTCGTAATTACGTCCACCGATATTTGTAGACCTTGGCAAACAACAATAGCCAATCCTCTCAATTTTCTCCTTGATGAAATTCTCGTAATCAACGCTGGCTTGCTGCTTATTTTGACTCATTCTTTCCTGCCCACTTATATCATCAAAAAGTGACGGCAGATGCTGAGTATAAATCAATATGAAAAACAGTAATAAAGTCCCCTTGTCTAGAACAATGCTTCCGTTTATTTCAAATGCCATGGGAACCTTATCATTATTCCCCGTCATCATACTGACAAAATCTCTGAAATCTTTGTCCCTAACTGGTTGTTTGATAAAGTGTTCCAACAATTTAAGAATTGGTACACTAATCAAACGGCCACTTTCCAGACTCCCTATGATACTCAATATATTTGCTAAATCAGTGGCGGTTACCAAATATTGATATTTTAACGATGATGCATAGTTTCTTTTGACTAGATATTGAGCACTAATAGCAAAAGGCCAAAGTTGGTCAAAATATGGAGCTAGATCTACACTAATTACCGTTTTTTCCGTACTAACGATTTTTTGTATCACTTCATGGTAGCGAAACGTATTTACATCTAATCTTGACTTTATATTAATTAGACCATAACCAGCCCATATTTCTTCACAAATAACATCATAATATTTCAATCGAAATATTTTGTTCTCAATCGGTTTTCTTGCTAATAGATATCTACCTTCCTTTAGATCTTCTAACAATTTTAATTGCTCTGCATATACTCTATATAACCTCAAAATTGCTTTAAACGTTAATGGGTCTTTTCTTATTCCAAGTGATTTATACTTTTTAATAAACAATAGGATTTCATTGGAGAGCAAAAAATCATCTATAAGCATAATTCCTGAGGTGAAAAATTTTTGAACAATAAGCCTTCGTCTTTCTAATAGAAACCACGCTAACATTTTGTAATCACAAGCACTTATAATTTGGCCTAGTTCTCTTTCTATATCCGCCAATTGACTGTTAATTAACTTTAAATCTGCCTGTTCTGTGCCAAAGATCTCGACACCTTTTGGATAATCTTCGCATTGAGCGTTGAAACAGTAGTCTTTTTTTGTCTCCATGTCATAGTAAAGTAATCCGCCGCATTTCTTACACAAATATTCGGAATCCCATGAGCGCTCTATACCATATGGTTTATTATTTCTTTTCATTTACTTAAATCCCTATATCACTTTTTAAATATTGCTTCAGAAGTATTATATACTCTTTCGCGACTAAATACATAGGTAGGACTATTTTGCTAACATTTTTGCTAACGAACTTTTCTTCACTATAATACACAAGGCGGTACTGATAAGTACCACCTGAATCTAATTATCGTATAATAAGGTATCAACGATTACTGGTTATTACTCTCAGGGACAAACCTCTTGTATCTTCTGACTATAGGGTCGCTTCTGTCTGCCCATCGCGCACCAAAAATCGCGGACTAGAATCAGAATGGAACGCCAGAGACCATAGCATTGACACTTTAACTGGGCAGTGATATAAGTTAGTCCAGCGCGAACTTCCCGAACTAAGCTGCTTGCGGTCGCGCCGTTTTTTGCACTGCTCGTTGCACAGGTCTGAACCCATAAAGACGCGACACTTAAAGTACACAGGGGTTCTATATCCATCTCGTTTACCATAAGGAGGTAGCTCATGGTACAGAGAACAGATGCAGAAGCGAAGCGAGACAAGCTGCAAACCTGGCTGACTTCCAAACTGCCTTCGGCGCAGAGCCTTTCCATCAGCCCTCTGGTCAAAGCAAAATCGGGGTACGGGAGCGAGATTCACTTCTTCGACCTCCACTGGCGGGAGGCTGGCCGGGAGCATATAGAGAAGCTGGTGATACGGGAGGAGCCTATGGTGCTGCGGGTCTTCCCCGTTTATGACATGGGCAAGGAGTTCCATACCATGAGGTGCCTGCAGGGTAGCGCTGTCCCTGTGCCTAAGATGCACTGGCTTGAGCTGGACGACAAGGTGCTGGGCGCTCCTTTCTTCGTTATGGGCAAGGTTGAGGGTGAGATTATTGACCCCCAACAAATCGGAGAAGAGCCCCAAGGCCCGCTGTGGAAGGCGACTCCTGAAGGAAGAGGCAAGATATGGCGCCAGGCTATCGAAGTAATCGCAAAGATAAATACTGTAGACTGGGAACGCCTGGGTCTCACCTTTTTTGGGGTTCGGAAAAGGGGCACCGATGCCCTTGACCGTCAGATAGCTTTTTATGAGAGAATGGCGGAGTGGGCAGGGGTGAGGCCCAAACCATTTCTGGACAGCGCCTTTGTCTGGTTCAAGAAAAACATATTCAAGCCCAAGCACGTATCCTTATGTTGGGGAGACGCCCGGCTGGGCAACGTAATGTACCACAATGGGGAGGTGACGGCTGCCATTGACTGGGACATGACACATATCGGTGCTGCTGAAGATGACCTGGCTTGGCTGCTCGCTGTGGATTGGTTGAACAGTGAGAGCGGCCTCCGAGGTCCTCGCTGGGAGGGCATACCGGAGAGAGAGGAGATAATCCATCTATACGAGAGCGCAACTGGAAGAAAGCTGGAAAACTTCTCTTACCATGAGGCCTTTGCCTTGCTGAAATTGGGTATAATCTTCTGGAGGGTCATTAAAACCATGCCGGGAGTCCCTCCTGATTTTGCTCCTGATAACCCACCCCTGCAGAAGCTAGGGAACATGCTGGGCATAGATTACAGCCTTTAGTGTCAATCGCATTCACCATAGAACATTTCATCAAGTTAGGAGGGGCGCATGTTAACAAGGTATGATGAATCGCTGTGTCACCAAATTGTGTCTACCTTCGACCACGTTGATTCCAGCGATCGGCAATGGTATGAGAGGGCATGGCTTGTGGCACATGCTAATTCCGGGGAGATCATGATTGATACCGGGTTTGGCAAGTATACTAATAGGAATGTGATGGATGCATTCGGCGGTGTAGCTGTGAAAGGTACGGCACAATACACAGTGCGTGCTTCGCGGGAACTGCGGCCTGACACGGATATCATAGCGGTTGGACCGCTATCATACGAAGTAGTGGAACCACTCAAGAAGGTACACGTCTGCCTGAAAGAGAATGACTATGGGATAAGCTTCGATATCGAGTTTGAGGGGAGGATGCAGCCGCACGAATCGGATCTAAGCTTCACCCGACTCTATGGCGCCGTGATGCACCACGCCTGCCGCTATTTTCAGTTGGGGCAGGCAAGCGGCAAAGTGGTCGTGGACGGTAAAATTTATGATATTGACAAAAATACCTGGTGGGCCGAGAGAGACCACTCTTGGGGGATCAGGCCGATTGGTGTACCACCGCCGGGAGCTTACTGGGCTCGGCCGGACTCTGGACAACCGGAATCGGGGCTACAGCCTTTCCCGCAAATAGGGAAATTAGCCTCTCATTGGTTAACCATGCAATTTGCAGACTACGGGCTAATCCTTATGTTCTACGAAGGCGGTGAAGGAAAGGCGGCTAGCGTTCAAGGTAAAACAGTCTATCCCTTTGGCGATGATAGGTTCCCACTTCCGGTTACCGAACTACGGTATCGAATTGAATCCCACCCTAAGACAAACAGGGTCAAGGCACTTGAACTCATCGTCACTACCGCAGACGGTGTAAAGAGGAAAATTTCGTGCAGGCCGCTGGGCAATACCTATCACTTATTGACGGCGGGCTATCTGGGCGGTTACAAGGGTTGGCTCCATGGAAAGTGGAGAGGCCCCTATGCTATCGATGGCGAGAAACTGGACCTCAGAGATAAGAGGGTGCTCAAGGACCTGAGCAGAGGCGTAGACGATACCCTGTGTGAGTTCAAATGCGGCAAGGATGTAGGCTATGGTATACTGGAATCGGTCGTGATTGTGGCTTAGACAGTATTGCGCATCTTTCCGCCAGCATCGATGATAGCAACAATATTATCAAGGAAGGTATAATTGTCATGAACATCTTAGTCGTTAATGACGACGGCATAGCAGCGCCAGGTCTGTGGGCACTCGCGAAGGAGCTTAAGCAAATAGCAGATGTCTTGGTCGTCGCACCGGATAGGGAACAAACAGGGGTCGGCACTTCGATAACATTGCACCAGCCTCTAAGAGTAAAAAGGGCCAAGACACAAATCGACGGAGTTGAGGCTTATTCAATAGAAGGAACTCCAGTAGACAGTGTTATTGTGGGGGCCCTTATGTTATGGGAGGGCAAGGTGGACCTTGTTGTCTCCGGCATCAATGAAGGCCCAAACTTGGGCAGAGACGTGCTGGTCTCCGGGACAGTAGGAGCTGCACTCCAAGCGCACAATTGCCATTTACCTGCATTAGCGATATCTGTTGCAGCTATTGAGGACATGAATTTCGAAGTTGCGGCCAGACTGGCTGCCCTTTTGGCCAGGCAAATTTCCGTTGGCAAACTGCCGCAGACCACTTTGCTCAATGTCAATGTACCTAATCTTGGTCTGGCACAAATTGAGGGCATCGACATCACGCGACTTGGCAACAGCGGCTTTACACAGGGTTTCGAAGTGAGAAGGGTGGCTCACACTTACGACGCCAAGAGATTGTATTGCTGGATTATTCCCGGTGCAACAGATTTAGAAGAAGAGCAGGGAACAGATATCTGGGCCCTTAGTCAGAATAGGATATCAATTACGCCACTTCATAACAGACTAACTAGCTATGAGGAGCCTGGGCCCCTGCCGGTTATCTGCTCCTGGCTCTCCCAAGAATTATCAAGCGGCAATATTGCTGTGTCCAATCATTTGATTGGAAAGGTCTGAACTCCAAGCCAGGTCTCGATGGGGTCTGTCGGCTTAACCGGATTCATTCCGGCATCAGCGACAAGGAACCGGTCTGCCTAGCAGTTCGTCGGGTTTGCTGCAAAAAGGTAACGCTTCCTCAGCCGTAACTACGCGCGATCTGACGAGGGTTTGCAGAGCCTGGTCCATAGTCTGCATCCCAAATTGACTGCCAGTCTGTATATAGGTAGGCATCTGCTCTATCTTGCCCTCGCGAATGATATTCCGTACAGCATCGGTGCCGAGCATAATTTCAACTGCTGCTACTCGTCCTCTCCCCGATGTCCTTCGCAATAGAACCTGCGAGAGTATGCCTTCCAACACCAGTGATAGCTGCAATCGTATCTGCTCCTGTTGGTAAGGCGGGAAAACATCGATCATACGGTCAATGGCCTGGGGTGCGCTTTGGGTGTGCAGGGTACTCAACACTAAGTGCCCTGTCTCAGCAGCAGTGATCGCTGTTGCTATTGTCTCCAAATCACGCATTTCCCCAACGAGGATCACATCGGGATCCTGACGGAGCACACGCCTTAGAGCACCAGCGAAAGACTTAGTGTCAGACCCGAGGTCTCGCTGCGCGATCACGCACTTCTCATCTTGGAATATGTACTCAATAGGGTCCTCGATGGTTATTATGTTCCGTGCTTCGCTCTTATTCAGGTGGTTGATCATCGCAGCTAACGTGGTGGATTTGCCAGTTCCAGTCCTGCCGGTTACTAGGACCAAGCCTCTTGGCTTCAGTGCCAGTGATTTACAGATCGCAGGAAGACCTAATTCGTCTATAGTCGGCACTTCGAACGGAACCCGCCGAATGGCTAGACTGATGGTACCGCGCTGTACAAACGCGTTGATTCTGAAGCGAGCCAAGCCTCGGATGCTGTACGCCAAATCCAGTTCCAGTTCGTTGCGGAAGCTCTGTTTCTGGTTCTCACTGGTTACATGTTCAAAAGCTTCTTTCAGATCAGGTGGTGTGACATGGGGCATGCCCTCCATTACTTTGAGAACACCGTCTATACGGAGAATGGGCGGTCTCATGACCCTCAGATGTAGGTCGGAAGCTCCTTTATCTACCATTAGGCGGAGTAGTTCGTCTATTTTCATGAGCAAATCCCTCCGTTCTGTCGCTGAGCAACCAGCATACTGTTCTCTTGATTTCTTGGAGCATCACGAACAAATTTGTCTAAGGTGACGATTCAATCTTAATCATTGGCCTTGAGTACGAATCACGCTCGTTTGCATTGTCATCGGTCTTAGCGGGGATCCAGCCCTCACGTGCTGCTATGAACACGGCGTGCGCCCTATCGTTTGCATTCAACTTGCGCAGGATCGAGCTGACCTGATTTTTAATTGTCTGTTCACTGGTGCCCAGTATGTCTCCGATCTGCTTGTTTGAGTTGCCCTCACAGATGAGCTTCAACACCTGGAGTTCTTTTGAGGTTAGAGACTCCAATGTATTCTCTACATATTTTCTATTCAAGGCGAAATCTTGGAACTCTCTAAGTACGCGCCAGCTTAGCTTGGGTCTGGTTGTTACACTATCATTTATAGGATATTCACCATCTGCGCATCGGCTTATAGTCTGAATTAATAGATCAGGGGTGCAACGTTCGGCGTTAAGGTAGGCCGCTGCTCCGCTCTTGATTACTTGAAATAGCTCTGCATCATCTTCCGCATTCTTGTTGCTTATTGGTACTACCTTAATGCCTCGAAAAGTCCGCGTGATCTTCCTGGTCAACTGAAGCCCTAGCGAAGGGTGATAACCCTGGTCGAGCAATACAATATCTGGCAAGCAGTTTGAGATTTGTGTGATTACGTTCGTTCCTTCCTGGTCTAAATCGCACTCTACGATGTCCAACATGTGCAAGGTATTTTGTTCGGACAACGTCTGCTTGATTCCAGATCGGGCGAATGCATTGCTGCTCACAATCATTACTTTTATTCTACGCATCAGGCCTCAATTCACTTGTAGGTTTGACTGGGTAATCAGTATACAGATTAACAAGTTCTTGCGCAACCTTTGAGTTTCTTATGTGAACTTCTATATAGCCTGGTACTAACTGGTTGGCCTCTAACTGCTAAATGACAATAAACTTCGTCCAAGAACACTTTGGTAACAGTACCAATCTAGCGTAAGTTCGATATAGGTACAATATTACTTTTGCTATAATCTTTAGCTTTTACAATGGTTCTTTAGTTTTGATCTCGGAAGAGAAAAGTACCATCTGGATACAAGCCGGGGTTGAAGGGAACTCAAGTATCAATGTGCCTAATATGCCAAAGATGTATACTGCAACGGAATTATCGTGTACTGTGCAGGTAAAACCGGGTATGTGACCTTCCTAGCGTGTCGCGGAATTGGTCAATGCGCGGCAATTCAGTGGCTCCCAGATTGCAGCAAATACCTTCACTATTTTGGGATCGAAGTAAGATCCCGCACAACGCACAATTTCATCCAGGGCTTCTTGGTGATGTAATACATTGGGTCGGTAAGGGCGTGGCGATGTCATGGCATCATAGGCGTCAGCGATGGCCAAAATACGAGCTTCCAGAGGAATAGTTTCACCTATTAATCCGGCAGGATAACCCTTTCCGTCGAAGTGTTCGTGATGATGTTGAATGACGGGCAAGCACCCGCCCAGGCTTTTAATATGCTTGAGTATTGCAACACCGAACTTGGGATGCTCCCGTATAGCTATCCATTCGCTATCGGTAAGAGAGCCTGGCTTTAAAAGAATATTGTCGGGAACTCGAATCTTACCGATGTCATGCAATAGCGCTGCCGCTTTAAGCATGGCTATCTTGTCACTGGAGTAGCCAAGTGCATGGGCAATTTGCGCAGCATATTCGGCAGCCTTCTTGGAGTGTCCGTAAGTGTGATGATCCTTGGCGTCAACGGTGGCTGCCAGAGCATTAACGGCATTTAGGATCTGCTCCTCTCTACCCAAATCAAATTCCAGGGCGGACATTGCAGCAGAGGCTAGGGACACCCGATTTCTCCCTGCCTGCTTGCTCAAGTATAATGCGCTGTCCGCCGCTGTAAGAAGTGCTTCTTTCGTAACTCCGCTGGTGGGCCATGAGGCTACACCTATGCTGCATGTTATTGCTATACCTTTGGAGTCCATCTCAGTTTCCACCTTTTTTCGTATCCTCTCAGCAACGTTGTAGGCATCGTCAAGCGACGACTCAGGTAGAATGACGGCAAACTCATCGCCACCATAGCGGCATGGTATATCTATTGACCTAATTGGATCTTTGATATGGCGCGTTATCTCTCTCAGGATGTCGTCGCCCGCAAGATGACCAAACGCATCGTTATACGATTTGAATAGGTCGACGTCCAGGAAAAGCACCGAAAATATGTTGCCAAAACGGGAACATCGTGAGATCTCCTCGTCTATGCGCCGGTGAAAATACCCGTGACTAAGCAATCCTGTCAGTTCATCGGTATGGACTCTATCTCTGGTCATGCTATAAAGTTGAGCGTTTGCCATAGTCACTGCCAATTCCTGGCTCACCTTTGTGAGCAAGGCGATGTCATCTCTAGAGTACGAGCCGCGCTTTTTGGGACCCAGTGCAAGGATTCCAATTATTCTGCTGTTGTCCCACATAGGTACAAGCAATCCGATGTCACAATTTTGGATTGCGCTCCTCTCAGCTTGGGCAAGATTTCTGAACGGCTGCGCTGTATCTATGACCTTAGTAGAGAGAGGCCCATTGTTTTCTCTGAGCCACTTCATGATTGGGCTGTCTTGGTGCAGTTCCAAAGCTGATGGCGGTTCTACTCCGATAAGCTGGTTATTGAACTGCGAAACGAAGCTCCCGTTGCTGGGGAGAAGAAGACTTACGTATGGAGTATTCAGAGCCCTGGGTATCGGTCGCAACAATTCTGCAGCAAGCTCATTGACACTGAGAATATTTCTCGTCCTAGTAGGGAGACTCAGCATGGTTTCTCGGTAAGGTAATCTCCATCCATAGAGAATTTTGTCTACTCTTTTTTGAACAGGGCTCCTTAATGCCATCATAATCCAGGGAAAAATAAATACCATGACGACTATGGTGACAATGCCAGAAGGGTCAATCCAATTGTTTAGGAAGTGGCGGAGGGCCCAGAGTGCAATTACGTACAGGGGAGCGACTATTAAGCACGCGAAAATGTATGTTAGAATCTTCCTCGCGACAAGCTTGAAATCGGTCATCTTACACCAAATTGAGGTAGAGGTTACAAGTGCGGAGCCATGCGGGCGACCAACTTGTGCAAATAAGAGTTTACTCATAGGTGCCATGGCATCCTCACATCCTTGAACTTATTATGCTACGAAATCGCATGGAATCAATCATACGGCAGTAACAGTGACGAAGTTACTTCTGTGTTGACAGAACCTCATCAAACCACCCGCTGCGATGTGACTCACGTGTGACGCCCTAAGCGCAATATTGAGTAAAACAATTATCATTCTGATCTTGGTTCTCGCTTAAATCATGGTTTAGGTATTACTTTCAGGCATCTTTAGAGTTAGAATCGGCCTTTTCCCCTATTTAATTTTCGACCAATCATATGGACGAGGACAATGCCTGGACTTTAGGAACGGATAAGACTAGAATAGAAGGCAAGTTGCTTAGGATAGGCGATCTGACATAACTATTTCAACGAAATCTAATGAGCTCTGTTTCTCAACTTAAGCCCTTCCTCGAACCCGAGTCCATTGCCGTAGTGGGGGCTAACCCGAACTCAGGCGAGCAAGCCTTCAATGTAGTGGAAAACCTTGCCCAATGCGGTTACCAGGGCAAGGTCTATCCCGTAAACCCTAACTACAAAGAAATCCTGGGCAAGAAATGCTATGCCACGGTCAAAGAAATACCCGGCGATGTAGACCTCGCTATAATAGTGACGCCCCGCGCCATCGTCTCTGGCATAGTTAAGCAGTGCGGTGAAAAGGGCATTAAAGCAGCTATAGTGGTAGGACAGGGCTTCTCAGATGCTGCCGACGAGGAAGGCAAGAGGCTGCAACAACAATTGGTTGAAGTAGCTCGTAAAGGCGGGGTAAGGATTTTAGGCCCCAATACCGTAGGTTCGGCCAACGCCTTTATTAATTTTAGCGCCGCTTTCCTCAAGCAGACAGACATCCGCAAGCTGCCTGTCGCCGTGGTCTGCCAGTCCGGCCTCTTCTTCGGCACCGTGGGCCGGGCCAGGCTCCTGGGCAAAGGCCTCGACCTGGGCAACTCCTGCGACATAGATGTCGCCGAGGCTATGGAATACTTCGCGGAAGACCCCCAGGTGAAGGTCATCGTATTGCATATAGAAGGCATAAGGGACGGCAAAAGGTTCAGAGAGGTAGCTCAGCGCGTAGTTAAAAAGAAACCCGTAATAGCTTTGAAGACGGGAAGAAGCGAGCGCTCAGCCAGAGCAGCACAATCCCATACCGGCTCCCTGGTGGGCAAGGATGAGGTCTGGGATGCCGTTTTTAAACAGTGCGGCATAATCCGTGCTGATAACATTGATGAGCTGGGCGACCTGGTCAGGACCTTCAGTTACCTGCCTACCATGGCAGGCAGAGGAA
>CAYGWR010000027.1:0-16880 GCA_964353645.1 uncultured Dehalococcoidia bacterium
TGCTCAATCCGGTGAAGCCGAACGCCATTCGCTTTATGCCTCCGCTGACCATAGTAAAAAAGGACATAGATGCAGCGATAGGCATATTGGATAAAGTCCTGGCAAAGGTGTAGCGTCGTGACTCCCGTCACGACGCAGAAATCGTTGCCACAGGAGTGGCAACGCTACAAGCCCAAAAGGAAAGAGAGGGACAACATTGAAGGACAAAGTGGTTCTAGCCTATAGTGGTGGACTCGATACCTCGGTTGCCATCCGCTGGATCGGCGAAAAATACCAGATGAAAGTTATCGCCCTGAGCATAGACTTAGGTGCGGAGAAGGATTACGAGGGGATTCGCCAGAAAGCGCTCAAGGTAGGGGCATCCAAAGCATTGGTAGTGGATGCCAAGGACACCTTCATCAACGATTATGCCTTCCCCGCCCTCCAGGCCGATGCCATATACGAAGGCCAGTACACCCTTGCCACCGCGCTGGCGCGGCCTTTGATAGCCAAACTCATGGTGGATGTCGCTCTCAAAGAAAAGGCGTCGGCTGTAGCTCACGGCTGCACCGGCAAGGGGAACGACCAGGTCAGGTTCGATGTAACAGTTCTCGCCCTGGCCCCGCAACTCGACATCATCGCACCGGCACGTGAGTGGGGCTTGACCAGGGAGGAGACTATCGAGTATGCTAAACGCTATGGCATACCTGTGCCGGTCACTGTAAAGAGTCCTTATTCCATAGATGAGAACCTCTGGGGCAAAAGCATCGAGTGTGGCATATTGGAGGACCCCTGGGCCGAGCCTCCGGAAGAGGTCTTCACCTGGACCAAATCGCCACAGAAGGCTCCCAACAAGCCGCAGTATATAGAGATAGGCTTCAAGCAAGGCATCCCCGTCAGCCTTGACGGAAAGGCAATGGGCGGCGTCGAGCTAGTGGAGAAGCTAAACGTTATCGCCGGAGAGCACGGCGTGGGCAGGGTAGACCATCTGGAGAACCGCCTGGTGGGAATAAAGTCGAGGGAGGTTTACGAGGCTCCGGCAGCAACAGTGCTGCTCGCTGCTCACCTTGCCCTGGAGCAGATGACGCTGGCCAAAGACCAGCTTCGCTTTAAAGCGCGAGTGGCTCAAGAGTACGCCGACCTCGTCTACAACGGCCTCTGGTTCTCGGCTATGCACGATGACCTCACGGCTTATGTAAAGAGCACACAAATCCATGTCGAAGGAACCATTCGGGTGAAGTTATTTAAGGGGAAGGCAACAGTGGTCGGGCGCAAGTCGCCCAAGTCGCTCTACAGCTATCACCTTGCCACATATGACAAAGAGGACAAGTTCGACCAGAGCGCCTCGTTGGGCTTCATTCAGATATTCGGCCTGCCGGTGAAGACGCAGGCGCAGGTACAGAGGAGACTGGACAAGAGTCTGCGCAAAATCGGGGAGAGCGAATTTATTTAAGGAGACTGCTGAAAAAAGAGGTGTCCTTCCTAGGAAGGACCGGGGGCTTGGGGGTGTCCCCCAAACCTATAAATCCCCCAATCTTGGGGGATTCAGGGGGTTGATGCAGACTATTTCAGCAATCTCTTTGGAATTCAAGGAGTGAACCCTTGCGCAACCGTTTCAAAAAAGACCTCGATAAGCTGGCGAAGGACTATACCGTCTCGGTGCCCTTCGACAAGCGCCTGTATCGCCACGACATCGCTGGCTCCATAGCACATGCCCGCATGTTGTGGAAACAGGGCATCATCCCCGAAAAGGACGCCGAGCTCATCATCATGGGGCTCATCTCCATCAGGGAGGAGATCGAGAGAGACGAGTTCCAGTTCAAGGAAGAGCTTGAGGACATACACATGAACATCGAGGGCCGTCTCATCGAGAAGATAGGCGACGCCGGAGCTATGCTTCACACGGCCCGCTCCCGGAACGACCAGGTAGCCCTGGACATGAGGCTGTTCACCAAAGAGGCAATAAATGAGACGATGGCGGGGCTCAAAGCTCTTCAGAAAGCACTTTTGGACCTTGCCGAATCCAACATAGGCGTGTCCATACCTGGGTATACCCATCTCCAGAGGGCGCAGCCGATACTGCTGGCGCACCATCTCCTGGCCTACTTCGAGATGTACCAGCGCGACATCGAGCGCTTTAATCAGTGTCTCGAACGCACCGATGTCATGCCACTCGGCAGTGGGGCATTGGCCGGAGTGCCTTATCCCATTGATCGCTACTCGGTGGCAAAGGAGCTCGGCTTCAGTAAGGTGAGCGCCAACAGTATAGATGCCGTTTCTGACCGCGACTTCGTCATTGAGTACCAGGCAGCGGCCAGCATTACCATGATGCACCTCTCCCGCCTCGCCGAGGAGATTGTGCTCTGGTCGACAGCGGAGTTTGGCTTCATCGAGATAGACGATGCCTTCGCCACAGGCTCCAGCATCATGCCTCAGAAGAAGAACCCCGATGTCGCCGAGCTGGCACGTGGCAAAGCGGGTAGGGTCTATGGCCACCTCATGGCCATTCTGACTACGATGAAAGGTCTGCCCCTGTCCTACAACCGCGATTTGCAGGAAGACAAAGAGGGACTATTCGATTCCGTGGACACCCTGCTCTCCACGCTCGAGGTCTTCGCTGCAATGATAGCCAGCCTGCGCATAAAAGGAGGGCGCACCCGCAGTGTTGCTGAGGAGCACTATACCCTTGCCACCGACTTGGCCGATTACCTGGTGAAGAAAGGCATACCGTTCCGCCAGGCTCATACCATCGTGGGCAAGCTGGTGCGCTATGCCATCGAAAACAAGAAGGCCTTGCCCGAACTAGACATAAAAGAATACAAGACGTTCAGCCCCAAGTTCGAGGAGGATGTAAAGTCCATCACCGTGGAATCCTCGCTGGCATCGCGCGACGTCCCGGGAGGAACCGCCCCCGGGCAAGTGCGGATGGCACTGGCGGCAGCGAGAAGGACGCTTAATGGCAGCTAAAATCAAACTCGCCCCGTCTATACTTTCCGCCGACTTCGGTCGGCTGGGTGAGCAGGTCATTGAGGCAACCAGGGCAGGTGCCGATTATATACACGTAGATGTCATGGATGGGCACTTCGTGCCCAATATCACCGTGGGGCCATTGGTAGTGGCAGCCATCCGCCCGTACACCAATTTACCTCTCGACGTGCACCTGATGATAGAATCGCCGGAGAAGTATATCCAGCAGTTCGTCCAGGCCGGCGCCAATATCATCACTGTTCACGTTGAGGTATGCCCCCACTTGCATAGGGTGGTAGAATCAATAAAAGAGCTGGGGGTCAAGGCGGGAGTTTCCTTAAATCCGAGCACCCCCTTGACTGCAGTCGATGAGGTACTGTCTGCTCTTGACTTGGTGTTGCTGATGTCTGTCAACCCGGGTTTCGGGGGGCAGCAGTTTATCGAGGGCACAGTTGGCAAAATCGCCCGCCTCAGGCGCAGGCTCGATGAACTGGGGCTGGCTGCTGAGCTGGAGGTGGATGGAGGCATCAATGCCGAGATAGCGCCGAGAGTAGCCAAAGCGGGGGCGCGGGTGCTGGTGACCGGTGCCGCCGTGTTCAACAAAAAGGAAGGTGTATCCCAGGCACTTGGTAGAATCAGGGAGAACCTACGCAAACTTGAGAAAGTATGAATGGGGACTAGCCACTAACCTTTTGCTGGGTGCGCAAACACCTGGTGCAGATGTTGACCCGCTTCCTTTTGCCGTCTATGACGATGGTGGTCTTGCTGATATTAGGCAGCCAGCGCCGCTGGGTATGGCGCTTGGAATGGGATATGTTATCTCCAAACTGTGGTTCCTTTCCACACAACTCACACTTCAACGCCTTCTCCTTTGACTAAGACTCCATTTTCTTGTAGAATTCATTGTAAAATATAACACAATCAAGCCGAGATAGCAAGTAAAATGAAGGGGAGCCGGGAAATCAGAAGGAGTCCCGTTGTGAATAAAAGAACTCGTTGCGATGGACGTGACCTGAACGGCATGTTCAACGCTGCCACCCGCTGGCTGGAACGTAGCGCCCAGTCAATCAACGCACTTAACGTTTTCCCCGTGCCAGATGGCGATACAGGCATCAATATGCTCTTGACTATGCGAGCAGCGATAGAAGAGGCCAGTCGCAACTCCAACGGGAGCGCCACGGCTGTCGCTCAGGCGATGGCCAGAGGCTCCCTGATGGGAGCGCGCGGGAACAGCGGCGTGATCCTGTCCCAAATATTTCGTGGATTGGCACATGGGCTGGATGGTAAGCGTACCTTCAGCGCCCATGATTTTGCCAATGCCCTTGCGGAGTCAGCCGACTTCGCATATAAAGGGGTGACCAAGCCGGTGGAAGGGACCATCCTCACCGTCATACGTGAAGCCGCGACCGCTGCCCAGGCTAAAAGCTCCTCCAATAACACAGACATGTTGTCAGTAATGGAGACGGTAGTCGAAGAGGCCAAAGCCTCCGTGGCGAGGACACCCACTCTGCTCCCGGTGTTGCGCCAGGCCGGGGTGGTGGATGCCGGAGGACAAGGTCTCTATGTCGTATTTGAAGGTGCTCTTCGCTACCTGCGGGGCGAACCGGAGGAAGCTGAGCCTGCAGATACAGCGCCAGTGGCAAACCCAATTATCACTGCCCAAAATCCTGCCGAAAAAGTCCAATACGGATACTGCACCGAGTTTCTGCTTCATGGCAAAGCCCTCAACCCGGAAGCTATAAGAGAGAAACTAATCACCCTCGGCGAATCCGTTCTAGTAGTCGGCGATGAAGCTATGATAAGAGTCCATCTCCACACCTTTGACCCCGGGATTGCCTTGAGCTACGCTGCCGCTTTAGGCACCCTGCAGCAGGTGAAAGTGGAGAATATGGACGACCAGCATCAGGATTTCCTCGCCGCCAAGCCACAGCAACCGATAGGCAACGTCTCTACTATTGCTGTAGCCTCAGGAGAAGGACTTATCCAGGTATTTTATAGTGTTGGGGCGACAATAGTCGTGTCCGGTGGTGAGACCATGAACCCCAGCGTCCAGGAGCTTCTCCAGGCCGTGGAGGCAGCTCACTCAGACAAAGTTGTCATCCTTCCCAACAACGCTAATATCGTGATGGCAGCTCGTCAGGTTCCAGAGTTGACCAAAAAGAAGGTCGAGGTAGTGCCTACGGAGACCATACCTCAGGGGATTGCAGCGCTTCTGGTCTTCAATTATGAAGCTGACCTTGAGACAAACGTTGCCGCCATGAAGACAGCTATCTCAACAGTTCACAGCGGCGAGGTCACCACAGCAGTGAGATCGATGAGTCTCGACGGCATGACAGTGAAAGAAGGGCAAGCCATCGCCTTTCTCGACGGCGAACTGGTGGTCACCGACAACAGCATGCCACAGATTGTCCACAAGCTTTTAGACAAGGTAGATGTTGGGCAAGCCGGATTGGTCACTATCTACTATGGGGCTGACACCGAGTACGCCGAGGCCGAGCGAATAGGGGAGTCAGTCCGAGAGAAATACCCCGCTCTGGAAGTAGAGGTGGTTGCCGGTGAGCAGCCACACTACAATTACATCATCTCGGTAGAATAAACGAGCTTTTCAGCAATCAGGATAGTGACCGGGGACAAAGCCCGCATCCCCAAGGCAAACCCTAATTTCTAAACTCGAAATGCTAAACAAGATTTGCAGGAGACCTCCCGCCGGGGGTTCTGAGGTCTACCATAAAGGTTTTGGTGTCATTGCGAGCGAAGCGAGGCAATCTCAACGCTCCCTTCCCCTCACCCGCCGGGATTGCTTCGTCGTCCTTCCTAAAGAAGGACTCCTCGCAATGACATGATAGATGCCGGGGGATCAGGGGGTTGACTACCTATTGAACCAAACTATTGAAAGCTTGCGAAAAGTCCTGAAGCTGGAGCAGGCCAAAGGATATAGCGATAAGGCCGTAATCGGAGGGCTGGACAGATTCCTGCGTAACCTGTCCCCGCCAGATGAGAAGCTCTCTCGACTTCTCTCGCTCAATTACTCAGCCCTGGACACCAGGGCACGAGAAAGGTGGATCAAGAATATACTTGGTCAGCTTGACTCCGGGGAACAGAGCGCGCCTGCCCCACCTAAGACCATCGCCCCTAAACAGAAGCCCCTGACCCCACGCACCAAACGTGACAGCAAGCAATCCCTGGACTCTCTGATTACATCGATTCCTGGAATAAAAGCAGCCCTTGCCAGCAAATTCGATAAGCTGGGAGTGAAGACAGTTCGCGAGCTTCTCTACTTCTTCCCCCGGCGGCACATAGACTACAGCCAAAGGAAGCTTATCTCGGAGCTTGAGGTCGGAGCGGAACAGACCATCGTCGCCACCATCTGGGAAGCTGCCCAGAGGGGCACTGGATATAGGATGCGCACCACCGAGGCCGTAGTCGGCGACGAATCGGGCAACATAAGGGTTGTCTGGTTCAATCAACCCTATCTAGCCAAGAAGCTCACCACCAACAGCCAGATTGTGCTCAGCGGCAGGGTGGGAGAATTCCGCGGCAGAAAGGTATTCGAATCGCCTGAGTGGGAGCTTCTGGAGTCCGACGACTTGATTCATACCGGCAGGTTGGTTCCCGTTTATCCGCTGACTGCAGGCCTCTACCCACGAACGGTGCGCAGGTTAGTCAAAGGGACACTCGACCGCTGGCTGCCTGAGTTGCCAGATTTCCTCCCTGAAAGTGTGAAGAAAAGTGCAGGATTGCTGCCACTTCATGAAGCTATCAGACAAGCTCACTACCCGGATAACGAGCTCAGTAAAGGCCAGGCCAGGAAGCGATTGGCTTTCGATGAACTCTTCCTCATCCAGCTTGGAGTGCTGGCCAGGAAACGAGACTGGCAGGAAGAGGGGATAGGGAATGCCTTCAATGTAGATAGCGGCTGTCTTGAGCCATTCTTCAATTCCCTGCCTTACAAATTGACCTCTGCCCAGATGCGCACCTTTGCCGAGATTCAAAGTGACCTGAGCAAACCCAAGCCGATGAGCCGGCTCCTGCAAGGGGAGGTCGGCAGCGGCAAGACAGTGGTAGCTACGGCGGCGATGCTGCTCGCTGCCGCCAACGGCTATCAGGCTGCACTCATGGCGCCCACAGAGATTCTGGCCGAGCAGCACTTCAATACTATTTGTAGCTTGCTGAGCATAGCAGGCAGTGCATCAAGCGGTAGTAAGCCCGTTCGCAAATTTTCCTCGATGCTTCCTCATCCCATCAGCGTGGGCCTCATAATAGGAGGCCTCAAAGAGAGCGCCAAGCAGGAGCTCCAGGAACGCGTCTCAGCAGGAGAGATAAACATCGTTATCGGCACCCATGCCCTCATTCAGAAAGGGGTTGATTTCCAGAGCCTGGGGCTTTGCGTGGTTGACGAGCAGCACCGCTTCGGTGTGATGCAGCGTTCTTCTCTGCGCTCCAAGGGCTCCTGTCCTCATGTTTTAGTGATGAGCGCCACTCCCATCCCGCGTACCCTGGCGCTCACCTTATACGGCGACCTCGACCTCTCGGTGCTTGATGAGTTGCCGCCGGGCAGAATTGAGATCAAAACCAGGTTCCTCAGCCCGGAGCAACGGCAAAGAGCCTACGATTTCGTGCGCAAACAGGTTGCTGAGGGACGTCAGGCCTTCATTATCTGCCCCTTAATCGAGGAATCCGAGGCGATCGAGACCAAGGCAGCTATCACCGAACATGAGCACCTCTCCAGAAGCGTATTCCCTGACCTGCGACTGGGATTGCTCCACGGTCGCCTCAACAGCACAGAGAAAGATGAAGTAATGCAGCGCTTCCGCAACGGCGACATAGACATATTGGTATCGACGCCGGTGGTAGAGGTAGGCGTGGATGTCCCCAACGCCACGGTCATGCTCATAGAAGGCGCCGACCGCTTCGGCCTGGCGCAGTTGCATCAGTTTCGAGGCCGCGTAGGCAGGGGACAGCATCAGAGCTACTGCCTGCTCCTTGCTGAGACCCCCTCGGCGGAAGCTAAAGAGCGCCTCTCTCTTCTCGAACGTTTACGGGATGGATTCAAACTAGCCGAAGAGGATTTGAGGCTGAGAGGGCCGGGAGAGTTCTTTGGCACCCGCCAGAGCGGGCTCCCTGACCTGAAAATGGCAAAGCTCTCCGATGTCGAACTTTTGGAGCTTGCCCGCAGGGAAGCCATTCGTCTTTTCGAGGCTGACCCTTACCTTCAGCAGGCGGAGCACAGGCTCCTTGCCAGAGAGGTCAGCCGACTATGGAATAGTGAAGGGGAGTTAAGCTAGCTATGCTCAAATATAAAATCGCTCGACTTCTGGAACAAGCAGCCAAAGCAGCACAGATGGAGGGCCTGCTTCCTGCCATAGCCTTACCTGAGGTCATCGTAGAGCACCCTCAGAACCCGGAGCACGGTGACTATGCCTCCAGCCTTCCCCTGAAGTTAGCGAAAGCAGCCCGAATGGCCCCGATGACCATCGCAGATACTCTGGCAAAGCTATTGACAGAAACTAGAGAGGTGAAGAAGGTCTCAGTGGCAGCGCCGGGCTTTCTAAACTTCACCCTCACGGACAAATGGCTCGCAGAGCAGGTCGAGGAGATTTTAAGTGCAGGAAAAGATTACTGCAACCTCGCCTTAGGCAAAGGCACCAGGGTCCAGATTGAATTCGTCAGTGTCAATCCCACAGGGCCAATCCACGTCGGGCACGGGCGAGGCGCTGTACTGGGCAGCACCCTGGCCAATGTGCTCAGCGCCGCCGGCTATGCTGTAGAGAGGGAATATTATGTAAATGATGCCGGTAACCAGATGGATGCCTTCTTTCGCTCCCTTCATTGTCGCTACCTGCAAGACCTGGGCAAAGAGTGCGAGATGCCTGCCGACGGCTACCAGGGCTATTATCCGGTTGAGCTTGCCAAGAAGATAGTCGCCGAAAAGAAGAAAGCATTCCTCGACATGCCCGCCGAGCAGGCAGTTCAGGAGATAGGCAAGATAGCGCTGCCCAGGGTTTTAGCGGACATTAAGTCCGACCTGAAGCTTTTAGGCGTGGATTTCGATGTCTGGTTTAGCGAGCGCACCCTCTTCGAGAAGGGCCAATACGAACGCGCCATGGCTTTATTGAGGAAAGGTGGCCATATCGAAGAAAGAGAAGGCGCACAATGGTTCGTCTCCACTGCTCTGGGCGAGGACAAGGACAACGTCCTGGTGCGCACTAACGGCGCTCCCACTTACTTCGCCTCAGATTTAGCCTACCATTACAACAAGTTCCTGGAGCGCGGATTCGATCAGGTGATCAACATCTGGGGAGCCGACCATCAAGGGCACGTCTCGCGGATGAAAGCGGTGGTCAGTGCACTGGGCATAAAGCCGGAGAGGCTGAAAATAATAATCTCACAGATGGTCACCCTGCGCCGCGGGGAGACGCTGATCAAGCTATCCAAGCGTACCGGCGAACTGATCACCCTGCGCGAGCTCGTGGAGGAGGTAGGGGCAGATGCCTGCCGTTTCTTCTTCCTCTCCCGTTCCGCAGACAGCCAGATGGATTTCGACCTGGAGCTGGCGAAGAAGGAATCGGCTGACAACCCCGTTTATTATGTCCAATACGCCCACGCACGCATCGCCAGCATCCTGCGCCTCGCCCAGGAACAGAAAACAGACTACTCCCAAGGCGATGTGGGGTTACTGACTCACGAGGCTGAACTAGACCTGATACGCAAGATGGTGTCGCTGCCGGAGATAATCGAGCTTGCGGCACAAAAGCTCGAGCCTCACCACCTGCCATACTTTGCCCAGGACCTGGCGACCTCTTTCCACGCCTTCTACAAGCAGTGCCGTGTCGTCTCTGAAGATAAAGCCTTGACCGGGGCACGACTCAAGCTGGTCAAAGCGACACAAATCATCCTCGCCAAGACACTGAGTCTCATGGGGATGACCGCGCCGGAGCGCATGTAAGCGTCAGCTAAAGCTTCTGGTCCTTATACCTCTTCGCCAGCGGGGGATAAAAGGCGAAATGACCGTCTATCCAGCCTCTTTGTTGCTCTGTGACCGGCCCCTTGACCTTTGCCGGCACTCCCACAACGAAGGAACCTGAGGGAATTTTCATGCCTTCTGTGACCACCGCACCGGGGGCGATGATGCAGTTGTCACCGATCTCGGAGTTAGGCAAGGTGGTGGCATTCATGCCGATCAGTACATTGTTCCCTACTTTTCGGCTGTGCAACCCAGCGCCGTGCCCCACGATTACATTATCGCCGACCTCCATATCGTTACCCGCATGCACTGTGCAGTTGTCCTCGATATCTACATAGCGTCCTATCTTTATCCTGGCGAAATCCGCCCTCACCACCGCTCCGGGCCAGACATTAGAGTAATCCCCGATCTCGACATCTCCCACAACATAGGCTGCCTCGCTGATAAAAGCCGACTCAGCTATCTTAGGGGTCTTTCCATCGAAGCTTCTGATCACCTGAGACCTCCTAACCTCCATGAAAGAATATGCGGTAATTATAGCCTCTTTCCGCAAGCAGTGCAAAGAGAAGAAATTGATTGCATGATGCCGTTCGTGGTGAGCTTGTCGAAACCATGAACGGCATTCTGACAAGCTCAAAGCTATCTCCCCCTTTTGTAAAGGGGGACCAAAGGGGATTAGGTAGGGGCACAGCGCGCTATGCCCCTACCTTGCACATACGCACCACACCGTCATTACCAGACCAAGCTTGAGTTAAATTGAATGTAGGGGCGCAAGGCCTTGCGCCCCTACGCATATCAACAGGGCTTACATTTGTCCTTACCAGCCACCACACGCAAAATGTCCTGTAGGGGCGACCCGTTGGGTCGCCCCCAAATCAATACAACACCGAGGTCTGAGGGGCATTCAGCTAAACGCCCCAGAAATTCCCCCCAGATTGGGGGATACAGGGGGTTGAAAAGAGATTAACAAACAACCTCGTAAGTGCTCAATCGTAGGGGCTCAAAATTTTGAGCCCCTACTCAGGTCATTCATCTTCCTTGACAAGCGCCTACTCAGGTATATATGCTGTCTCCAATGATTCAAATAGGAGAGCACCATGCCTGAGCCATCTTACAGTAACCGAACCATCTACAAACGTCCGGTGGAAATACTGCAAAACCTCATCCGCTTCGACACCACGAACCCGCCGGGCAACGAAGCTGAGTGTGTATCTTATGTCAATAGACTGCTGAGTGAGGCAGGTTTTACCATCACCCTCCTCGCCAAAGACCCCAACCGCCCCAATCTTATCACGTGCTTAAAGGGACGGGGCAATGCACCACCTTTCCTGCTCTATGGGCACGCAGATGTGGTCACGACCCTTGGACAGGTCTGGACACACCCGCCTTTTGAGGGGAAAATTGTAGATGGCTGTGTCTGGGGACGGGGCGCTCTGGATATGAAAGGCGGCGTGACCATGATGCTGGCTGCCTTCCTCAGAGCCAAAGCCGAGGGCCTGACCCCATCCGGCGACGTCATGCTGGCCATCCTGTCTGACGAGGAGGGAGGCGGCGACTACGGGGCCAAGTACCTCGTGGAAACCCACCCCCAGCTTTTCAAAGGCATCCGCTACGCCCTGGGGGAGTTCGGCGGCTCCAGGTTTTACTTCGGCCGCAAGAAGCTCTACCCTATCATGGTCTCGGAAAAACAGATTTGCTGGATGAAGGCATACGTGCGCGGGACCGGTGGTCACGGAGCGATCCCCATGCGCGGCGGCGCCATGGCGAAACTGGCTCGCCTGCTTCAGCAATTGGAGCGGCGACGCTTACCGGTGCATATTACATCCCCCGCACGCCAGATGATTAAGAGCATGGCCTCAGCCCTGTCATTCCCTTCAAACCTTGCTCTGCGCCAGCTCCTCAACCCAGGGCGGACCGACCTTATGCTGAGACTCCTCGGCACCAGAGGGCAAGGACTCGAACCCCTGTTTCATAACACAGTAAACGCAACCATTGTCCATGGCGGGGAGAAAATCAACGTTATTCCCAGTAAAATCATGCTGGAATTGGACGGCCGCCTGCTGCCAGGGTATAAACCCGAAGACATAATAGCTGAACTGCGCCAGCTTATTAGTAACGAGGTGGCACTTGAAGTAGTCCGGCATGATTCTGGCCCCGCTGAGCCCGACATGGGATTGTTTGACACATTGGCAGGCATTCTGCGCGAGGCAGACCCCGGTGCTGTGCCCTTTCCCATGCTGATGCCCGGAGTCACAGATGGACGCTTCTTCTCTAGGCTGGGAATTCAGACCTATGGCTTCACGCCGATGAACCTCCCGCCGGATTTGAACCTGCTGCAGAAGGCGCACGCCGCCGATGAACGCATTCCAGTAGAAGCACTAGACTTCGGAGCCAACGCCATCTACAAAGCCCTGCAACGCTATAAAGCGTAAAGCCCTTTTCAAATAAGCAGGGGCGCAAGGCCTTGCGCCCTCACGCATATGTAAAAGCCTTGCCCCTGTCATTACCGGCCAATGTCCAAATAATATCCGTAGTGGCGACCCGCTTCAGGTGGGTCGCCACTACCATAATCTGGCCTCTTTGCCTTGCTCTCACTCTCATTTTATGTTACACTCCACGAGGATATAAACGGAGGTTCAGATTGAGTAAAGGTCGTGTCTTCTCCGGCGCCAGGCCCACAGGCAAACAGCACATCGGCAACTACCTGGGGGCCATCCAGAATTATGTGAAGCTGCAGGAAAATTATGATTGCATCTACTGCATTGTGGATATCCATGCCCTGACCACCCTCGAGGATACCCACATGCTCAAGGCGAATACCCACGATATGATGCTGGACTGGCTGGCAGCGGGGCTCGACCCCGAGAAAAGCATCCTCTTTGTCCAATCCCATGTGCCCGAGGTAACCGAGCTTCACACCCTGCTCAGCATGGTCACCCCTCTGGGCTGGCTGCTTCGCGTCACAACCTTCAAGGAAAAGGTCAAGATGCAGCCTCACAACGTCAACTATGGTCTTGTGGGTTACCCGGTGCTGATGACCGCAGACATCGTGCTCTACAAGGCAGACACCGTGCCCGTGGGCGAAGACCAGTTGCCCCACCTGGAGATAGCGCGGGAGATCGTGCGCCGCTTCAATAACATCTTCGGCCCCACCTTCCCCGAACCCCAGGCCAAGCTCACCAACTTCCCTATGGTGCTCGGTCTGGATGGGGAAAAGAAGATGAGCAAGAGCCTCGATAACCAAATCGAGCTCGCAGCCTCTCCCGAGGAGACCACCAGGAGGATAATGGCCGCCTTCACCGACCCGGCCCGCAAGTTCCGCAACGACCCCGGCCACCCCGAGGTGTGCAATATCTACAGCCTGCACAACTTCTACACCTCCCTGAAACTGGATGAAATAGCGAAGAAGTGCAGAGCAGCGGAGATCGGCTGCGTCGAGTGCAAGCGGCTCCTCGCGGAGAACTTGAACAAAGACATTGCCCCCTTCCGCGAGAGGAGGGCTCAATTCGCACAGAAACCCGACTATGTGGATGAGATTCTCGCCGAGGGGGCTCGCCGCGCCCATGCCATAGCCAGGGAGACCATGAAAGAGGTCAGGGGTAAGATGGGCCTGCCATGACCACCCTGCCTTTATCCCAGAGTGGGAAAAACGCTCTCGAGGTAGCTGTCGAAGCGGCGAGGAAAGCCGGGGAAATCCTCAAAACCCATTTCCGCGAGAAAACGCAGGTAAAGTACAAGGGTCGAGCCAATATCGTTACCGATGTAGACCTGCGATCAGAAAAAGCCCTCAAATCGTTCCTGCAAGCCGAGTACCCCGACCACAGCATACTCTCCGAGGAATCGCAAGCCATCAAAGGCAACTCAAGCTATAAATGGATCCTCGACCCGCTGGACGGCACGAATAATTACTCCTTCGGCATACCCTTCTTCTCCATCGTAATAGCCCTGACCAAAGGGAAGGACGTTTTGCTGGGCATTGTCTACGACCCGCTGCGCGACGAGATGTTCTCAGCCCAAAGAGGCGAGGGGGCTACCCTCAACAACTCGCTGATCGCTGTAACCAGTAAAAAGACTGTTCAGGAGTCGCTCATTGGACTCGACCTGGGCTATGTCGATGAAAAAGGTAAAAGGTCGCTTGAGTTTATAACCTCCCTCTGGCCCAAGATGTACGCCTATCGAATAATGGGCTCTGCAGCCCTGGGCATGGCCTACACCGCCTGCGGACGGCTCGACCTCTACTTTCATCTACTGATATATCCCTGGGAGCTTGCCTGCGGCCAACTCCTGGTGACCGAAGCCGGCGGGGTAGCAACCGACCTGGAGGGAAAGCCTGTGAAAATAGGGCAGGGCTCCGTCATCGCCTCCAACAAGGCAGTTCACGCCGATTTCCTGAGGATACTGCGCCAGATGAACCCCTAGAAACGTAGAACGCCGTTCGTGGTGAGCCTGTCGAACCATGAACGGCCCCCTGGACAAGCTTATACAGAACCGCTTCTATGTTTTTATACACATCCTTAAAGCCTTCTATGTCATTCTGACCCTTCTATGAAGGGGAAGAATCTCAGATACTTTGCCAAACCACTATAGTGGGGGCATCCGCCAGAGGCGGATGCCCCCACTTATTCTCCTTACGGCTAGCGGAAAACCCCAAGCAATGCCTGGGCAACTCCCTATTTAAGCGACACCCTTTTCAGTGCTTTCCCCGAGGCAGAAATAGGGCATTACTCCGATGTATCAAAGCCGCAATAGCTGTTCAATGTATTAGCACGTTAACAACATGGGAGTCCAGAGGGGCAATCCGCCTAAGGCGGAGTCCGGGGGTCTGGGGGTGTCCCCCAAGACTGGGGGATTCCAGGGGGTTGATAAGAGGGTACATGCACTCCTGCTGAATTTATTGGCAACAGAAGGATAGGGGGTAATGCGATGATGTGGAGATTCAAGAGCTGCCCGAAATGCGAGGGGGATCTTTTTATCGATTCGGATATGAATGGCTGGTACGTGCAGTGCCTGCAGTGCGGCTATCTATCCGATCTGGATAGCATGCTTAAAGTCAAAAAGGAGCCGGTTAAAAAAGAGGCGAAGCTTGCTCGGGCTGGTTCTACTAGACCCACTGCAAAATAACACTCTCCGTAACTCCTGGGCTTGAGCCTGGAGATACCAGAGTGGAACTAGAACTTTCACAATGAAATGTATAGGAAAGGTAGGGCAAATGGAACAGAAACCACAAACCTACGTAGCTTACTGCACAGCCTGTCACAATTATGTCTTCATGTCACATAGGGAAGAAATAGTAAAGACCGCCGCAAATCAGCATGTTGAAGAGACGCATCATACAGTTATTGTGGGGTATGAGATACGTAAGGAGGACAAATAGTGCCAATGTTAATGACCCGACTAAGTATGGGAAACACAGAACCCGCAATGCCAGGGAATATAATACGCTCCGAAAAAGATGTCGGATTTGCTAGTTTGGTATCCAGTCCCTGAGAGACGTTCTCATCCCTCCTCTTTTTGCTTCTTGGTTTCAGTCATGAATTGCTCCAGCTTCTCATCATTTCCTGATACTATCAGAACATCTCCCGACCTCACAACCTCCGCCCGATCCGGTGTGACTATTACCTCTTTTCCTCTTCGAATCAGCAGAACTGCCAGACCCCATTTGCCCCCACGACCCAACCCTATATCAGACAACGATTTCCCCACGAAATATGGCGATGTTGCCAGTTTGGAGACCCCATAGCTAGGTGCCACCGGTATGTAGTCCTGAACATCGGTCAAGGTCAACCCGTGTGCAACTCTGATTCCCATCTCGCGCTCTGGGTATACGACCTTGTCAGCACCGATTTTGTCAAGTATGGTTCCATGTAAATCATTCTCGGCTCTGGCTATCACATAGGGAACCCCCAGCTTTTTCAGCAGGATTGTACTCAAAACGCTATTCTGAATCGCCTGCCCCACCGTCACTATAGCCACATCGAAGTTGCTGACACCGAGCTCCCTGAGAATCGCCTCATCAGTGGCATCCGCTTGAACGGCATGTGTTATATGAGCTGATACGTTTTGAACCTTTTTCTCATCTTCGTCCAAGGCCATCACATCATGCCCCATGCTGAAAAGGGTGGTCGCCAAACTTACGCCGAACCGTCCCAGTCCTATGATCAACACTTGTTTCTTCATGTCCCCTCCTATCCTATCCTCACTTCATCGTGAGGAAAGCGATGTGTACTTGGTTGCTGGCGCTGGGCAAGGTACAACACCAAGATTAGTGGCCCCAGCCGCCCTATAAACATCATAGCGGTAATTATCAACCGGCCCGCTACCGATAAATCAGGGGTTATCCCTGTTGATAGGCCAACGGTACCGAAGGCAGAGACTGTCTCAAAGAGGAGATTGAGAAATCCAAATTTCTCAGTTACCGTCAGCACAAAAACTACAATGAAGATGAGAGTCAGAGCCAACATCACCAATGCCAGCGCCCGGTGTATCTGCTGATTTGCGAATTCCCTGCCAAACGCTCCGGCATGTTCCTTTCCCCTGATTGTACTCCAGATTGTGGCGATGAGCATGCCGAAGGTATTGACTTTTATGCCCCCTGCGGTCGAGCCTGCGGCTCCGCCCACGAACATGAGAAGTATGGTAAAGAATTGAGAATAGGTTGCCATACTGCCTATGTTAATACTGGCGAAGCCCGCAGTTCGAGGGGTCACTGAGTGAAAGAAGGCATTGAGCAACTTATAGGGAAATGAGAGAGGGCCAAGCGTATCCGCGTTCCCGTACTCCGTTAATAGAAAAACTACAGTCCCCAACACCAGAAGCCCTAAGGTGGTGACCAGCACTATCTTGCTGTCAACCGATAGCCTGCCAAAGCGTCGCATCCTGCCTATATCAGCTACAACCACAAAGCTGATCCCGCCAATAATAATGAGCGCTGCCGTCGTCAGTATTACCGTCGTATCTGTTTGGTAATCTA
>CAYGWR010000028.1:0-15117 GCA_964353645.1 uncultured Dehalococcoidia bacterium
TTTAAGGAAGGATCTTTAAGGAAGGATCTTTAAGGAAGGATCTTTAAGGAAGGATGACTCCTCTCTTGCGCTCGGAGCAGGCTCCGCAATCTCCGCGTACTCGTTGGCACAAAGGGGAACGGTGAGATTGCCACGGCCTTCCTTCGGAGGGCCTCGCAATGACATGGGTAAATGAGGAAGGGCTGGCAATGACATGGGAAAAGGGGGGATTCTGGATTCCCGCTTGCGCGGGAATGGCCTCTCGCTTTGGGGAGGATGGGGACGAGGGCGCATGCAATGCGCCCCTACATTTTGGGGATACTCCAGGGGAGAGAGAATTGGGATTAATCCCCCTGGAAGGACACCATTATCCGTCGTGTCATTGCGAGTCCTTCTTTAAGGAAGGATCTTTAAGGAAGTATGACTCCTCTCTTGCGCTCGGAGCAGGCTCCGCAATCTCCGCGTACTCGTTGGTGCGAAGGGGAACGGTGAGATTGGAGGGAGGGCGAAGGCACTTCGCCCCTACTTCCCAACGAAGGACTCCGACCTACCCGAAGGGCACGGCGTGCCGTGCCCCTACCGATTTTTTGACGGAACTTTTTTGCCCCTCAATGCGTCTTACAAAGCGGGGTACGTTGAGCAGGCACCAGAGGCGTGAGGTCCCGGAGGAAAAGCGGTGGGCCGTGACTAACGGAATGCGAGGCCCGGGGGAGCAGGGGCTGAAAAGAGAGCGGCAAACTGCCCTCCCTTAAAGAGGTAGTTCATCAGTGGAGGCCCACGCCCCCCAAAGTCCACCTCCTTATATTAAGGAAAGAGGACATGGGGTTGAAAAGAGGTAAAAAACTGCCTTCTGGGGGCTTGACAAGCCTGGTAAAAAGTGGTAAAAGTTTTACAGTCCGTTAATAATTAAAGCAAAAATGGACTGAGGACATGCATAATTTGATCCAAGATGGCAGTCCGTTAGTCCGTGCAAATTAGTAATTGAATATGGGGCAGGCCCTTCGACAGGCTCAGGGCGAACGGGATTAATCCCCTTGCCCCCTCCCTGAACGAGTCAGGGACAAGTTTGGGAAAGGGGGGGGGCTGGATTCCCGCTTGCGCGGGAATGGGCTCTCGCTTTGGGGAGGGTGGGGGCGCATGCCTTGCCCCTGGAAGGACACCATTATCCGTGGTGTCATTGCGATCCGCCTGTGGCGGACGCCTCTGGCGGACTCGCAATGACATGATGATGGGGTGGGGTAGCCCGAGTGTGCGCAGAAGTTACCCCCCTTCGAGGTAGTAAGTTCGGGGGGGGTGAGTGAAAGCATATGGGTTTTGAAGATAGTACGTTGGGCCTGATAGGTTTGTGGTACTTTTGTCAAGATACTTTAGGAAAACCCTTGACAAGAGGGTTGAAACGTGTATAGAATTAGGCAACTTGCTTTGTGCTCCAAGAACAGGCAAACAATCGGATACATAGACAAACCAGGGGAATAAGCGATTCGCGGTGCTTCCTGACGGAGGTCCGGGGGCATTTGCATACTATTGACAAAGGATGCATTACTGTTTATACTGCGGCAAGACTTTTGACTGCCAGCCTGGGGCAGGCTTGAGGCTATATAAAAAATTCTTACGTTTTAAGGAGGTGCGCATGTGAAAGGGAGCCGATCTTGGAGAGCAGTCTAAGTGGGGTTTTCCGGATGCGGAAATACCAAAGGTAAAGGAGAGATAAGATATGAATAAAGGAATTAGTAAGTGGCCATCCAAAGTGCTAAATCTGTTAGTAGTTTTGTCGATGGTCATTGCGTTGTGTGCAATTTTAGCGCCTGTGGCGAGCGCCCAGGAGGGCCCTGAGCTCGCGGTGGACATCACCTCGCCTGGTAATAACACCACTATGTGCATCGGGCAGGTGTTCACCGTGGTGGGCAATATTACCAACCCGGGCGATGAGACCGCCTTCAATGTGGTTGTTTCGCTCACCATGCCATCGAATGTATGCGCTGAGCGTTTAACAGCGAGGGATATTACTTATGAATTCGTTCTTGCGGGACAGGAAAAACATCCCGAATGGGAGGTGAGGTGTACCGGCGGCGGCGATATCGAAATCACAGTCACCGCTACTGGGAACGGCATCAGCGCGGTCACCGATGTGATTACTGTGGTGCAGTCCCCGGAGTATGCGGTGGATGTGGACACCTACTCGGTTGTGGGCGGTGTCCTCACCCCTGACTCAACCTTCAGAGTTGCTGAGTGTTTCTACGTTAATGCCACCATCATCAATGCCACCTGCGTGGCTATCGGCAACGCGACGGTTCCTGTAACCGGCAACATAACGCTGGGTAGCGGCGTTGAACTGCATATTTCTGAGAGCGGTGCGTATGGCAAGATAGCCAGCTTCAACGATAACATAGACGGCAAACTCGGCAGCAAGCGCGTTGCCGATGTCTGGTGGAGGGTTTGCTGCACCGCTGCGGGCACCAGCGACATCACGGTGACAGGATATCACGGTGCAGACCTGTTAGCCACCAAGACTATTCATGTAACGCAGACGATTGAAGATTCACCGGACCTCAGGGTTACCATACTGGAACCTACAGACTATCCGTTTACTATCTGCGAAAGCCAGCAGTTCGTGGTTAAAGCCCTGATCGAGAACCTGAGGGGCAGCCAGATTGGTTCTTCACGGGGCGATGTTACGGCGACCATAACCTTCCCCGGCAGTGTGGAGCTGGCATACGCTCCAGGCGGCACAGGACAGCCTGACCCCGGAACCTGGGAACTCAATTACCTGCCGCCGTACGGCAACCATACAGTGGCTTGGCAGTTGCACTGCACAGGACGGGGCCAAGGTACAATCACAGTGACCGCAAACGCTAGCGGCTATATTCCCGCTGCCGATTCGTTCCTTGTAACTCAGTTGTCAGGCGATGCCTCGTTTGAGGTAAGCTTTACAACTAGCAAAGAAAATCTCTGCGCCGGAGGCTCGCTCTGCGGTGAAACCTTCCAGTTAACGGCTAATATCCAGAACACTGGATGCCACAGCGCCACCGGCGTTAAAGCCACCCTGTCTATAACCGATGGTGCGGGCAATGTCACTGTTACCGAGACCTTGGTGCGCCAGGTGGCCGATATAGGGCCAGGGGGATCAGCATCGCCGGTAGTGTGGAACGTGAGGTGCATCAACCCGGGCAGTGCCACCTTCGAGGTTACGGTTGATGGCACCGATGCTGAGGAAGGCACACCGATTCCAGCGGTTACCCAGGGTCCTATCACTGTCGACCAGCTCGCCCTGACGGTGGATATCATCGACCCCTCAGGATCTAGCAAGAACGTCGCAGTGGGTCGGGATTTCACCATCAAAGCCAGGGTGAAGAACTGCTGGAACCAGGAAAGAAGCAATGTGAATGTGAGCCTGGGCTTGTTTGATGGTGCTATCTTAAAGCCAGGCAGTCAGGTCAGCATAGTCCACTACTCAAGGACGGGTGTAGGACAGGACCCCGTGTATGTGAATGCTGCTACAGACCTGATACTTGAGTTGCTGTGTCCTTGCTGCTACGCTGAGATCACCTGGACGCTAACGTGCGTGGATAACATAGATGGGGATCTCACTGTGACGGCATCAGATGATGACCGCGGTGTCATAGACGAAGGTAGCGATGAGGTGCACATCATCCAGCAGTGCAAAGCGCACCTGATGGCTGGCACCGAGACCTTCCCCGGGATAGTACTGTCGGGTACTGGTCATTCTGGTGTTGTCAACTCTTCTTTCAGAACAGTCGCCTCTCACAGGATGGCAGTGGGCAGCTACTACACCCTGGTAGTGCCTGTGACCAATGTGGGCGAGGAGAGTGCTAACAGCGTATACGTTACCGTTGCTGTGACCGGCCCTGCCACGCTAACAGGTTCTGGGACACAGAGTCTGGGCACAATTTACGGCGGTAACTCGGCGAAGGCTGTCTGGACTGTGCTCTGCACAGGAGTGGGCACAGTTGAGTTCACTGTTACCAGCATCACCGGCATACATGCCAACAGCGGCGTTGCTATTGACCAGACCAACATAAACATAGTGTGTCCCACCTCGGTGGAGCAGGTAATCTCTTCCATGACGGTGGACATTATCAACCCGCTGCCGAATGAACACTTCAACGTGTGCCAGGACTTCGCTGTGAAAGCGATTATTCACAACACCGGCGGCGATACCATCGAGGGTGTGACAGCAACCATAAGCTGGGGCCCGGACGATGCTGACCTGATCCCTGAGCCGGGCCCGATAAGCCAGCCTTATACCAAGGGTGCGGGCGATATCCCTGCGAGCGGATGGGCTGAAGTCTCCTGGGTGCTGCATTGCACGAGTCCCGGAGAGATGAACATCGTTGTCACCGCACAATCCACAGCCCCGGCACATACGGCGGTGGACAATGTCTGGGTGGTTCAGATAGGCAAGCCCGAAATTCAGGTGACCATCCTGTCGCCGGACCCGGAACCCAGCTACGAGGACGATGGGTGGGGCACTGCGATTGCCACCGGCGAGACGTTCGCTGTGACCGCCAGGGTCAACAGCACCGGCTCCGAGACCGCTCATGACGTGTTAGCCGGCGCGTATGCCTACTATGGGACTGCCATAGTAATCAGCGACAGCCCCATAGACTTGGGCGACATGGATCCCAGAGATACGCAGCTAGTTACCTTCACTTTACAATGCATCAGTGCGGGTGAGTACCGCTGCAACACGTTCAATGAGACAATCTACGTGTGGGCGGAGAGCGATCCCGACGAGCTGTCTGTATCGGACGACATCAATGTTACACAGTATGCCGCAGCGCACCTTGTGGTGGGTGAAATCACGGTTCTCCCATCGACCACCATCGCGGTGTGCGACGAGTTCACGGTAAGAACTAATATCACCAACATCGGTGAAGCGGATGCCTGGGAGGTCAGCGCTATGCTGTCGGTGTTCCCTGAGGGCAGTGTCCGCCTTGCCGAGGGTGAAGCAGGATATACCAAGTTTATAGGCACAGTTGCCGGTTGGGGCACTGAAGATACGCAGTGGGTTGAGTGGACTCTCCACTGCAAGCAGGCTTGTGAGAGCACGCTCACCATAAACCTGGCCGGTAAAGATGAGTGCGGCTGGCATACAGTGTTTGTACAGGATGAGAACCATAGGCAGGCTGAGTACGAGTGGTACAATTACCCGGGCCAGCCGATTAATCCCGACTTCATCGAGCCTGCCAGCATCACTGTGAAGCAGCTTGAGAACGGTCTGGACCTGGCCATCACCAAGACGGCCGATAAGACCATGTCTCCTGCTGAAGCTCAGGTGAAGTTCACCATCAAAGTTACTAACAATGGACCCATAGCTGCCAGCGGCATAGTGGTTAGCGACACCTGGACCACTGGTGCGTTGGTTACACCGGCAGTTATCAGCAAGTCACAGGGGACCGGCGTTCCACCCTTTAGCAACGGATTCACCTGGAATGTAGGAAGTCTGCCTGTGGGCGGAACTGCTACCCTGGTGTACTCTGCGGTGTCGAACAGTGCCAGCAAGATCACCAATACGGCGACTGTATCGGCTGCTGAGGCAGATGGGTTCCTGGATAACAATACGGCGACGGTTGAGTTGAACGTTAGCAGCTACGCGATTCCGTTGAATGAAGGCTGGAACCTCATCTCGCTGCCGCTGGTGCCGAGCGACCCGACCACCGAAGAGGTGCTGCAATCGGTTGACTTTGACGACATCGACATCGTATGGGGCTACAATGCGGAGACCGAAGATTGGTCCTACCGCATTCCGGACGTAGCTGGTACTTTAACTGAGATGAACGACGGCTACGGTTACTGGATCGATATGTACGCCACAGCGACGCTCACAGTTTCGGGCACGATGCTGCCTGTTCCTGTCGAGGGCGAGACACCGCCAGCGCCGCCAGCATACGATGTGTTCGTAGGCTGGAACCTCTTAGGCTTCAAGTCCACGACTGCAAAGGCCGAGAACGTTTACCTGCTTGGCATAGCTGGCAAGTACGCCAAGATCTATGGCTATGCTGATGGCGCCTACTTCGATGCAACCGGCGCGAATTTGCAGCCAGGATCGGGCTACTGGATAGCAGTGCCAGGAGCTGTACCGGGGACTAAAGTCGGATCGATTTTCCCCTAGGGACAGCGTTTTAGGGACTCTTGAGGAGAGTGGACTTATGAAGATTGGGTTAGTGCGCAGCAATAGGGTGCTAGCAGGAGCCTTCGGGCTCCTGCTAGCCCTGGTTTTAGCCATTGGGCTTGGTATCCCCGCGCTCGCGGCTGGGCCACCGCCATTGCCTAAAATACATATTTTTTATGGCACTGTGACTCTGGATGGTGCCTCGGCCGCAGTGGGAACACAAATCTCGGCTCAGGTAGGTGGGGTGGAGCGGGATTACTGTCTGGTAAATGCGGCTAAGGGCGCAGGGTTTTACGGTTATGGAGCTGGCGGGAACGATACGCTTGAAGTAACAGGAACCAATGGCGAGGTTATTCAGTTTTATGTAAATGGATTCCTGGGTGGCAACTTCACTTTTCAAAGTGGTGGGGCTGTCAACTTGCCCCTGGTCGCGCTGAGCACCGGGTCTACACCGACGCCCACGCCTACGGTTACACCGACGCCCACGCCTACGGTTACACCGACGCCCACGCCTACACCCACGCCTACACCAACACCTACGCCGACACCGACGGCGACGGCGACGCCATATGTGCCGCCGGGCGGTGGGCCACCACCAGGTGGCGGGCCACCACCGGCTACACCTACGCCGACTCCGACACGGACACCGACGCCAACGGCTACGGTGCCGCCAGGAGGGGCAACGCCTACGCCGACGGCTTTGCCTACAGTGCCGCCTATCCCGACAGCGACACCGATCAGCATCCCGGGGAACGGTACGGTATCGCAGGACATTGTATATAGTGTCCTCAGCGGGCAGGCTGTGCTGAATATTGGGCAGGGTACCACGGCGCGGACAGCCACAGGCGGGCCGCTGCAGTCGATAAGTGTGACGGAAGAGTGCGTGAACATACCTCAACCTCAATGCGTGGTTGGCTGTGCCTATGACTACAAGCCAAATGGAGCTACTTTCAGCCCGCCGGTTACCATGAAGCTGAAGTACAATCCGGGTATGGTTCCGGCAGGGGTTGATGCGAGCAAGCTCGTTATAGCTTACTACGATACTGCAACCAGCAAGTGGGTTGTGGTTGCGGGTTCTGTGGTGGACACGGTGAATCATACTGTCACTGCGCAGGTAAGCGGATTCACCCTGTTTGCTGTATACTCTTGCGCTGCGGCCGCGACGCCGACTGTAGCCCCGACCCCGACTGTAGCCCCAACACCGACGCCTACAGAGGAGGAGGGAGGGCTGAGCGGAGGTGTGATCGCTCTCATTGTGATCCTCGTGGTCATTGTGATAGGGCTTGCGGGGTACTGGTTCCTTAAGAAGAGAAGGAAGCCGGCGGCGCCAAGTACGCCGACGACAGGGCCAACGCCAGGACCAAAAAAGACCTGAGATAAAGTCTGAAGATAGGTTACAGCGGGTTTCAGTCCTTCTGCGGAAGGACGAAACCCGCTGTTTATTTGCGGCTGTTTTTAGGGGGCAAGGGGCTTAAGGCCCCTGCCTGGCGCGTGTCTTTGCGAGGAGTCCTTCCTTTAAAAATACAGAAGAGGACGACGTGGCAATCTCCGCGTACTCATTGGTACGAAGGGGTAGGGGTGCGGTGAGATTGCTTCGTCCTTCTTTAAGGAAGGACTCGCAATGACATGGGTAAATGAGGAAGGGCTGGCAATCCCATGGAACGAAAGGGAGAAGGACGACGCTACAGATGTCATTGCTTTGAAAATAGCCTAATCAGGCCACCATAGGGTAGGGGCTCTGTCCCCTACCAGGGAATGCGGGTGACAGAGTCCTTCAAAGAAGGACGCTATTTTCATGCTTCGTGGTCCTTCCAGGGAAGGATGACGGATTCCCGCCTACGCGGGAATCTAGGGGCTACCCTAATTTGCCCATCTGACGACCTCCGAGGAGGTGGATGTGAAGATGGGCTACCATCTGGCCTCCGTGAGGGCCACAGTTAATCACCAGGCGGTATCCTGACTCCGAGATGCCCTGGTCCTGAGCCAGTTTGTTGGCTACGAGTACCAGGTGGCCCATAAGCTTCTCTTCGTCCCCGGCGAGGTCGGCAACAGATTCGATGTGTTTTCTGGGTATGATGAGAAGATGCACCGGGGCTTTGGGGTTGATATCGGGGAAGGCCACCGCCGTTTCATCCTGATAGACGATGTTGCTTTGAATCTCGCCGTTGGCGATTCTGCAGAAGATGCAGTCCATAGCGTCCTCGTCTTCCATGTCATTGCGAGGAGTCCGCCTCTGGCGGACGCCTCTGGTCCGCCTTAGGCGGAACGAAGCAATCTCTGCGTGCGTTCATAGTAGACCGATTTTACATTGCTTCGCTGCGGCTCGCAATGACATTCTAAATGTGTAGGGGCGTCCTTCTTTAAGGAAGGATGCCCCTACAATATTGTCCGATTACAGGCCGATCTGCTGTGCTATCAGCTCGCGGTGATAATCGGCGTCGCCGAAGGCTAGCTCGTTCGCCTTGGCCCGGCGATAGTAAAGCTGCATGTCGTGGTCTTTGATGAAGCCGATGCCGCCGTGAATCTGGTGTCCCTCGGAGCAGGTGCGCCGGTAAGCCTCGCTGACCCACGCCTTAGCCATAGAGACCTCCAGAGCGCAGTTAAGTCCTTCGGCCAACTTCCATGCTGCCTGGTAGGTGATGAAGCGTGAGCCGTCAACATCGGTAGCCATATTGGCGCACTTGTGCTGAATTGCCTGGAAGCTCCCGATGGGCTTTCCGAACTGCACCCTCTCCTTGGCGTAGCTGACGGTCATCTCCAGCACTTGCTGCGAGCCTCCAACCATGAGGGCGCACTGTGCCAGCGTCGCCTTCGGTATCAGGTCCTGAATTATAGACCAGCCGTGGTCGAGCTTACCCAGGATATTCTTCTTGGTGACCTTTACCTTATTGAAAATGACCTCGAACTGCTTATCGGAGGCGATTGTTTTCAGCGGGTTGAGCTTTATGCCCGGGCTCTTGGCATCCACCAGGAAGAGGGTTATGCCTTCCTCCTTGTGCTTGCCTTCTTTAGTCCTGGCGACTACCAGCAGATAGTTGGCGATATGAGCGTCAGGGACAAAGAGCTTGGTGCCGTCGATGACAAAATCATCTCCCTCGGCAGTCGCTTTAACCGTGATGCCGCCTGCATCCCAGGTGGCGCTGGGCTCGGTCAGGGCCAGGGTCATAATCATATCCCCTTTGGCTATCCGGGGCAGGAAGTGTTTCTTCTGCTCCTCCGTGCCAGCCGCCAGGATGGGCAGCCCGCAGTACACCACTGTAGGCAGGAAGGGGCCGGGCACAATCGCTCTGCCCAGCTCCTCGATGAGGACGGCCAAATCGAGAAAAGTCATGCCTGACCCGCCGTATCCCTCGGGAAAGACCAGTCCCATCCAGCCCAGGTCTGCCATGCCCTTCCACAGGTTCGGAGAATAGCCCTTCTCATCGGTTTCCATCTGCCTGATGAGCGTTTTGGGGCACTCCTTTACCAGGAAGTCACGGGCCGAGTTTCTTAGCATTTCCTGCTCTTCACTGAGTGCGAAATCCATGATTTTTACCCCCTATTCTTCATTGTTGGCTTAAAAGCTACATTCTGGGAAGCCCCAGCCCCTGGGTAGCGATAATGATCCGCTGTATCTCAGAGGTGCCCCCAGCAATGGTAATGCTTAGATTCCACATGTAGTCCCGGGTAATATTGCCGGCAAGCTTGGCCCACTTCGAGCCCGGCACAAGCTGTGAGTAGAGGCCCAATATCTCCAGCCCGGTGGCGGAGACCCTCTGCATCATCTCGCTGCCGTACAGCTTGATTATGGCTCCCACGCTAGTGACATCCTGATTCGTGGCCTGCACCCATGCCACCCGGTAGGCGAGCAAGCGGGCGACCGCTATCTCGATAGCCATTTCGGCAAGCTTGTGTCGAATTATGGGGTTTTGAGACAGGGGTACGCCATTGACTTTGGTCTCTTTGACATACTCTATCAGTTGCTCCAGGATTTTCTGCGGCATGGAGCCGAAGCCTGTCCCCGACCTTTCGATGTTCACCAGGGCCATGGCGGCGAGCCAGCCGCGGCCTCTTTCTCCCACCATGTTCCCCTTGGGGACTTTGACATCATCGAAAAAGGCCTCGCAGAGGTGCGCTACCCCTTCGATGCTCTCCAGACGTTTGACGGTGATGCCAGGGGTCTTCATATCGATGAGGAACATGCTGAGCATTCGGGAGCGCTTGGGGGCATCGGGGTCACTGAGCAGCGGCGCGAAGCACCAGTGGGCGCGGTGTGCGCCTGTAGTCCATATCTTCTGCCCATTGACCAGGAAGTAGTCCCCTTTGTCCTGGGCTTTGACCTGGCAGCCGCCCAGGTCGGAGCCAGCGCCAGGCTCGCTGAAGCCCTGACACCAGTACACCTTGCCGCTGGCTATCCCCGGCAGGTGCTGCCTTTTTTGTTCGTCGTCGCCGAAATTCAGCAGGAGGGCAGCTATCATCTTCCAGCGGAACCAGTAGTCCTGGGCTGGCGCTCTCAAGTATGCCAGCTCCTCGCCCAGGATGGCATCTTCCCACGTCGGGCGTTCCTGTCCGCCGTATTCCTTGGGCCAGGTTGCCGATATCCATCCCTGCTCGCCAAGCCTCTTCAGAAACCTCTGGGTGAGCTTCCACCACTCATCCGTCTCGTCTTCAGGAGCCCCTCCGGCCAGCCAGTCTGAGGGGAGTTCCTTAGCCAGAAAAGCCTTTACTTTTTTGCGAAATGCATCCTGCTCTTCAGTGAATCGGAAATCCATGCATCACTTCCTTTCAGTTTAGTAGATTGCCCTTGACCTCCTCTTCACCGCTCAAATCGCCTGAAATAGAAGTGTCTCGTGATATTTATCCCACATCTATTGCCAGGCAGGTTACAGTCTTGGTTACGCCGCCTACGGGGTGTATGTGGTTGGTGGCCAGGTTGACCACGGCGGTCAAGTCTGCCCCCTCTACCACTGCGATCACATCATAGGGGCCGGTCACTGCATGTACCTCTTTCATCCCCTTGAGCTTGCCGAGGGCGCGTACCACATCCTTTGTTTTCCCCACTGAGGTCTCAATAAGCACATAAGCTTTGGCAACCATTGGTTTATCCCCCTTTCCCCATGAAGATAACCAAACTCCTGACAAATTACAGGAGATAGCTTCTTGACTATCTCTCCACAGCCTCATCTTTAAGGGACAGACCAAATGTATTATACCCTTATCGATTTGAGAAAAGCAACCACATCCTATATAATTGAACAAGTTTGTAGTGAGGGTGAATAGTATGCGGACGATGGGGAAGCATTTCCTTCTGGATTTGAAGGAGTGCAACAAAGAGCTGCTCGATGATTTGGAATTTATAAAGGATGTCCTTCACACTGTAGCAAAGGATGCTGGCAATGCGGTAATCGGAGAGTCCTTCCACCGCTTCCTGCCCCAGGGGGTAAGCGGCGTGGTATTGATTACCGGGGCTCATCTCTGTATCCATACCTGGCCGGAATACGGCTATTCGGCGATCGATCTCTTCACCTACGGTGACCTGTTCCAGCCGGAGGAGGCTGCCAGGTTGATTATGGAGAAGCTGGAGAGCAAAAATCCCTCCATTGTTGAGCTGAAAAGGGGGTTCTAGTCCATGACGGAGATGGCAATGAATTGGTTTTGGGATTGCGTCAGCCCTGATTTAATCCAAACATTCAGCGTCAGTGCAATGCCGTACACCGGGAAATCCAAATATCAATCCATTCAGATACTTGATAGTCCTGCCTTCGGCAGATGTCTTGTTTTGGATGGCAAGATTCAGTGCAGCGAATCGGACGAGTTTATCTATCATGAGACCCTGGTTCATCCTGCGATGATCGCCCACCCCAAGCCTGAGACCGTTTTCATTGCCGGTGGGGGCGAGGGGGCTACTTTGAGAGAAGTGCTGGCCCACAAAACGGTAAAAAGGGTGGTGATGGTGGATATAGACAGGAAGGTGCCGCAGATATGCCAGAAATACCTTCCTTCGCTGAGCCAGGGAGCCTTCGATGACAGCCGCGTTGAGCTTCTCTATAAGGATGCCTTGAAATATGTGGCTGAGACTAAGGAAAAATTCGATGTTATGATACTCGATCTCACTGAGCCGCTTGAGGAAGGGCCTGCTTACTTGCTCTTTGCCAAAGAGTTCTATCAGGACCTCAGCAAAAAGCTGAAAAAGGGCGGCATAATATCACTTCAGGCTGGAGCGACCAGTGTGATGTTCCCGTCCACATTTCTGGCGGTGGTAAATACTCTGCGGGCGGTGTTTTCTGTGGTTGCTCCTTACCAGGCCGAGATTCCTTCCTTCGGCGGCCCCTGGGGGTTCGCTGTGGCCTCGCAAACTCTGGATCCCCGCGAGCTTTCTCCAGAGGAGATCGACCGCAGGCTAGCGAGCCGGGTGAGGGGGCCTCTCAGATTTTACGATGGACTCGCTCATCCGGGGATATTCTCCCTCCCTAAATACCTCCGCCAGCAAATAGCGGAGGAGAAACGGGTGATCACCAAAGACAAGCCTGTCTTCACGTATTAAGCGGCTATCCCTTTCTTGAAGGGAGATGATCCTCTGCTGGGATTGATTAAATACCGTTTCATTTCAAGATAGATTTTTGCTCCGTTCGCCCTGAGCCTGTCGAAGGGCATGCCTCGAGTTTATCGAAGTACCGTTCGTGGTTCGACAAGCTCACCACGAACGGTATCAAAGCGAAGCAACTATGGACATTCTAGCTGGCCTTAATCCAGCCCAAAAGGAAGCTGTCGAGACTATCGAGGGCCCGGTGCTCATCGTGGCGGGACCGGGGTCGGGCAAGACCAGGGTCATCGCCCACCGGGTGGCTTACCTGATAACCGTCTGCGGCATCAGCCCCTATCGCATCGTGGCGGTCACCTTCACCAACAAAGCCGCCCGCGAGATGAAGGAGAGGGTCTACCACCTTATGGGACGAACTGTAGAGGGGCTGACCCTGGGCACTTTTCATGCCACCTGTGCCCGTATCCTGCGCATGGAAGCACAGCATATCGGGATTGACAGGGGTTTCGTTATCTATGACGAGGGAGACCAGGTCAGCCTTTTGAAGCGCAGCATTGAGCAGGTGGGGCTCGACCCCAAGCAGTACCCTCCGCGTGCCATAGGAACAGCGATCTCTTCCGCCAAAGCCAGGCTCCTTGCACCTCAGGAGTACCGCAGTCAGGCCGGCAATTACTTCGAGGAGGTGGTGGCGCGGGTCTACGAGCGTTATCAGGTGCTGCTCGGGGAGAGCAGCGCTCTCGATTTCGACGACCTGCTTATGAGGACGGTGCAGCTATTCCGCAACCAGCCCGAGGTTTTGGCTAAATATCAATCGCGCTATCTCCATGTCATGATCGATGAGTTTCAGGATACCAATCTGGCTCAGTATATCCTGTCCAAGCAGTTAGCGGGGAAGTATAAAAATATCTGCGTCGTCGGCGACCCCGACCAGTCTATCTATTCCTGGAGGCAGGCCAATCTGCGTCACATCCTGGACTTCGAGAAGGATTATCCCGATGTCAAGATTGTATTCCTGGAGCAGAATTATCGTTCCACTCAAACTATCCTCAAGGCTGCCGACCATGTGATTGCTGCCAACCAGCAGCGAAAGCAGAAGAAGCTGTGGACGGAGAACGAGGTAGGTGTACCCATCTCTGTTGTCCAGACCTACAACGAGCAGGAGGAGGCCCATTTCGCGGTCAATGAGGTCGAGAGACTGGTGGCGCGCGGTCATTGGAAGGCTGGCGATTGCGCCATCATGTACCGCACTAATGCCCAGTCGCGTGCTCTTGAGGAGGAGTTCGTCCGCTACGGCTTCCCCTACAGGCTGGTAGGCGGCACGCGGTTCTATGAACGGCGCGAGGTCAAGGACGTAGTCGCCTACCTCAGGTTGATACATAACCCTCACGATACAGTTAGCCTCATTCGCATAATCAACGTCCCCAACCGGGGCATCGGGCAGCGCACCATTGCCGAGCTCACCACTTGGGCAAACGAGAAGGGGCTGTCTTACTATGATACGCTCAAGCTCATCGCGCAGGGTGAAGAGTCTACTCCGCTATCCTCTCGAAGCAGCCAGGCGCTGGGCAATTTCCTGAACATGCTCGGTGAGCTTATCGCCAAGGGTGGGGAACTGAGCCTGGTTGATCTCCTCGACCTGGTGCTGGAGAGGACAGGGTATAAGAAATACACCCTGGAGGGCGCAGATGGGGAGGAGAGGTGGGATAATATCCTGGAGCTGCGCACTGTGGCTGCCGGATACCGTGACCTCGAGCCCAGGGAGAGCCTGGCTGCTTTCCTGGAGGAGGTTGCTCTGGTCTCCGATGTGGACGAGCTTGATGAGAAGGTCGATGCAGTGACCCTCATCACCCTGCACCAGGCTAAAGGCCTGGAATTCCCCGTGGTGTTCATCGTGGGGATGGAAGAGGGCGTCTTGCCTCACTTCAGGTCACTGCCTGACCCGGAGCAAATGGAGGAGGAGCGCCGCCTCTGCTATGTGGGTATAACCAGGGCTAAGGACAAGGTATACCTTGTCTATACCCTGCGCCGCAGCCTCATGGGGAGCAGTGCCCATAATCCCCCGTCACGTTTCCTCAAAGATATCCCATCGAATCTGTTAACCTCCCCCACCGCACAAGCCACGGAAGCATTGAGGCGCTCTACGACATCAGCCGTCAGCCCTTTGCCATCCAAGCCAGCCCTTAAGGCGGGTGAGCATGTAAGCCATGACATGTTTGGCGAGGGCATTGTGGTCAGTTGTACGGCCTCTGGGGGTGATCAGGAGGTTACCGTCGCCTTCAAGGGTGAGGCTGGGATAAAGAAATTCCTGCTCAGCCTGACACCGCTGCAGAAGCTATCATAGCAACCTCATCTCCACGATCACATCCTAGAATCATCTATTCATGGCTGTCAGGGCATCCAGACTGCTGAATGTCTCTGAGAAAGTTCTCCACAGCCTGTAGGGCAGGGATTGAAAGCCTCCTCGGATTGTGGTAAGCTCGCCTCC
>CAYGWR010000028.1:15217-16420 GCA_964353645.1 uncultured Dehalococcoidia bacterium
ACAGCCTGTAGGGCAGGGATTGAAAGCCTCCTCGGATTGTGGTAAGCTCGCCTCCTAATTGCTCTGTGGGGAACAGAGGACAAGGATATGCCGTCGAATCGTAAAGAGGTTGGTGCTAAGGGAGAGAAGCTGGCAGCAGATTTCCTGAAGAAGCGTGGCTACAAAATCCTGCAGCGCAACTTTCGCTGCCGGGAGGGCGAGATTGACATAATTGCCCAGAAGGGCGAATGTCTTGTATTTGTTGAGGTGCGAACCAAAAAAAACACTGCGTTCGGCACCCCTGAGGAATCGGTTACATTATCCAAGAGGGAGAAGCTTATTTCTCTGGCGAATGTCTATCTGCAGGCCTTTAACAATCCGCCGCAATCATGGCGTATCGATGTAGTTGCTGTGGAACTTACGCCGGACAATAGAGTCTCACGATTGGAACATATAGAGAACGCCGTAAGCTGAAATGTTGAGACAAGGTGCGTGCAACTGAACGTAGCCACATTGGGTAGTCTTGTGGGATGTTTAGACGACTAAAAAGCTTGACCTGTTGGCTGTTTCTATCTATACTAGGTCGAAATTAATTAGGGAAGGTATAGCCTTTCTGTTATATAGCTGTGCTCGTAACATGATCGATAGTAGGGAATAGAATCCCGATTAAGGCTAGAAAAGAGAGAGGGAAAGTAGAGGGCTCATAGCCCAAATGACCTTGGCGATGACTCAAAGGATGCTGCGGAGAGATGGATGTATATCTCGGTATCGATGTCGGCTCGGTGACTGCCAAGTGTGCTGTTATCACCGGGGTGGGTGAGTTCATCGCCTACAACTACCTATGTACCCAGGGCAAGCCGGTCTCTGCTGTTCAGCAGGGGCTCAGGGAAGTTCAGGGACAACTTCCCGCTGATGTCAGGATCCGTGCTGATATGCACCGCAGGCAGCGCCCGCTATCTAGCGGGCGCTATTGTGGGTGCTGATGTGGACAATAACGGGATCACTGCTCAGGCTATGGCTGCCCTTTATTATGTCCCCGACGTACGTACTGTCATCGAGATCGGTGGTCAGATTCAAAACTTAGCATCATCTGTGACGGTATAGCTGTCGATTTCGCTATGAATACAGTCTGTGCGCAGGCACAGGCAGCTTTCTCAATCAGCAAGGATTGCGGCTTAATATGAGGATTGAAGATTTCGGGGAGCAAGCGCTTCAGAGCAAGAA
>CAYGWR010000029.1:0-16398 GCA_964353645.1 uncultured Dehalococcoidia bacterium
ATAATGGCACCATTTATGCGGGCTCCCTGGATCATAATGTTTATGCTCTGGACGCCGGGAACGGTACGACGGCATGGCCCAAACCATTCAAGGCTAGTGATCAGGTGAAGTCATCTCCGGTCATCGCTGGGGGGGTGCTAGTGGTGGCCTCCGAAGACGGCAAGGTCTACGGTCTTGACTTGAAAACCGGGGAGAAAAAGTGGGAATTCGATGGAATTAACACTAAAGTCCTATCTTCTCTTTGCGCCGCTGGAGGTACGGTTTACATAAACAGTCAGGACAACAAACTTTATGCGTTGGATGGGGAGACTGGTCGCCAGGTACCTAATTGGAATATATCATTAGGTAAGTGAGATAGAATAAAGCTATGGCTGAAGCTAAGCCCGTAAAAACTCTTAATGTACGCAGGTTCGTTCTTTTCCTGCTTATAGCAGTGCTTCTTTTCCTCCTCGTCACCGGTGTCGTTTCCATAACCGGTATCTGGAACACGATTCTCATGGAGCCGATGCTAAACTTCTTAGTCCTGATGTCCAAGTATTTTCTTGGTAGCTTCGGGATTGCTATTATAGTCTTGACCGTCATCATTCGGCTGCTCATGTTTCCTCTCACCATGAGGCAGTTACAATCCAGCAAGGCGATGCAGGCAATGCAGCCCAAGATGAAGGAGCTGCAAAAGAAATTTGCCAAGGACAAACAGCAGCTTGCTGCAGAGACAGCAAAGCTCTACAAGGAAACCGGCGTCAATCCCCTTGGCTGTGCCTTTCCTATGCTGATCCAGTTCCCCATCTGGATTGCTCTCTATCAGTCTGTTATACAGGCTCTCGCTTATACTCCTGAAAACCTTCTTGGTTTATCCAAACAACTATATTCCTCGTCGGTTATTCAGAGCGCGGTGCCTCTGAATCATCATTTCTTATGGCTGGATCTCACCAGCGGGAATATCGTCATGGCTATCCTGACAGCGGCGAGCATGTGGGTGCTGCAGAAGATGTCCAGCCAGTCCTCTACAGATCCTCAGCAGCAGTCTATGAGCCGTATTATGCTGTGGGTAATGCCCTTGATGTTTGGCTTTTTCTCCTTAACACTTCCCAGTGGACTCTCTCTTTACTGGGTAGCCTCCAATATCATCAGCTTGGTGATGCAGTATCGTGTGACCGGCTGGGGTACTTTGAAGATGCCCTCCCTGGCATTCCTCAAGGGAGGCACTCCTCAACCAGTCGATAATCCCCAGGCGAAGACTGAGGGAACAGCCGGTATAGGGAAAAAGGCTGGGAAGGGTGTGGTCCTGCAACAAAAGGGTGCTAAGGCGGATGGTGCAAGTTCTGAGAAGAAGGAGGCTGTTGGAGGTGATATAATCTCTCAACGAAAGAAGGGTAGCCATGGAAAGCGTAGAGATAAGCGCAAAGACTGAGGAAGAAGCCATCGCGATTGCTCTGGCTGAACTGGGACTGAGCCGTTCGGAAGTAGAGGTGGTTGTTGTTAAGAAAGGAAAAACCGGAATCTTTGGCTTCGGTTCGGAGGAAGTCAGGGTAAGGGTAACGCCGCTGGGACAAAAGCCTGAGGTAGGTGAGGATGTTGCAGGTATGGCTAAGGCGGTTTTGCAGGACGTCCTCTCTCTAATGAAGGTGCCTGCTGATGTTGTGCTGGACAAAACTGGTGCTGGTGATACAGGGAATATTCCACTTGATATCAAGGGAGATGATTTAGGTATCCTTATCGGGAGGCGTGGCGAGACACTTTCTGCGTTGCAATATTTGGTTAATCTTATTATCAGCAGACGGCTTAAGACCCGTGTTGGAGTGGTTGTTGATGTTGAGGGGTATAAGCAGCGGCGCTATGAGTCGTTGCGTTTGCTAGCCCGACGCCTGGCGGAGCAGGTGAAATCTACTGGCAGGTCGGTAACCTTGGAGCCGATGCCTCCCAATGAGCGCAGGATTATTCACCTGGAGTTGAAAGATAACCCCGATGTAGCTACCCAAAGCATAGGTCAGGGCGAGGAGCGTAAGATAGCAATTCTTTCGAAGAGTAGCAGCAAAGGCGAGCCAGTTTAAGAATAAAAAATTCGAAACTTTTGAACTAAGCAGGAGGTAGTAATGAAGTTCAAAAACATCATTTTCGAGAAGAAGGAGGGGGTTGCGAGGATAACCCTGAATCGCCCGGATGTCATGAATGCTCTGGACCCCAAGACACTCGAAGAGATGTACGCAGCATGTGAAGATATCGAGAATGACATGTCAGTGAGGGTTGCGGTGGTCACAGCCACCGGCAGGGCATTCTGCACTGGTGCTGACCTCACAGGAATAGCGTCTATACCTCCCGATAAACCTCGCGACTATTTCCTTAGACTCTGGAACAAGACATTCAGCGCTATCGAGAATTTGAGCGTGCCGGTGATAGCTGCGGTAAACGGTATTGCTCTGGCCGGCGGCTTGGAGCTGGTCATGGTTTGTGACCTCGCTATCGCTGCCGATAATGTTAAGCTCTCTGATCAGCATGCCAATAGAGGCTTGGTGCCTGGCGGTGGTGCCAGCCAGAGGCTGCCTCGCCTCATCGGCATCAGGAAGGCGAAAGAGCTTCTCTATACCGGTGACCGCATCACAGCGGCTGAGGCGGAGAGGCTCGGGCTTATCAACAAGGCTGTCCCCGCTGACAAACTTGAAGAAGCAACCAATGAGTTGGTGAATAAGCTTTTGACCAAGAGTCCCATGGCTATGAAAGCTGTTAAGAAGCTGGTCAATCGGGGCATGGAGGCCAGTTTGGATTCAGGCCTGGAGCTGGAGATACTCGCTATGACTGCCCACGGTACGACCGAAGACTTTGCCGAGGGTATAAAGTCGTTTCTGGAAGGCAGACAGCCCCAATTCCCGGGAAGATAGTGGGCAGACTTTGGACATTGACAACTCCACTGCACTGTGATAATTTTCAATAGAGAAGGCGATGACGGAGACGAGTAGACGGGATAATCACACAGCGAGTCTGGTATGGTGAGAGCAGATGTGGCTAACCCGGACGAAAATCACTCCTGAGCCGCCAACCGAAATCCTTCCCACAGGGAAGGAGAGTAGACTTGGCCGGTTTCGTCAGCCGTTATCCTGGACGGGGTCCTTCCTGGGAAGGAAGGATGCTTTAAAGAGAGCCCCGATGTGTCGGGGAAGTAGGGTGGTACCGCGGGATTCAAGTCCCGTCCCTTCAAGGGATGGGACTCTTTGTTTTGGCAGGAGGATTTTATGTTCCAGCCGGTGTCGAGCAGGGTGAATTTCCCTGAGCTTGAGCAAAGGATAATCGGGTTCTGGCAGGAGAAGCGAGTATTTGAGCGAAGCGTGGAGCAGCGCCTGGGTGGCCCCTCGTATATCCTCTATGATGGTCCGCCGACAGCCAATGCCAGCCCGGGGATTCACCATGTTCTGGCAAGGGTGTTTAAGGATGTATTCCCCCGCTACAAGGCGATGAAGGGCTATTATGCTTCTCGTAGAGCAGGCTGGGATACTCACGGCTTGCCTGTGGAGCTTGCGGTTGAGAACGAGTTGGGTTTGAAAAGCAAGCGCGAGATCGAGGATTATGGCATTGCTGAGTTCAACAAACGCTGCCGCCAGAATGTGCTTAGATATGTCAAAGAATGGGAGACGCTTACGGATCGCATCGGTTTCTGGATAGACATGAAGCACCCCTATATCACCTTCGACAACGGCTATATCGAGACCTGCTGGTGGATAATAAAGACGCTTTGGGATAAGGGGCTTGTTTACCAGGGGTACAAGGTAACGCCGCACTGCCCTCGTTGCGGCACCTCGCTGTCCTCTCACGAGGTCGCACTGGGCTACGATGAGGCAGACGACCCCTCGATTTACATAAAGTTCAAGGTTGCGAAGTCATTATATCTCAGTGCAGGTTTTCTGGACCAAATGCGCTCCTATTCTTCTCTGGTTAGGGAAGCTGATTTTGCTAGGCGGCTCCTCGAACTTGTCGGGGACAAACCAATTTATCTGCTGGCATGGACGACTACACCATGGACGCTGCCGGGCAATACTGCTTTGGCAGTCGCAGCAGATGCTGAGTACTCAATAATGGAGAGCAAGGATGACTATCTTATTGTGGCTTCTGACCTTGTGGGTAAGGTAGGGCTCGAGGACTATCATGAGGTGACTAGGGTTATTGGTGGGGAGCTAGTTGGCCTCAGGTATGAACCATTATTTAATCCTTTTGACTTTGGTATACCTGTTCGTAGGATGGATACATGGGATGAAATGGGGAAATGGGAAGAAGCTAGAGAACCATCTGCGAACATTAAGTGGAAACCAGGAGGCTTTTTAAATTACCCTGTGATTGCGGGTGATTTTGTTTCTATGGAAGACGGCACTGGAATTGTCCATATAGCGCCATCATTTGGTGAGGCGGACTTTGAGGTAGGGAAGGATAACCTTCTAGAGTTTGTGCGGGATTATGTCGATTTGCAGGGTGTGATTCAGGGCACCTATCCCTTCGCAGGGAAATTCGTGAAGGATGCTGACCCTCTGATCCTCGAGGACTTGAAGTCGAGGGGGCTTCTTTACCGCAGCGAACGGATTCGCCATACCTACCCCTTCTGCTGGCGCTGTGGGACGCCGCTGCTCTATTACGCCAAGCCTTCGTGGTATATCAAAACCACCGCGATGAAGGAGAGGCTGATCTCAGGCAACGCTGAGATTAACTGGTATCCGGAGTATATCAAGTACGGACGGTTCGGCGACTGGCTGAATAACAACGTTGACTGGGCATTCTCCCGGGAACGCTACTGGGGCACGCCGCTGCCTATCTGGCGCTGTGATATTTGTAAACACGACGAGTGCATTGGAAGCGTTAAAGAGCTTAAGCAAAAGGAAGGTGTTAAAGGCGTAGATAAGCTGTCGGACTTGCACCGGCCCTATGTAGATGAGGTTACCTATAGCTGTCCCAGTACCAAGTGTGACGGGGAGATGCGCCGCGTCCCAGAGGTCATTGATTGCTGGTTCGATTCCGGCGCCATGCCCTTTGCCCAGTGGCATTATCCTTTTGAGAATCAGGATACTTTCAAGGCTAATTTCCCCGCTGATTACATCTGTGAGGCTGTGGACCAGACGCGAGGCTGGTTCTACAGCCTGCACGCAATCTCTATCCTTCTTAAGGAGCAGCCTTGTTTTAAGAACGTGATTTGTCTCGGCCATATCCTCGACAGCGCTGGTGAGAAGATGAGCAAGTCTAAGGGTAATGTGGTCAAACCTGAGGATGTGCTGGCTACAAGTGGAGCTGATGCCCTGCGCTGGTATATGTATACCTCTTCCCCCCCAGGCAACGTGCGTCGCTTCTCCAAGGAGCTGGTCGAGGAAGTAGTGCGCAAGTTCCTGCTCACCTTGTGGAATACATATTCCTTCTTCGTGACCTATGCCAATATCGATAAGTTCGACCCCCGCAATGTTGCTAACGTAGGGCATCGCCCCGAGCTTGACCGCTGGATACTCTCCGAGCTCAACCAGCTTACCGACGGGGTGACTCGTTCTCTCGATGAATACGATGCAACTGCAGCAGGACGCAAGATCGAGGAATTTGTAGACAACCTCTCAAACTGGTACGTGAGGAGGAGCAGGAGGCGGTTCTGGAAGAGTGAGAACGATACCGACAAACAATCGGCTTATACCACCCTTTACCAGTGTTTGATTACCTTAGCTAAGCTCCTTGCTCCGCTTACTCCTTTTGTTGCGGAGGAGCTTTATCAAAACCTGGTGAGGCCGTTCGATAAAGATGCGCCGGAAAGTATTCATCTTACCGATTATCCGTTGGCTGACCTGAGTCAGGTTGATGAAAAGCTGTCTGCTGCTACTAATCTAGTGATGAAAGTAACCAGTCTGGGGCGTGCTGCACGCGCCAAAGCTGGAGTAAAGGTTCGTCAGCCTCTGGCGAAGGTTCTGGTGAAGGTGAGGACGGAGGCTGAAAAAGCCAGCCTCGAGCAGATGGCTTCCCAGGTTTTGGACGAGCTCAATATGAAAGAGTTGAATGTTGTCGAAAGCTCACCTTCGGGTGAACACCCGAATTGGCCTCTGATTGAGGAGAGCGGGCTGGCAGTAATGGTGGATACCGATATCAGCCAGGAGCTTGCCGATGAGGGTTTGGCTCGCGAGTTGGTGCATCGTCTCCAGACGATGCGCAAGCAAGCTGGCTTTGATATAGCAGACTACATTGAGACCTATTACGAAGGCGGGCCTTCAGTGCAGCGTGTGATGGAGAAATTCGCCCACTATGTCAAGCAGGAAACGCTGTCAAGGAAGCTGGTTGAAGGAAAGCCCCCTGAGGGTGCCTACAGCAAGAGCCAGGTTATCGATGGCAATAAGGTGAATTTGGCGGTCAAAAAGTTGAAATAGTCTTATTCAATTGATATTGGGATTTCCAAACCCATACTTTAGTTTTGTTTATTAATCTCTTTTCAACCCCCTGAATCCCCTCTGCACTCACCCGATAGTAGACCGCCTATACTTTTGGGCAGTCCCTTATGGTCTTTCCCCCAGGGTAACCGACACTACCTGCTGGCTATTTCCTCGCCAGTAGGTTATCTTTACACTATCCCCAACCTTGTATTCCCATAACAGCTTTATCAAGCTGGATGCCGTTCTTACCTCCTGGTCCTGGAAGCTAGTGATGACATCGTTGACTTGAATGCCCGCCTTGGCCACTGGGCCATCCGGTGCAACGTACGCAACCAGAACCCCCTTATTTATAGATAAGCCAAGCTGTGAGGCTAAGTCAGGCGTGAGGTCTTGTAGAGTAGCACCGAGGTAGGGTCTGATCACATGTCCATATTTGATCAAGTCGTCATATATGCGGCTGGCAGTGTTGGCGCTCACAGCGAAGCCGATGTTTTCTGCGCTGGAGATAATGAACGTATTGATTCCCACCACTTTACCATTCAGATCAACCAAAGGACCGCCGCTGTTCCCCGGATTGATGGCAGCATCGGTCTGTATCACGTCATAATAAGCAGCCTGTCCTATGGTGAAGGAGCGCCCCAGACCGCTCACTATACCCAAAGTAACTGTGGGGCCGCCTTCTACCAGCCCCAAGGCGTTGCCCAGGGCTATCACCCAATCTCCATCGCGTAACCCGGAGGTGTCACCGAACTGAGCTGTGGGAAGGTTCTGACCGTCTATCTTAATCACTGCCAGGTCGCTGAGCGGATCAGCCCCCACGAGTCGGGCCTCATAAGTTTTATCATCGTCGGGCAGAGATACCTCGATCTTGGTGTAACTGTCTATTACGTGATTATTGGTCAGGATATAGCCGTCGGGGCTTAAGAGAACACCTGAGCCGCTCTTTGTGGCTACAGTCTGGAAGAAGAAAGAGGTAGCCTTATACTCGACGGAAACGTAGGCTACGGCTGGCGTGACTTTCGCCACAACATCAGCAACAGAAGGGAGAGCAGATAGCGGTGTCCCACTAGGTGTTGCCGTAGGCTGGGCCGTGGTTGTAGGGGTAGGGGTGTTCGTCGGTGCGGCTGCAGTAGAGCATGCACTGGCTAAAAGTGCTAGCAATAATATGAAAATGAAGATACTCAGCTTGCTCGTTTTCATTTGCATTGCCTCCTATTTCCAGGTTAACTTTTACCTAAAGTTAGCAATTGGCTTAAAATTGATACTCAATAGCTTCAGCTTTTCTTCTTAGTTGCCGTCTTAGAGATGACCAGAAACTTTGATACTGGTGGCTCACTGTCACTCTTCTCTACGCCCTCTGTCTCAACGTGGGCTTCTTCCAATTATGATGAGTTCATCCTTGGGTATATTGAAATGAGCTTGGCGCAAAAGAGCAGGATCACCGCTGAGATGTATGACCAGGTCATCAAGGCGATGATTGTGCCTATGGAGCCGTAGACAAGGTTATATGTAGCGAACTTGCCTACGAACCAGACGAAGATATTTTTAACTATCTCAAAAAGCACTGCTGCCATCAGTGCCCCGACCCATACATGCTTCCAGGGAACCCTGGTGTTGGGGATGAATTCATAAAGAAGAAGAAATCCTACGAAGGCGATTGCGATACTGGCCAGGATTACCATAGATTCCCAGAATAGCCCGCCTTCCACGAAACGCCCTCCGAAGACGTTTGTACTCTGGAAAAAATTGAAAGCTGTGGTCATACCTACATAGAGAAGCAAGAAGGCACCGAGCCCTAACATCATGATGGACTCTATCAATCTCTCACGCAGGAATGGGCGAGGTTGCTTAATACCCCAGGCAGTGTTTAGAGATTTCCTGATGGCGTTGAATAAACCAGTCCCGGCCCAGATAAGTCCTATAACGCCTATTGCACTTGCTGCTCCCCAGCCTGGGGCTACTTCACGAATAGTTGTAGATACAAAATCTCCTGATACTGGCAACACGTCCATAATAGCCTGAGTGACTTTGGCCTGGACGTCGGGTGACCTTGAGAAATAGCTCAGTATTGATATGGCTGCCAGGGCCAGGGGAAACATTGAAAGCAGGAGGTAATAGGAGATCGCTGCTGCTAGATGGGTACAGTTGTCAGCGAGGAACTCCTGAATAGCCTGTTTCATCATAAGCACGAGGAAGGTTATTCGCTTCACTATCATTGCTCGGCTATCCTCTGGCAGTCTCTCGGATTTAGGGTTGAGACGAGAGAGCAGATTAACTTTCCCTCAGCTAAAGAAAGATTACAAGAAATCATTCTGCTTCTTCATTCCCGTTTTCATCTCCGATATGCTCGTCTCCCTCGGGCATCTCGTTAGGCTTATCTTGTTCGTGGCGCACAATTGTGCCTTCATCTTCAAGGAGGTCCATGATTCGTGCTGCTCTGGGATAGCCTATATGCAGGCGCCGCTGAAGGAGGGAGGTGGAAAGGTGAGAATACTCCCTGGCAAGTCTTCTCCCCGTTGCTAACAATGGGTCCTCATCTTTCAGTTCCTCAGTTGGTAAGGAAGCAAAGGCCTGGGCTATAGTATCCTCTAATGGTGTGGGGATCTGTGTTCTTTGCTGCTTCCAGAAGCTTGCCACTCTGTCTATCTCCTGGTCGGAGACAAAGCATCCTCGCAGTCGCTTGGGCTTGGGGGCATCCGGCGGCAAATAGAGCATATCGCCGCCTCCCAAGAGACTCTCAGCGCCTACGGTATCGAGGATAGTGCGAGAGTCCACGCCAGAGGCCACAGCGAAGCTTATCCGGCTGGGGAAATTGGCTTTGATCAGCCCGGTAACCACATCCACCGAAGGACGCTGAGTAGCTACGATGAGATGTATGCCTGTAGCCCGTGACATTTGGGCCAGGCGGCAGATCGCAGGCTCAACTACCTCGGCCGCACTCATCATAAGGTGCGCCAGTTCATCTATGATGACTATCAGATAGGGCATGGGCTCGGTGGCAAGATGGCTGTGGTTGTAGCCTTCTATGTTGCGCACTCCTATCGCTGAAAACTTGCTATAGCGGTTATCCATTTCCCGCAGGATGCGGTGCAGGGCCTCGATCGCCTTGTTGGATTCAATTACCACCGGCGATATGAGGTGGGGCACTCCCTCGAAGCTTACGAGCTCTACTCGCTTGGGGTCTATCAGGAGCAGGCGCAGGTCTCGTGTTGTATTCTGCATCAGCAAGCAGGTGATGGTAGAGTTGATGAATACTGTTTTGCCGCTTCCAGTAGCACCGGCGATGAGGAGGTGGGGCATCTTGCACAGGTCAGCCGATAAGGGCTCCCCGCCGCTCCCTTTGCCCAGTGCTATGGCGAGCTTTGTCTTTGTCTTGAGCTTCTGGAAGGCTATGCCCTCAATTACCGACCTGAGGCGGACTATGGAAGTGGTGGTGTTGGGGACTTCGACGCCTACCAGCGATTTCCCTGGAACCGGGGCTTCGATTCTGATATGGGGCGTGGCTAAAGCGAGAGCGAGGTTATTGGCAAGGGCGGTGATACGTTCGACTTTTACCCTCGTCTTGGATATCTCTTCCAGCCTCTCTACGGGATTACCATCTCTGTCCAGTTTGGTCTTACCCTGATGGTCTCGTTCTACCACTCGCTTATACTTGCGATCCCAACCCGGCTCTATGCCAAATTGGGTAACTGATGGCCCCGGGTTTATTTGTATTACCTTGGCCTCTACCCCGTAGCTTTTCAATGCCTCCTCTAGGAGCTTTGCCTTCTGCTCGTTGCCTACCTCAGTGAATTCGGTGTCGGTCGCCTTATCGAGAAGCTCGATAGGCGGCAACTGCTGCTTCACAGTAATGATGGGTTGATGGCTTGCCTCCCTAGGCTCAGCGGTTGTCGGTTTTTTCTTTTTAGCCCCGGGGATCGGCAGGGGTAATTGCTCTCCATCGCCTGTTGCTTCAGGCGCGGCTTTATCCTCAGCAGCTTCAGTCTCTGGGGACAAGGCCACAACTTCGCCGGCTTCCTCTCCTCCTATCTCTGGTTCGACTACCCGCCTGCGGCGCAACCTTCTTTTCAGTGTGATAATTGGCGCTGCCAGCAGCCGGCTGAGACGATACCTTTGGTTTAGCTTGGCTAACACCTGTCTTAATCGGGGAAGAAACCATCGGATGCCAGCGAGGGTTGTCAAGCCTGCTCTCTTTGTCGCCCGGGACAAGAGCTGAAGAAATCTAAGGCTTGGGCGGGGGATGACCAGCCCTATCCCGACCAGGAACAAAATGATAAGCCGCACTGCCGGTGGAGCACCAACGCCTTGGTTGCCGATGAAGCTTCTGCCAGCGTTTCCTCCGAGACTTACCTGGGAGAAGTCAGCATTGGCGATTGTAAGCTCCGAAGGGCGGAATAGGGCGAGTATTCCCCAGACAGCAAGGGTGAATATGATGGCGCCCAGCCAAAGGTTCCACCACTTTAAAAGGCTACCCAATCCCCGTCGCCATACTACAAAGACAATAACTACCACCCACAAGGCTCCTAGAAAGAGGCCGAAACCTATGGCCTCGAAAAAAGCGTGGCCCAAGAAGAAGATTATCGCTGCTATCGCTGTTATTGCAACGACAATCCATAACATCCCCTTGGGCGTGGGCAGGATATTAAGGGAGGCTTTGGATTCGCCACGTTGTTTTTTAGAACGCGATTTTGCCATTTTTATGCCCTCTCCCTAAAAAAGGGATAGCTGCTCGGGTTTATCTTCCTTTTTTACCTCCTCAACTGGCTCCACTTGAACCAGCAGCGGGGGTATTTTGAGCATATCTGCCTCGATGGTCTGGCGCAGGCTCTGTTGGTGCAGGGCGGCTGCGGGATGATACATGGCGAAATAGATGATATTATCTTGCTTACGCGCCTTGCCATGAACCTTGCTGATGGGTTCTCCAGGGAAGAATCTTGCCAGTGAGTAGCGACCCAGGGTGACTGTCATTTTGGGGGAGAGCAGCTCAAGCTGTTGGTCTAACCACTTCTGACAGTTCTTGATCTCTATGGGAAGCGGGTCGCGGTTATTCGGCGGACGGCATTTGATCACATTGCAGATATAGACATCGCTACGCTTGAGCCCGATAGAGTTAAGCAATTGCTCCAGGAACTGCCCTGCCTGCCCTACGAAAGGGCGCCCCTGCTGGTCTTCATGGTAGCCCGGGGCCTCTCCGATGAACACTATCTGGGGCTTCTCCGGGCCTTCCCCGGGGACTGTCTGGGTACGTGTTCTGGCGAGTTCTTCACAATCCCTGCACGCAGCTATTTTCCGGTATAACTCAGCTAGTGCTGACACCTTGACCTCCTCGATTGAATAGCAACATCCTGCACCCGATGATCAGCAGGAAGATGGCAAAAGCCCGAGTTAGCCATTCTGCAGTAACCTTGTCTGCTGCCCAGGCTCCCAGCAGTGAAAAGGCGACTGCGCTGGGGGCTATCAAAAATACCATGCTCATCTTTACGTTACCCTGCCTATAGTGAATAAAGGCACCAACCAGGGCTGTGAACAGCATAGCGCCGAGCGAGACTCCCTGTGCTGTATGCTGTTCCACCCCTAAGAGTAGGACCATAGCCGGAATGGAGATTGTGCCACCGCCGACGCCGAGCATTCCGCTGATAAGTCCCGCAATCAAACCTACGGCAAGGGCAATCGCTATATCCATGTAATCTCAGCCTACCTCAAAAATAGCAATATCGCAATAGCTATAGCATAAACACCGAAAAGCTGTCGTAGCCTGTGAGCAGGCACTCTCATCATCAGTTTTGCCCCAATGATAACACCTATGATGCTGCCTGAACCTATTGTCGCCACCAGCGCCCAATCGATGTGGCCGCGCAGGGCATATACTGTGGCGCTTATAATAGCGATAGGAATAATAATGGCAAGTGAGGTGCCGTGCGCCTTATGCTGTGTGAGACCCAGGAGCCCGACCATCATGGGTACCAGCAGTATGCCGCCGCCTATCCCCAGAAAACCAGCCGTCAGCCCCGCAATTGCTCCGGTTGCTATATACCAGATTAGCTTTGATTTCATCGTGTCCCAATCTCAGCCTATTTGAAAAATGATAGCATGGCACCTATATCAAGTCAATGAAGCTATTGTGCTCGGAAATCTGCGGTTGTCAAGTGGGTTTCAAACGCTCTTATAATGAAGCGATGAAAAAGGAGTTCTCGAATCTCTTGGGATGGGATCTGGAGGCAAGGCCGTTGGCGGAGACAGAAAGATGAGATTACCGCAAGCAGGCGACTCATAAAGCAACCTCACCGTAAAAATGGGGAACTGCGATAATGAAAGAGTGAGGATATTTATTGCAGGGATTTAATAGCCTATCGCAATTCCCCGGGTTTTTCTGCCTTATGTTGTCCAGCTACTACTCGTCCTCTACCCCCTGTTCTTTAATATAGTCAACCGCATCTTGTACGGTCTTTATTTTTTCGGCATCCTCATCAGGGATCTCTATTCGTTTCGCTTCGTTGCTGAACTCCTCTTCCAGTGACATCACCAGCTCTACGAGATCAAGGGAGTCAGCGTTGAGGTCGTCGACGAAGGAGGACTCAGGTTTTACCTCTGATTCCTCAACACCTAATTGATTCACGACGATTCTTTTCACTCTCTCAAGAATGGTTGCCATCCTTCTGTCTCCTTCCTGATAAATAGTCTGCCTGACCGCTTACTACATGCCGTTGGCTTTAGTTTGGCTTATCGCTCCAAGCACTCCATTGATAAACTTGGACGAACTCTCGCTGCCGAATGTCTTGGCGAGTTCCACTGCTTCGTTGATAGCTGCTCTTAATGGCACTTTATTGTCTATCGAAATCTCAAAAATTGCAAGCCTCAGTATATTTCTGTCGACCACAGATAATTGCTCCACAGGCCAGTTAGGGGCATGAGCCTGAATCAGGGCATCGATCCGCTTTCTGTTCGCCAGCACCCCATTGACCAGCTCTTTGGCAAAGGACAGTGCTGACTCTGGCAGTGCCTGCTCCTCGGCCAGCCTGCTCAGGGAAGTTTCTGCGTTGTGGCGGGTGCAATCACTCTCAAACAGCGCCTGCAGTGCCACTATCCTGGCCTTGTGTCTCATGCCTGGCATAAATCCCTCGACTGAGGCTGTTTATTGTTGTTAATTTGCGCAGGCGACCGGCTATCCGGTACGCATTTTCCGCCTATTTTACCATCTTCTTTCAAGTTAGGGAATCTCTGTGAACAGGGCTATTTGTGAAATGTCGCCGGCTAATGGGCGAACACGCTAAGAGATGGGATTAAGGACAGCAAGCACCTCCCAGGAAGGGAAGGGCTTGTTTATATTTGTCACAAGCCTTATCGGAGTCCTTTTTGGCGAAGCGATAGGAATCTATCATATCATCGCCAACCCACCATTCACATTTATCACCTGTCCGGTGATGTAATGGGCTTCCTCTGAGACGAGGAAAGCCACGGCATAAGCTACGTCCTTAGGCAAGCCAAAGTAACCCAGAGGGATTTGCTTGAGGCACTCCTGCTTCACATTCTCGCTAAGCTTCTGTGTCATACCGGTATCGATGAAGCCAGGGGCAACGGCGTTGACAGTAATGCCTCTCGAGGCAACTTCCCTGGCAGTGGTTTTAGCAAGACCTATCAGGCCGGCTTTCGAGGCAGCGTAGTTAGCTTGCCCGGCATTTCCTGTCAGGCCTACGACACTTGCGATATTGACGATTCGACCCCAGCGCTGCCTTATCATATGTCTTAGCACAGCCTGAGTGCAAATAAAAGCACCTTTAAGGTTGATGTTCAATACCAGATCCCAATCGGCCTCGGACATTCTCAGGAGCAGGCCATCCCGCGTAATTCCGGCGTTGTTAACCAGGATGTCGATATGGCCGAATGAGGATAATGTCTGCTCTACGAGTTTGTTTACCTCGGCGGCAACGGTAACATTGACTGGAATGGCGATGCTTTTCCCATTCTTCGCCTCGATCTCGGCTGCAACTTCCTTCGCTGTAGCAGCGTTGACGTCGCTGATAACTATGCTGGCTCCCTGCTCTGCCAGCATCAGCGCTATCTCCCGACCAATACCCTGGCCGCTGCCTGTGACTATAGCAACCCTATTAGATAAGCTCATTATCAACTCTCAACTGGGAAATAAAGGGAACCAGGTGCGTTTCAGAGGCTTAAGGCTTTGATGGACTCCGGATCGCTCATATTGAGAACTTGTACTTTATCGCTGATCCTTTTAATCAGCCCGGAGAGCACCTGGCCGGGGCCGATCTCAACAAAGGTGGAGACTCCCTCTCCTACCATATACTCCACCGATGGTTGCCACTGAACGCAGTTACATAGCTGGCGTAGTAGCTCCTCTTTCACTCCCTCGGCGGTGGTTACCGGCTGGGCAGTGCTGTTAACCACAATGGGGACTTCCGGTGTTCTGAAGTTAATCTGCGCGATGGCTTGGGACAAGCCTTCGATAGTGGGCTGCATCAGGGTTGAGTGAAAGGCGCCGCTGACCTGAAGTGGTATAACCCGCCGCGCATCCCTGGCTTTCGCCAATTCCATGGCGCGTGCTAGGGCCTCCTTCGAGCCGCTGATGACAATCTGGACTGGGCAGTTAAAATTAGCGATCTCAGCGCCACTCTCGCGACATATTTCTCTTAAGACCGCTTCATCGAGGCCGATGACCGCTGCCATGCCTCCGGGTTTGATTTCACCTGCTTTTTGCATCAGGCGTCCCCGCTCTCTGACAAGCCGGATGGCATCGGCAAACCCGAGTACGTTGGCGGCAACCAGCGCAGTATATTCGCCGAGGCTGTGGCCTGCTACGAAGGAGGGGGATACTGTATGGTTGACCTCTGAGGCGGCTCTCAAGCAGGCAATGCTAACTGTCATTATCGCTGGCTGGGCATTGATGGTCTGGCGGAGTTCATCTTCGGGCCCCTCAAAACAGAGCCGTGATAATGAAAACTGGAGGGCCTCGTCGGCCTCCTGGAAAACCTCTTTTGCTTTGGGTGAGCTCTGGTAAAGTTTATGGCCCATGCCCACAGACTGTGAGCCCTGACCAGGGAAAACATGAGCAATCTTGGGTTTCGACTTTGTTTCAAGCTCAACCATGTGCTGCTCCAAAGGATTACTCCTTTTTCTTGGGTGCCTTTTCTTTGATTATCACTCTTCCTGCATAGGTTCCGCAGAAATGGCAAACCTCGTGGGCAGGCTTAAGGTTGTGACATTGAGAACAAGGGACAAGAGATGGGACAAGCACACCAAGGTGGCTGCGTCTTTTCCCCTGTCGCGCCTTAGGATATTTTCTTTTCGGTAGTGGTGGCATTGTCTAGCTAACCCCTTTCTTTCTCTCCCTCTGCCTGTTCTTGATACGCAGCGCCTGAAGTGGAGCCCAACGTGCATCGGGAGGAGCAGGCGGACAGTCGCACGTTACATAATTGAGGTTACGTCCACAATGAGGGCACAATCCAGCGCAGTCCTCACGGCAGACTGGATTCATGGGAAGAGCAATTATCTTATATTGACGCACTGCCTCGCCAAGATCGAGAGTGTGGTTTTCGTCGATAAGGAAGGCGCCCGCTTCGGTTGGCGGAGGGAGAGGTAAGCCGCTGACCGGATCTCTGGTCAGAAAGTACTCCTCCTCTATATTTATCTTCAAGGGATATTCAAACTGCTCGAGGCAGCGACTGCATTCGCCTCTGTCGATAGTCTCGAGGCTGCCGGTTACGAGGATGCTGAGATTGGTGCGAAGCAGTTGCACATTGCCCCGAATGGGGAATCCATCCTCGTCCGTCTCGTCAATATCGTATTGGCGGACTGATCCTACATGTTCCTTAAGTTGCTGGGCAACATTGATTTTCATTGTACTCTCAAGGCATAGTAGCTGCATGTTAAAGCTAATTGTATGACAAAACAACCCAAATTGTCAAGTTGCTCAGGTACGAGGCTTCCGCGAAACGCCTATGTAGATAGCCAAGAATGCTAAGTAAAAGGGGCATTTACCCCAATCAGTTCTGGTAGAATAGCTTTGGAA
>CAYGWR010000030.1:0-16330 GCA_964353645.1 uncultured Dehalococcoidia bacterium
TCTAATAGGAGGTCGAAAAGCGTCCCCGGACGCTGGTATAAATTGACAAAGAATCAGCTTTCGGGGTATCATGCCATCAGGTTTTTCGAATTAGCGCTCTGCGTTTGCGCTGAGAAATAAAAAGGAGGAAGAAAGTGCCCTATAATGCGATAATTCTCGAGAAGAAGGATATGCTAGCAACTATAACCTTGAACAGACCCGATGTGAACAATGCCTTCGATCGTCCCATGATGGGTGAGATCGATGATGCGATCAATGACGTTAGTCAGGACCCAAACATCAGGGTGGTGATATTGACTGGAGCAGGGAAGGCCTTCTGTGCCGGTGGTGACGTCAGCATGCTCATGACGCTTATTGCGTCCGGAGCAGAGTGGGTCAGGACGACTATTGGTGATGTGGTTCAAGGAGCGGGCACCCCGCCTACAACAGTGCTCAAGATACGGAGCATGACGAAGCCGGTTATCGCTGCGGTGAACGGTATAGCTGCCGGGGGAGGTATGGGACTGGCCCTGGCGTGCGATATGAGGATTGTCTCGAATAAGTCTCGCTTCAGCACGATATTTATCAAGAGGGGTGTTATACCCGATTGTGCTGTTACTTACAATCTGCCTCGTCTCGTCGGAATGGCCAAGGCCTGCGAGCTGGTGCTCACCGGGAGTATAATCAGCGCCCAGGAGGCGGAGCGGATAGGATTGGTGAACAAGGTCGTCCCCCACGATGAGCTGATGAAGGCGACCAGGGAGTTAGCAGGGGAGATAGCCAAGAATCCGCCGCTGGCGGTGGGAATGGCCAAGGCTATGCTTTACAGGGGTATGCTTGCGCAAGATATCGGGTCTCATATGGATTTCGAGAACTATACCCAGAATTTGCTCATGAACACCAAAGACTTCAAGGAAGGGGTTAACTCCTTCCTTGAGAAGCGCGAGCCCGTGTTCACAGGAGAGTAACGGCCTTAAAGGCAAAACTCAAAGTGTAAAATGAGAAATACGTAGTCTATCCGTTCGCCCTGAGCCTGTCGAAGGGCCGTTCATGGTTCGACAAGCTCACCACGAACGGCATCTATTGCAAAGGAAAGGGGTAGCGATTGGCTTACAAAGCTGTCATCTACGAAAAAGAGGGTGGGGTAGTGGTGATGACCCTGAACCGCCCCGAGGTCAAGAACGCCTTCGATGCCAACATGCAGGCAGAGATGGATGCTGTGGTCACCAGGGTGGCCAAGGACCGCACCGCCAGGGTTCTCATCATCACAGGCGCAGGCAAGGCGTTCTGCACCGGTGCCGATGTCGCCTACCTTATGTCGCTCGGTGAAACTCATGCCATGCACCAGACTACCATGGAGGAGATGATGCGCGGTGATGGCAATATCCTGACCACCGTGCTCAAGATAAGGAACCTGCCCAAGCCGGTTATCGCTGCGGTGAACGGTACAGCCGCAGGCGGTGGCCTTGCCCTCGCCCTGGCCTGCGATATAAGGATAGCCTCCGAGACAGCCCGCTTCAACATGATTTTCACCAAGAGGGGGGTTATACCCGAGTCGGGTTCCACCATGACTCTGCCCCGTCTCATAGGTACTGCTCGCGCCCTGGAGCTGGTGTTCACCGCTGAGGCCATCGATGGCAGGGAAGCGGAACGAATAGGCATGGTGAACAAGGTTGTCCCCGCTGACCAGTTGATGACTGCGGCGAAGGAGATGGCGGCGAAGATCTCCCAGAACTCCCCGCTGGCGATGGGATTCGCCAAGGCTGCTATTTACAAAGGCGCTAACGAGACTGACATCGCTGCGCAGATGGATTACGAAGCGTACGTTGAAAGCGTACTGTTTAATACCGCTGACTTCCAGGAGGGCATCAAGTCGTTTATGGAGGGAAGGCCCGCCAAGTTCAAGGGCAAGTAGGAGGTAACCAATGGCTGTCGAGGGGCTGCTCTTCAAAGTTGAGGATGGAATCGCTACCATAACCTTTAACCGACCCGAGAAGCTGAATGCGGTTACCGAGGCTATGCGCACGGAAGTGCACCGTCTCGCTACCCAGCTTCGCACCGATGATTCGGTGAAGGCGCTGGTCTTCACCGGAGCCGGAGAGGCGTTCAGCACCGGAGCGGATGCCAGCGAGTTGACCGCTGACTACAGTGGGCCCATCGAGCCTTATATCCTGAAAAGACCCCTCGGTTGGTGGACACTGCCTGTACGTTATTTCCCCAAGCCGACCATCGCTGCCATACCTGGCGTTATCGCCGGGGTGACCTTCTCTCTGGCTCTGGCCTGCGATATAAGGATAGCCTCGGATAAAGCACGCTTCAGCATGGTATTCGTCAAGCGGGGGCTTTGTCCTGACGGCGGGGCAACCTATTACCTGCCCCGCATGGTGGGCACCTCCAAAGCGCTGGAACTGATGTGGATGGGGGAAACCTTGGATGCCAAAGAGGCGGAGAAGCTGGGATTGGTGACCAAAGTAGTGCCTCACAACGACCTGATGAAGGTCACCAAAGAGATGGCGACCAAAATAGCCAAGGGTCCCTCGGTTGCCATCGAGCTTATTAAGAAGGGTGTGTACAAGGGCGCGGTGGGTGACCTGGAGTCCCAGTTGGACTTCGAGACGCTGGCGCAGCGCATCTGCTTCCAGACCGAGGACTTCAAGGAAGGCATGATGTCCTTCCTGCAGAAGAGGCCGCCAGAGTTCAAGGGAAGATAGCTGACCTTGAGATTCAGTGAAGCTGCACAATGAAAATGTGTATTATAATTGCTATAGTTATTGGGAGGGTATTTTAAGATAGGCAAAGAACGGGATCATATATGGCCTAAAGCTGAAGGCGGACGGAATGAGGGCTGGAACTATCGAAACATAAGCCCTAATAAGAATCGACAAAAAGGGGCTCGAATGCCTACTTTGAATGAAGTTTCGCAGTCGACAGATCCAATAAAACTATCTGTTGAAATCGATAAGCACAAGAGTGAAGCGTGACAATCATAATAAGCACGGACTTATTGTGTGCCAAATTGGCAATTCCGAAATTAAACCCGTCTATAAAATTGAGGATAAATTATGGAAATGTATTTGAAATGTACACCGACTATTGATTGCGATACAGAGTCTGTAAAACGAAAAGCTCGTGAGCTAACCAGAGGATTGAAAACAGAACACGAGAAAGCTAAGACCCTTTTCTATTTTGTTAGAGATGAAATCAAGCATAATCCATATTCACCTTATTGTTATCTTTTAGAACATTACAAAGCAAGTTTGACTCTGGAGCGGGGCAACGGACATTGTGAACATAAGGCTGTGCTTCTTGCCGCACTCTGCCGAGCCATTGGGATTCCTGCACGTTTGGGATTTGTTGATATCCGTGACCATCTTCTATCGCCAAAGTTCCGAGCTATGATTGGCGGCGGCAACCTGATTGTGACGCATGGATATGTTGAGCTTCATATCAATGGCAAATGGGTACATGCCTGTCCTTCCTATGACCTGGAGACTTGTCGGAAGGGAGGGTTTGTACCTGTCGAGTTCGATGGTGTCAATGACGCAAAAGACTCAGCCTACAATCGGGAAGGGAAGCCTCACATCGAGTACGTTAAAGACCATGGCACCTTCGAGGATTTTCCATTTGATTGGATAATGAGCTATCGGCAGGAATGGATAGCTCAGATGGGCCGGGAATTGAATGAATTTGTGAGTCATGTAAAGAGACACCAGGCCGAATAAGCGGTTGTTGTGTAGCTCTCCGTGTATGAGTTACTGCCAAAATGAAAGTGCCCCTACGTTATTTAATAACCTCTGTCTGCCTTTCATTATGTAGGAGCGCAAGGCCTTGCGCCCCTACACTGGTCCGAAAATCTGCGATCACTATTTTATATGGGGCACGGTGCACCGTGCCCCATATAAAATTTTCAAATGCGTTATTTTTCCATCTGGAGCGGGGGCTCCAGACTACCCTTCTCCAGCCCTGCCTTCAATGCCTGAGACAACGAGTTTATCTCTATAGGCTTCATCTCGCGGGGCACTTTCTGTCCGCTGTGCATTGGGGGAATGAGGCAGGAGGTGAAGCCGAGCTTGGCTGCCTCAGCCAGCCGCTTCTCCAGTTGAGATACAGCCCTCAACTCCCCGCTGAGCCCTATCTCGCCTATGGCCACCAGGTTAGGTTTAACCCCGGCGTTTTTGAAGCTCGAGGCGATGGCCAGGGCAATGCCCAGGTCCGCCGCAGGCTCGTTCACCTTAAGTCCACCCACGGCATTGGCGATGATGTCCTGATTGCCCAGCGATAGCCTTGTCCTCTTGGTGAGGACTGCGCTTATCATGAGCAGGCGGTTGTAGTCCACGCCATTGGCGTTGCGGCGCGGCAAGCCGAAAGCGGTAGGGCTGGTGAGCGCCTGAATCTCCACAAGCAGAGGACGGGTGCCCTCGATGGTGGGTACGATGACCGAGCCCACCGCACCCTCGGAGCGCTGTGAGAGAAATACCTGTGAGGGATTGGACACCTCGACCATTCCCTTGTCTCTCATCTCGAAAACGCCCACCTCGTCGGTTGAGCCGAAGCGGTTCTTGGCGCCGCGCAGCAGCCTGTATGAGCTATAGCGTTCGCCCTCGAGGTAGAGGACGACATCCACGATGTGCTCCAGGGTATTGGGGCCCGCTATAGAGCCGTCTTTGGTGACATGCCCCACTATGAATATGGGGATATTGCTGGATTTAGCCCAGCGCATCAGCCTCTGAGTACACTCACGTACCTGTCCCACGCTACCCGCTGCTGAGGAGAGGTCATTGGAGTGAACCGTCTGAATCGAATCGATAATCACCAGCCGCGGCGCCATTTCCTGACCCCGCTCTATAATGGCCTGCAGGTCGGTCTCTGGTAAAAGGAACAGTCCTTCGCCGCGCAGCCCCAGTCGGTCTGCCCTCAGCTTTATCTGATGCGCCGACTCCTCACCGGAGACATACAGCACCTTGCCCACACTTTCGGCAGTTAAGCTGGCTACTTCGAGCAGCAGCGTCGACTTTCCAATGCCGGGGTCGCCGCCGATGAGCACCATGGAGCCGGGGACGATGCCGCCGCCCAGCACGCGGTTGAACTCGGCCAGGGGCAGGGCGATGCGGGGCACCGAGTTAGTGGGCAGCCGGGACAGCTCTTGAACTTGAGCGGCTGAACCCGACGGAGCCGCTTTTGGTGTAGGAGTGACGAGGGTCTCCACATAGGTATTCCACTCGTTGCAGTCAGGGCAGCGCCCTAGCCACTTGGGGCTCTCATTGCCGCAGTTCTGGCAGACGAAAACGTTTTTAGGACGAGGCATGGGCTTGTTCCTCATTGATGTCATTGCGAGCGAAGCGAAGCAATCTCACCGTTGTTCTTCACATCGAGCTTTGAGATTGCTTCGTCGTCCTTCTGTGAAGGGCTCCTCGCAATGACACGGAAGATTGGTTGGAGCACCCGCTCCAACCTACCTGTATTATACCCTTCTATTTTATGTGTAGAAAGGGGAGCCCTGCTGAACAAGTGCTGGGCTCCCCTTCTTGATTCTAGCTAACAGGCGCTGGCGTCTAGCCTCCCTCGGCCAGCTTCTTCATAATCTTATCGCGCACATCCTTCTGCACAAGCTCGATTCTGAAGCCGTTGGTTTTGGTGGCGTCGAGATGGGCGAAGGCCATGATGCCCACCATCTTGAGGAAGCAAATCATCTCAATGCCCTGCGACTTGGCATTGGCCACTTCCTTTTCCAGGTCTTCTACCTCGAAGGCCACATGGTGCATGCCTTCGCCGTACTTCTTCAGGAAGTCGGTATAGATGCACTTACCCTTAACCACCTGTACCAGCTCCAGCCTTATTGGCCCCATATGGCCGAAGGTCACCTTCATGGTGTAGGGGCAGGGCTTGCCCTTGTATATCACATCGGGCGGCAAATCGTGCTGCTGGACCTCCTCGAATTTGATACCGAAGGACTTGGTGTAGAAATCTATAGCCTTTTCTATATCATTGACCGCGATTGCCACATGATCCAATTTCAAACTATCAAGCTTTAACTTCGCCATCCCTCGATTACCTCCTTTATATCTCGCTGGCAGCGAGCCAGCCTTCTTTTATGGCTTCCAATATCGTCCTGGGCTCGACGCAGTCACCCACGCATTTGACCTTGACGCCCGTTTTTTCTATTGCTTCCTTGAGTTCGTTATTTGGCGTTGACCCGGCAGCGAGCACGAAGGTGTCGGCGGGGAAGTTCTTCATGGCGTCGGCTGCGATCTCTGCCATGGAAGTTATGCCTCCACGCATGTGGACACGCATGCCGGTGTCGGTTGCCTGCTGGTATTGGACTCCGGTGAGCATGCGGACACCTTTATTTCTCAGTCTGTCGACGAGCAGCATCCTCATGTCGGGGTTCATCTTATTCGCCATGAACTGGCTTCTTCGGGCGATGGTCACCTGCTTGCCCTGGTCTGCGAGGAACTCGGCGGTCTCGCAGCCTACCAGGTCGCCGCCGATGATGAACACTTTGTTCCCTACCTTCGCCTTGCCCAGGAGGACATCCTCAGCGGTCACCACGTTCTTCAGCGTATCCAAACCGAGTATATCCTCGGGGCTTGGTATAAGGGGTTTAACGCCGGCGGCGAGGATAACCACATCCGGCTTGGCCTTCTTAATCTCTGCCGGAGTGATTGCCTTGCCCAGCACTACCTTGACCTTGAGCTTCCTCAACTGGTTTATCATATAGGCGGTCAGGTCACGGATATCCTTCTTGTGAGGGGGTATTCCGGCCAGAATCAATTGTCCGCCCAGCTTCTTCTCTTTCTCGTACAGCGTAACCTGGTGCCCTCTCAGCGTTGCCACGCGAGCTGCCTCCATGCCTGCAGGCCCGCCGCCCACGATAATCACCTTCTTGGGCTTGGCTGCTTTCTTAATCTCGAATTCCTTTTCCATGCCGAGTGCGGGGTTGACCACACAAACCACGCCTTCTGCCCATGGCAGGGTCTCTATGCAGTGATTGCAGTGGATGCAGGGGCGAATATCCTTTTCTCTGCCTCTAGCCAGCTTGTTGGGGAGGTCGGGGTCGCACTGTAGCGCCCTGCCCATGGCGACGAAATCCAGTTTGCCCTGTCTGATAGCCTGCTCGCCAATCTCCGGCGTAATGTGCGCTGCAGCGATCACCGGGACGGGGACCACCTTCTTGACCTGCGCGACCAGATCGAGGTTGGGGGCAGGGCCGTCGGCTTCTACAGGGCACATCGTGAAGTATTGCCAGGCATAATCGTAAAAACCGCCCTGCGAGAGGTTGATAGCGTCAGCGCCGGCAGCTACGAACATGGGCGCGTGGGTCAAAGTGTCCTGAAGGGTGACGCCGTACTCAGCCACTTTGTTGCCTTTGACATAATATACTTCATAAATGCTGGTGCGGCACCACAGCGGGAACTTCTTGCCCACTTCCTTCCTGACTGCCTTCAGGGTATCGCACATGAACCGCGCTCTGTTTTCCACGCTGCCGCCGTATTTATTCTTGAGTGTGTTCCAGACACGGGAGCGAAATTGGGTTTGTCCATTGATGTTAGCGCCGTGGATTTCGATGGCGTCGAATCCCGCCTCTTTGGCTCGTCTCGCCGCCTGGACGAAACGCTGGATAATGTATTGGATATCGTCTACTGATAGCTCTCGCGGCAGCTCCGCTCCCATCACAGGCCTTTGCTCGCCCTTGATCCAGATGGAGCCGTGGTAGATTTGCAGGCAGGCCTTGGCACCATTCTTCTTGATGGTCTGGGCCAGCTTGCGCAACCCTGGGATGTACTTGTCGTCGTCGATATTCAGTCCGAAGGGTAGCCCTGCTCCGCCGACAGTGTCGACATTAGCGTTCTCGACGATGTCCAGTCCCACACCGCCCTTGGCCCGGGCCTCGTGGTAGGCCAGGAACCGGTCCGTGGCCTCGCCGCCGACGCAGACATTGGTCCCCATCGGCGGATAGACGAGTCTGTTTTTCAACTCCAATGTGCCGATGCGGCCGGGGGAAAACAACCTTTCATACTGCGATTTGGCCATCTGCCCTCCTTTTTGAGAATGTTTTTAATAAATTATGATTGCGTAGAGAAGTGTTTACTGAGGACTTCTAACCTGCCTAAATCCATGATTTCCTTGAGGCTCAGTGTGAGATAAGTGGTGATTGATAATAGATGTGGGTAAATAATAGTGGGAAAGCTGGTGAGGGTCATTTGCGAGCATGGCGGAAGCATACTAGCCCATCTTATGGCGGTTGTCAAGGGGAGTTTAGGGGCTCGTTTCAAACCCGCCCAAAGAATGTCATTGTGAGAAGTCCGCCTATGGCGGGCGACGAAGCAATCTCAACGATTTGTGAAAAAGTCCCAGAGATTGCTTCGTCCTTCCCAAAAAAAAGGACTCGCAATGACATAAAACCTCTAGCCTTCGAATTTCTTGAAGACCAGGCAGGCGTTTTGGCCCCCGAAGCCGAAGCTGTTGGAAAGGGCGACTCTGACATCCTTTACCCTGGCCACGTTGGGCACATAGTCCAGGTCGCAGTCCGGGTCAGGGTATTCGTAGTTTATGGTGGGATGAATCACACCTGTGGTGATTGTTTTAATACAGGCCACCGCTTCCACAGCCCCAGACCCGCCCAGAAGATGCCCGATCATGGACTTAGTGGAGCTTATGGGCAGGCGATAGGCATAATCTCCGAAGAGCGATTTAATCGCCAGGGTCTCTACTGCGTCGTTCAGTTGAGTCGAGGTGCCGTGGGCGTTGATGTACTCCACCTCATTGGGGGTCAAGTTGGCGTCCTCAAGCGCCCAGCGCATGGCACGGACAGCGCCGGCGCCGTTGTTAGGGGGAGCCACTATATGGTAGGCGTCTGAGGATGCGCCGACGCCGGCAACCTCGGCATAGATGCGAGCATCCCTGCGCATGGCGTGTTCCAGGCTCTCCAGGATTAGAATCGCTGCTCCCTCGGCGGGAACGAAGCCATCTCGCTTGGCGTCGAAGGGGCGGCTGGCCTTGGTAGGCTCATCGTTTCTGGTGGAGAGGGCTTTCATCACACAGAATCCGGCTATCCCTGTGGGGGTTATCGCAGCCTCGCTGCCACCGGCTACCATGACCTCTGCTTTACCCAGCCTTATCACCTCTACAGCTTCACCGATGGCCTGAGTTGCGGCAGCGCAGGCAGTGGTTATGGTGGAGGAAAAACCTGTAAGCCCGAAGATAAGGCTGATCTGTCCTGCTGCCATGTTGGGCAGGATTATGGGCATGAAGAAGGGATTTAACCTCATTCCACCCTTCTCTATAAGGATGCGGTATCCATCCTCGGCTTCAGGGAAGCCGCCGATTCCGTTGCCGATAATCACACCCAGCATGTCTGGATTCTCGCGGCTGATATTGAGTTTGGCGTCTTCTATAGCCATCCTTGCGGAGGCTACGGCGAATTGGCTGAACCGTGCCATCCTTCGTGCCTCTTTGAAGTCCATGTAGTTGCGGGGGGCAAAGCCCTTTACCTCGCCTGCTATCTTACAACTCAAGCTGCTGACGTCGCAAAGGGTTATCTTGTCAATGCCCGACCTTCCTTCGAGCAATCCCTGCCAGTATTCATCCAAAGTGAGCCCCAGCGGCGTTATCGCCCCCATGCCGGTAACGACAACGCGGCGCTTCTCCTTCTTCCCCTTGCCTGTGCGTTTGGTGCGTGTTTTGGGGAGACGCTGTGCCGTTTGTTTTTTCGCCATGCCGGTAAGCAGTTCGTCGATTTGCTTATCGACGACTGCAGTAACCGCTCTTGGTTGTTCAATCTCCGACCCTTCTGCCCCCATCGAAATCCTCCTTAGCTTGCGTAGAACTCGGGATGCAAGCCTTTCACATATTCTATCACCTCGGCGACAAGGAATAGAGAGCCGGTGGCGCAGATGAGGTCCTTTCTACCCGCTCTCCTCAGTGCCTCAGCTACCGCACTGGCAACATCCTCTGCCACCCCAGCTTTAACCCCCACTTTGGCGAACTCGCCAACCAATACCTCGGGTTTCGTGGCCCGGGGGTGGCGCGAGCGAGTGACAATAACCCCATGCGCCAGCGGAGCCAGCTCAGCTACAATCCCTGACATATCCTTGTCGGCAGATGTGCCTATTATAAGAATTAAATGGTCGAAATGGAAATACTGCCCAAGCGCCTCTTTAAGCTTACTTGCTGAATCGCGGTTGTGGGCGCCATCTACAACGAGCAGCGGCCTGCGTCTCAGGATTTGCAGCCGCCCCGGCCAGTAGGTCTTCGCCAATCCGGCCTCTATGCTTTTCTGGGGCAGCCCCAGAACCTCCAGGGTGGCGACAGCAGCAGTGGCATTCTGCAACTGGTGAGCTCCGAGTAGGGGGATGGTGAGATTGTAAGTACCTTTCAGCCCCTTCACCTCCAGCGATTGCCCCGAAAGGTTGGAACTGAGCTTTCGCCAGGTGATGTCGCTGCCCACGGAGATCAGCCTGGCTCCTTTCCTCTGGCAAGTCTCTCTAATCACCGCCGCAGCCTCCTCGGCTTGAGCAGAACTCACCACAGGGCGCCCCGGCTTGATAATGCCTGCCTTTTCGGCGGCGATCTTGGCAATAGTGTCACCTAATACCTCCGTATGGTCGAGGCTTATCGAGGTGATGACACAGACCTCGGGGGTGACCACGTTCGTAGCATCCAGCCTTCCCCCCAGCCCCGTCTCAAGCACCTGGAAATCAACCCCCTGTTGCTGAAAATGCATGAAAGCGGCGGCAGTGAGCAACTCAAAGGTAGAGAGCTCGCCATAGGTTTTGTCATGGTCTACCGCTTCCACATGGGGCCGCATTCTGGCGACTATTGATTCCAGCGCTCGTTTGAGTACAGGCTTTCCGTCTACCTGTATCCTTTCACGAAGCGTAACCAGGTGGGGTGAGGTATAAAGCCCCGTTTTGTACCCGGCGGCGCGAAGCCCTGCTGCAATCATGGCTGAGGTGCTGCCCTTGCCTTTGGAGCCAGCTACATGAACGGACTTTGCGCTGAGGTGAGGGTTGCCCAGTCTCTGCAGCAGGTCGTACATGCGCCTCAGGTCGAATCTGCTGGCGTAGTTAAAGCCGGGATACCTCTCATAATCGGTGCGGCTAAGTAGAAAATCGAGGGCAGCAGCGTAGTTCATTGTATAGAAAGGATGGCTTTTTAATGATTGGTTATTATATCATCGGGGCAAAATCATCACAAGAGTGTGTGGCGGAGGGTGTTCCGTTGTATTATACTTAGGTGGCTTTAGTGATTCTGAAGGAGAAGAGGATGAAAGGGAAAGACCTGTTATCCATTGGCGACCTCACCCTGGATGAAGCATGGGGCATTATCAATAGGGCTATCCGCATGAAAAAGAGGAAGGCGATGAGCTCTATCCTCGCCGGTAAGACCCTGGCGTTGATTTTCGAGAAACCTTCTCTGCGCACCAAGGTCAGCTTCGATGTCGCTATGTATCAGCTCGGCGGGCACAGCGTTTACCTCTCTCAGGCCGAGGTTGGACTGGGCAGCAGGGAGCCCATCGCAGATGCGGCCAGGACGCTCAGCCGTTATGTTGACATAATTGCTGCCCGCACTTTCGCCCATGCTACTGTGGAGTCTCTGGCGAAGTATGCCACCGTGCCTGTGATAAACGCACTCTCGGATGGAGAGCATCCCTGCCAGGCGCTCGCCGACATCATGACCATCTACGAGAAGAAAGGTAAGCTGGAGGGCTTGACCGTCGCTTACATCGGCGATGGTAATAATGTGTCTAATAGCCTTATGCTTGCCTGCGTCCTGGTAGGTATGAATTTCAAGATTGCCTCTCCTAAGGGGTATGAGCTTCATGATAAGATAGTGCGCCTGGGGCTGCGTTCTTCAAAGAAGGTAGGCGCTGAAATCGCGCTGCTGAAAGAACCCAGGGAAGCAGTCAAGGGCGCCGACGTAGTCTATACCGATGTCTGGACCAGCATGGGCCAGGAGGCGGAGGCGGAGAAGCGGCGCAAAGCCTTCGCAGGCTATCAGGTGGATGCCAAACTGATGAAGCTGGCGGCCAAGGACGCTATCTTCATGCACCCGCTGCCGGCACACCACGACGAGGAGGTCTCCCCCGGCATCATAGACTCAAAACAGTCTGTAGTCTTCGACCAGGCGGAGAACCGCCTGCATGTCCAGAAGGCGATACTGGCGGAGATTCTGGGTAAGTAATGACCAAGCCCATTGTCGCTATCGTAGGCAGGCCCAATGTGGGCAAGTCGACCCTGTTTAACCGGCTGGCCGGAGAGCGTATTGCTGTCGTGGAAGACCTGCCGGGGACCACGCGGGATAGGGTCTACTCCGATATAACCTGGGGAGAGCGAGAGCTAACCCTCATCGATACCGGCGGCTTTGAGCCCAGGCCTGACTCCGACCTGCGACAGAAGGTCAAGCATCAGGCTGAGGTCGCCATCGAGGAAGCGGACGTTATTCTGTTCATGGTGGACGTTCTCGATGGTGTGACCATCCCCGACCAGGAGACAGCCGAGGCGCTCATGCGCTCGCGAAAGCCGATAATCCTGGCGGTGAATAAGGCGGATAATGACCAGCGCCGCCAGCAAGCATTTCAGTTCCATGAGCTGGGCATCGGCGAGCCCATGGCTATCAGCGCTCATCACGGCATCGGCGTCTCTGACTTGATGGATGAGGTCTGCGCCAAACTGCCGCCCCCCGAGCCTGCTGCAGAAGAGCCCGAGATGCTGAAAATCGCCATCGTGGGCCGTCCCAACGTGGGCAAATCCATGCTGCTCAATGCTATCCTGGGCCAGGAGAGGGCGATTGTGAGCGAGATCCCCGGGACAACCCGTGATGCCACAGATACCGTCTTCAATTACGGCGGCGAGTCCATGTTATTCATCGATACCGCGGGGATCCGGCGCCGCGGCAAGATCGAGGTAGGCATCGAGCGATACAGCGTGATGCGCTCCCTTAACGCAATCTCCAGGTCTGATGTCGCTCTTCTGGTCATCGAGTCTGCTGAGATCATGAATGAGCAGGATATGCACATCGCGGGCTATATCCATGAGGCGCTCAAAGGGATAGTGGTGGTGGTGAATAAGTGGGACTTAGCTCGCGAGTTGGGAGTGGATAAAACTCAATGCGCCAGCGAGATCAAGCAAAAGCTCAAATTCTTCCCCGATGCGCCCATAGTGTTTGCCTCGGCACAGTTTGGAAAAGGCATCGGCCAGGTACTCTCAGCAGCAAAGAGGGTTTATCAGGAGAGGCAGAAGCGCCTTCCCACTCCCTTGCTCAACGAAGAGATGAATCGAGTCGTAGCTGCTCATCCCCCTCCATCGTTGTGGGGCAAACAGCTTAAGTTATCTTATGTCACTCAGCCCGGTGTCAATCCGCCAACCTTTGTTTTCTTTGTCAACGACCCCAGGCTGATCCATTTTTCCTATCAGCGCTATTTGGAGAACAGCCTTCGTAAGGCTTTTGGCTTCAAAGGCACGCCGTTAAAGCTCATCTTTAGACGGAAGGGCAAAAAATGATTGAGTTTGCTGCTGTGGTAATCGGCAGTTACCTCATCGGCTCCATACCCTCAGGGCTGGTCATAGGGAAGCTAAAAGGCATTGATGTCAGGGAGTACGGCAGCGGCAATATCGGCACCACTAATGTATTGCGCACGCTAGGTGCCCGATACGGAGCGCTAGTGCTTATCGCCGACGTGTTTAAGGGCGTGATAGCTGTCCTGCTTGCCCGGTATGTAATAGGCTCTCCTATGAGCGAGATGGCTGCAGGCTTCGCTGCCGTTGCCGGACATGATTGGTCGCTGTTTCTCAAGTTCAAGGGTGGCCGCGGCGTCGCCACTTCCCTTGGAGGGATTCTGCCCATGGCAATGTGGGCACCGCTAGCTGCTGTTGCCGGTGTGGTTATCTTTATCGCTCTCATCGCTTTAACTCGCTATGTTTCCCTGGGCTCTATCATGGGGTCTCTCAGTGCGGTGGTGGCGATGGCTGTTTTTATGGGTATGGACCGCGTCCCCTGGGAATACTTAGTCTACATCGTGGTTGTGGTCGCCTTGATAATCTTCCAGCATCGGGATAACATATCGAGGCTGCTATCTGGCACAGAGAGCAAGCTGGGGCAGAAGGGGGAGAGGAGGCAAGCCACATGAGGCAAAGGAAAAGCAGGGTCGCCGTTATCGGCACCACAAGCTGGGGCACCACCCTTGCCATAATGCTCAGCCGCAAGGGGCTGGCGGTCGGCCTGTGGGCACGAACTGAGGTGGAGGCGGAGAAGCTGAATCGCGAGAAGGGTAATGCCATCCGTCTCCCCGGCTCCCCATTCCCCGAGGGGCTTCGTGCCACCGCTTCGCTCGATGAGGCTCTTGATAAAGTGGGCCTTGTCATCTTCGCTGTGCCTTCACAGAATATGCGGCGTAATGTAAGACTGGCTAAAGAACACCTCGATAGCTCGATGCTTATTCTGAGCGTGGCCAAGGGGCTTGAGGTCGAAAGCGTCAAGCGTATGTCCCAGGTTATTTTCGAGGAGATAGCCCCTCGTCTTCATCACAATATCTGCGTCCTTTCCGGCCCTAATCTATCCAGGGAGATCGCCCGCGGCTTGCCCGCGGTCACTGTGGTTGCTGCCCATGATGCTTCGGTGGCGGCAAGGGTGCAGAAGATAATGGCCACGCCTCTCTTCCGCGTTTACACGAATACCGATGTGGTCGGTGTGGAGTTAGGTGGAGCGCTAAAAAACATCATCGCCCTGGCAGCGGGCATGGTTGACGGTCTGGAATACGGGAACAATACCAAGGCGGGTCTGATTACACGTGGGCTTGCCGAGATTACACGCCTCGGCGTGGCGGCGGGAGCCAATCCGCTTACCTTCGCCGGGCTGGCCGGGTTGGGAGACCTGGTGGCTACCTGCGCCAGCCCCCTCAGCCGCAACCGTTTCGTGGGGCAGGAGCTGGCAAAGGGGCGACCCTTGAAGGAAATACTCTCCTTCATGACTGGCATAGCCGAGGGGATAACCACCACTGTCGCTGCTCTTAAGCTGGCCAGCGAGCTCGATGTAGAGATGCCTATCGCTGAGCAGGTATTCAGGGTGCTTTTCAAAGGGCTCGATGTCCGTCAGGCAGTGTCTGAACTCATGGTGCGTGAGCTGAAACACGAGCTTGCCGGCATCCCCACTAGTGCCACTGAGGGTAAATGCTAAATCCCAGTTCTGGGGAGTGCAGAGGAGCTGTAGGGGCGTGTCCCCAGTGAGGGGTTGCCGTGTCATTGCTTCGCTACGCTCGCAATGACACAGGGAGTCATGCTATAATACAGGCGAAAACTTCCCTGTTGTGAGGAGGTGCCACTGCAAAACTGGTACACATGGCTTGGCCTAGAATTTGCCAAAATGAACAATCTATTAAAGGAGGGCAAATAGGAAATGACTCATCACACAGGTGGTAGATTGAAGGGCAAAGTGGCTGTCATCACCGGCGCCGGACGGGGCATCGGTGCGGCTGAGGCAATCTTGTTTGCTCAAGAGGGTGCCAAGGTAGTGGTGAACGATCTGGGCGGCGGTGGCGATGGCGCTGGGGCATCTAAGTCGCCAGCCGAGGAGGTGGTGGCGGAAATCAAGAAGATGGGTGGTGAGGCGGTTGCCAACTACGAAAGTGTGGCTACCACAGAGGGTGGCGAGAAAATCATCAAGTCCGCAATTGACGCTTTTGGCAGGCTGGATATCCTGGTGAACAACGCCGGGATACTCAGGGATAAGATGGTCTACAATATGAGCCCGGAGGAATGGGATCTCGTGATTAAGGTCCACCTCTACGGGACGTTCAACTGCACCAAGCCCGCCTGCGCGATATTCAGACAGCAGAAAAGCGGCCGCATTATCAACACAGCATCTGAGTCAGGCCTGGGGAACATGGGGCAGGCCAACTACAGCGCTGCCAAAGAGGGCATAGTGGGGTTCACCCGGACCGTAGCTCGAGACATGGGCAGATACGGGGTGACCTGCAATGCCGTCAGGCCGCGCGCCAAGTCAAGACTGACTATCTCACCTGAGCTGGTGGCTGCTATCGAAAGGGCCAAGAGCACAGGCACTGCGATGCCTCCAGGCGCGGATGTAATTCTAAAGCTGCCGGAGCCCAGTGAGATGATTGCATTAGTGGCTTATTTGGCAACGGATGCTGCTGCCAACATCAATGGCTGCACCTTCCTCATCAGCGGAGACCAGATTTCGCTTTACCAGGATCCCATACCCATCAAGACCATATACAAGAAGGGCTTCTGGACACTGGACGACCTGATGGAGATTGTGCCCAACACACTGGCAGCCGGCCTGATTAACCCGGCCCCGCCTGCGCCGCCGAAGGCGTAGATTGCTTGTCCTTCAC
>CAYGWR010000031.1:0-15575 GCA_964353645.1 uncultured Dehalococcoidia bacterium
AGAGTCCGCTGCTCGGCAGGGTCTTCTTCCGCGCTTGAAATTACCCTTGAGACCAGTGTGGCAAAATAGAAAGGCGGGGCGGTGTGATGCGAACTCACGGCCTCAGCGTGCTGAAGGTTCTATTACCGCACAAAATGGGCTGTAAAATGACTTGATTTTGAGCGCACTAATATATAGATTGAACATTTCGCTAGAAAGTGCAACCAGTGTGACCAGGTTACCCTACCGGGATCTGCCAATCCTACCTGTCCAGCCACAGGGGTGCAGTCCAACTATGTCCAAAGATCCCGTGACACATCGTCAAGCCCAAGTGACAGCAGCTTCTCCCTGGTGGGTTTGCCTGTGTTCCAGTCCCAGTTGTTAAGCCTATAATAATCCTTGAGTAAGAGGTTCATATCAGGCGCCTGTCCGGCCGTTGCCCCCTCTTTGAGCGCCTTTGTGGCAATCTTAGGTAGCTTGTCGTCCTTTCTCGTTATGCCCAATTTATTGTTAATAGCTCTCTTGAGATTGATCGACCTTTCGCCGAAGGTATAGAGATCCTCAGGTGTATATTCCCAGCCGGTGATGCTGCTCAGCATCACACTAATCTGGGTGGAAGTTAGGGGGGAGAACTTACAGAGCGCCAGGGAATTGTATATTTCATTGTAGTTTTGGAACTTCACGACCTGCTCAGCTTTTCCCACTGAAGAATTCTTATCCCCTGCGAATATGCCCAGTTCCGGAACACCATCGCGGGGCGTATCAATGGTGTAGAAGTCTCCCTGCAGATGACAGGCACCCCGCGGAGCGGTTGCATAGGTCAGGGCCATCCCAACGAAAGCACGGGGGGCATGCATAGGGATTTCCAGCCCTTTCACATGCGCCGCTTCGTCTTCTGATACACCGAGTTCCTTGGCCATTTGACGGGTCCCCTGCGAAAGCAGTCTGCCAATTCCTTTTTGGGCGAGGATCATCTTCACCAATCTTACCACCGTTTTCCCATCGCCCCATTTGATTTCCATACCCGCCTTCTCTTTGGTCAACTTTACTTTCTCGTATAGGTACATGGCAAAGGCGATGGATACTCCTGTAGAAATGGTATCGAGGCCATGTACGTTGCAGAGATGGTTGGCCATGACTACTGACTGGAGGTCGAAATTCATACACAGGGGGCCGAAGGCTGCTGTGGTCTCATATTCCGGGCCATCCACCTGCTTGATGTCCTTCGTGAAATTAGGGATTACGCGACCGCAGCCGATAGGACAGCCGTGGCAAGCGTAATTATGGATGTTGAAAACTTCGCGGAAGGTACCACCGCTCAGTTTCTTTGCTGGAAAGGTGTTCTTGGTAAAATACTTGGCTGGTACATCGCCCAGCCTCATGCCGAAGTCCATCCACATGTTCGTACCGTATTCCCGATAGGCCTGAGTCATCATATGGCCAGCGATATGTTCCCGAGCGATGGCTGTGAGTTCTCTCAGTTTCTCGTCATTGGCTGTATCGACCTTGATTCTTCCACCAACGACGATGGCCTTGAGACGCTTGGAGCCCATAAGGGCGCCCAGCCCGCACCGCCCCGAGGCCCGCCCGCCGTCATTCATGATGCAGGCATACCTGAGTAGTTTTTCACCTGCATCCCCGATACAGGAAACACTAATGTTTGTATCTTTGCCCTGCTTTTTAAGGATTCCCTGGGTTTCATAGGCATCCTTTCCCCAGACCTCCTTTGCGTCTTTGATCTCCGCCTTGCCGTTGATGATTGAAAGATATACTGGCTTTGCAGCCCTGCCAACAATGAAGATCCCATCGTAACCTGAGGACTTAAGCCTCACCGGGAAAAACCCACCGGTAGTGGCCTCACCCCAGATACCGGTGGCAGGGGCAATGCCGCATACGGCGGAACGGCTTACCATAGGGATCGGGCTTCCTGCAAAAGGACCGGTGGCAAAAACCAGATGGTTTTGTGGATCCAGGGGTTTGACTTCTTTATCCACATGATTGTAGATTAACCTTGCAGCGAGGGTGCTGCCGCCGATATATTTTTTCAACATATCTGAATCCAGGGTCATGTCCTTCATTTCACCCTTGCTTAAATCGACACTCAGAAATTTTCCATGATATCCAAACACTGTTTCCCCTCCTAAAATTCAGAATGTAAATCGAGGTCTTTGCCCGTATAGGCAAGGCGGAAAAGTCTCTTGAACTGGTCAACGGTTAAAAGATAGGGGGGTGGAATAACATTTGCTGGGTCTCCCGCCGCATAGGCAGCTAACTGATCAAGCTCCCCTTCAAATTCCTTCTTGCTAACGCCGACCTCCTTTATACTCATTGGGATATTGATCTCCTCCATGAACGCTCGCATCTTGTCAATCAGATTGCTAAGGCTTTTCCTATCATCCTTCACCCTGACACTGAGGGCATCGCATATCTCTAGGTACTTGTCAGATATATAAGCATAGGCCTGAATCTCGTAGGGTAAAAATAGGCCGACGGTCAGGCCGTGGTGCACATGGAAAACGCCGCCAAAGGCATGCCCCATGGCATGGCTGATCCCCGATCCTGCCTGGCTTAAAATCATCCCGGCCATGCAGGATGCCAGATGCATTTTATAGCGAGCCTCTCTGTCTTTGCCATCGCTATAGGACCTGGGTAGATATTTAAAGACCATCAAGATCGTCCGCAGCCCGATCGCATCGGTCAAATCATTAGCGGCTGGACACAGGACGGCATCCACGGCATGGGCAAGAACGTCCATGCCCGTTCCCACGGTCAAACTGGGCGGCATCGCTGCAGGAAGTGTCGGGTCAAGGAGGGCATAGTCGGGTATAAGTTCCGGATGATTAACCGGAATCTTTCGGTTTGTCCTTGTATCGGTCACCACACTGGTAGGCGTACACTCTGAGCCCGTCCCACTCGTCGTTGGCACAGCGATGAGATTAGCCTTTTTCCGCATCCCCAAAAGTACGATAGGACTCATCGTTGAAATAAAATCCTTCATATCGGGCCGCTCGTAGAGGAGCCACACGACCTTGGAGGTGTCCATAACGGAACCCCCACCCACAGCCATGATCAGATCTGGCTCAAACTTGTTTACGAGCGTGACACATTCTTCGATACTGTCCAGTGGCATCTCCGGCAGGGCACCTTTCCAGACATGGGTTGTGAATTGATAACGGTGCACAAAGGCTCTTTGGATCCTGTGGCAGAACCTTGCCGAGTATTCATCGGTGACGATGAATAGGCGCTTTCTCTCAGGCTTGGAATAGGTGACTATGTAATCGATAGCATCGGGCGCAACGCCTGGCCTATCGGGGAACATGTTGTTGCTGATAAACACCTTTGGTATGATAAAAGGTGTGAACATCATCCGAGTAAAGTCAGAGCCCATAAGAGCGGCGCCAAAATTCTTTATCAAGTAATCCTCAAACCACAATGGCATAACCGTCCTCCTTTATTATTTTAGCACTAGTTTATCAGGGTTAGAAATAGCCAGTTGCTAATAATAATAGGTGTAGTTATCTCACGCAACTATCAATGCTCCAAAAAAATCGGTTTCAAATGCGCGGATAAATGCCTGGTCGGCACGAACGTAGCATACCCAAATGATTTCTCGTTTAGCGCATTAGGATCATGCAAATGGCCTGCCGGCCCTTGCGTAAGCAGCGGCTGAGCGGAACAGGTCGATTGCCATTAAGCTTGTCTCCGACACGGCTCGCTGTTCATAGATTCGGGCGACAATCTCATTCACGTGAGTGTCTCCAGGGGCGGCTTCGAGCGCATAATCAGCAAGGTGACAGGCCAGGCGCAGGTCTCCTGTTTCAGTGATTGTTTGTGCTCGTTCAGCCAGCGCCACAGCTCCGCCTGCCAGTCCAGCTATCTCTTTAGCAACGTCTGCTCTCAAAGCGGGCTTGAGCTCGCTGGGCCGGCCGCTGAACCAGCCCCCATAATAGCGGATCACGCTCCGTGAGATGAACTCGGCCTCGTCATAAAGGGGCAGCAGCCATGGCGAATCCGAGTTAGGGATTTTCACACTGCGAACAATGTCTACGTGGGGAGGTGCGCCGTTCTCAAGTGCAGCCAGGGTCTGCTCCACTATGGAATCGAGGTAGGCTGCGGTCTCGAGTAGAATACGCTGCACCAGCTCCGGATTACCTATGACCGGCGGACCGTGGCCGGGACAGAGGCTCGGCGCATGTAACGCTGCCATCTCTCGCAGTGCCTGAGCCCAGTCCCAGGGATAACGCTGCACTTTTTGAGGATTGCCAGCGTTGGGGACAACCCAGATAATGAGGTCGCCGGGGCAAAGGATGCCGCGCTGGGGGCAAAACACCCAGGTGTGATCATCGGTCTCGCCTCGGGCATGATGGAGTTCAAAGGTGAGATGGCCAATCTCTATGGTGAGTTGGCCGTCGTACAGAATATTGGGGGGCCAATCAGGCCTGCGGAAAGCTGTGTCCACCTCAGCCGACTCATTGGGAGTCAAGAGGTCGTAGGAAGCGCCGAAGAACTGGCGGGCATTGATAGTCCGCTGAAAGAGGGAGGTGCGCTCATAGCGCGCCAGTCGGGCTGGTAGTGCACGGTGCCCGATGACCTGTGGTCGGGGCTGCCCCTCGACGAGGAAGTCATCCAGGCCAAAGGCATGGTCTACGTGCCCGTGGGTGTAGATGGCGGTATGGACCGGAGCCATCGTACGCTGACGAAGCAGCTCCGCCATCCGGGGCGAAAAGTTGCGCAGCCCCACATCTACTAGGACAAGGCCTTCGTCCGTCTCGAACGCAGTAACATTTGCCAGAATAGACACACACCAGGTCTTTTCAGCGACCCCCGAAATTGCTTCGCCCGATTGTCCTAAGGGTGACATCTGCATCTTCGACCTCCAACCACATAATCTCTTGCCTGTTAGACTACCAGATATTCTGTTAAAGACAAGAGGATGGTGTTCCGTTATCTTGAACCTTGAGAATTATTCTATTGGTGACTATGGTAGAATACACGTAGGGAAGGTGAAATATGAAGAGTGACCCATATACGCGGTTCAAGAACGATGAATTAATACTAAGAGACTATCTGGCGGCCGATAGGACAGTTCTTGCCAACGAGCGTACGTTACTTTCCTACGCACGCACGGCCATGGCATTTGCGGCCGCCGGTGCAGCGCTCATTCACTTCTTCGATTCTGCGTTTGTTGAGGTGATGGGATGGGTCTTAATCGCGCTGGCTATTTGGACCCTAGCGGTGGGGGCACAGCGCTATCACCGGATGAGGCAACGCCTTGCCAAACTGATGGATAAGGCAGCTACGAAGGATGTACCATAAGCATGTGAAACGGGTCTGACTATGCGTGGTCTTTGTCATCAGACGAGGTGTCTGTCCTATTCTCCACTTTACTGGATCTGAACTAACAACTGAACTGTACCGTCATTCAGCCATTTTGTTAAGCTAAGGCTCTAGAAGCCTCAGGCAGCTAACACTAGCACTGCACGATCTAGCGGTTTGTTGACCCTAATCTTGTTACTCCGTTTAGGATTCGACCCAATCAGGGTGTCGAAATCCCAATCAGGGAGTCGTCGCAGCTTCGAAAAGGCCAGTACCTAACTCTTAATCAGGTATGCGCTGGGACTAACTTAACAAGTGGTATCGTTGGTGGGGGCAGGCCAATAAAGCTTGCTGAATTCTGATGTTAGCTTACTTATTTCGAAACCCGAGTGTCTGGGTCAGATTTCCGCACATATCTTACTATTGGGGCAGATATCACAAGCTCCGTCCAACTCGCACTGGAATGCTCCATCAGCTGCCTGCTGAATTCGCTCCCTCCGTAAATCGTGGGCTACTTTCCTGACTAGAATACCTATCTCCTCCAATTTCTGAACATCGTTAACACTTGATGTAAAAAATAACACCTCTGCTACACTTACTGCTGTCAGATTTGTACGTATATGATCCAATATGGCACAGCCTAATAGCTTCAATGAGAACCCATCATCCCTAGCCTGATAACTCACACGAGACCAGATGTGCCCCCCCGTACTTCGAACCATATAACCAGGTATCTTTCCGGAAGCATACAGTTCTTTCTCCAATTCCGGGTTAATCCCCTTTGTAAGGGTGGGGCCAGCAACGAGAACGACCTGTCCGAAGGGCAAAATCCTATCCATTGTTTCGATGATATCTGGTCCCACCAGCGTTATCCTTCCGTCATATATCAACGATACATCGTCGGTGCACAAGAAAAAAATTGTGCCTGCGGTCAGCGGGCCACCTAATTCTACCGCGGTGTCCTCTTTCAACACGCGAGGCCATCGGCTTTCAACTGACGAATTCACGGTAGGAGCGGACTTGCCAGCAAACCAAACCCTTACAGTCCTGTTTTTTCCTCGTAGTTCGTCTACATAATCGTTAATTCTCTCGAAATATGGGTCAAATGGATTCATGGTTTCGAAGTCAGCTCAATGCCAAATCTGCGCGTCCGATTTGCTTCAAATATGCTGGGTACCTTTCGTATAGTGGTTTTATTACAGGAAGCAGCTTAAGAATCTTTGGTAAAGGGCCGCGAGCTACAATAGTCTTCAGGGTCAGGGCTTTTGCTAGGTTAACCTGACCGTGCCAGAATTTGTGAGCTGTATCTGCAGTCAATGTAAAGGTGGCTGTGGGATTGACAGATTTATCATTAATATAGACCTTAAACGGATCTTTGGTGAAGTCAAGTGTTACTGAAAGCTCAGGTTCACGCCAGACGAACTTGATTATAAGATTGATTTCTGCCAGCTTCCTTTGGATTTCTAGTAACACCTTATCCTTGCTGGCAACGCCCTCCGACATCTTACGGAAAAAGCCGCCCAACATATCATCGCACTCTTTGGCATCCTTGAAATAGGGCATGTTATTCTCCTTTCTTCTTTAGGCATTAGTTTTTTTACTTTGCTTTAGATATTTCTGTCTGGCTATAATGGCAGCCCCAACGGCTCCCACGATCTGGGGGTCAACGTGATCTGGAAAAGTCTTCACTTTGATACCTAGTTTTCGCTCAAGCTCATCCACTACACCTGCGTTCTTGGCCACACCACCTGTGACAACTACATCTTGAACTAGCCCTAGCCTCTTAACCAATGCAGCCACACGGGTTGCCACAGACTGATGTAATCCTTGAACAATCGAGTTCAATGGCACTTCATCGTTGACCAGGTTTATTACCTCTGACTCTATGAATACGCTGCACATGCTACTCAGCGTGGCAGGCTTGTAGCTTCCGGTTGTATGCAGTTTTGCCAGATTATTTACATCTATTCCTACGCTACGGGCAATGAATTCCAGGAAACGCCCGGTTCCAGCAGCACATTTATCGTTGGTGACGAAATCTATCATCTCTCCATTGGCGTCTAACGAAATGACTTTAGTGTCTTGTCCACCTATATCTATTATGGTCCTTGCAGAAGGCAGCAAGATCCTGGCTCCCTTGCCATGAGCAGAGAGCTCAGATACATTCTCATCTGCAAAAGAGACTTTGGCACGCCCATAGCCTGTGCCGAAGACGCATGCTACGTCTTTAGCCTGTAAAGTTGCGAGCTCAAGCACCTTCTCATAGCATTCGCGCGCTGTCTCTCTTGGGTTAGTAGTGCTGGGTCCAATTACATATGGTCCCAAATGTTCATCAATCCACAGGGCAGCTTTGCTCGTGGTTGAGCCTATATCAATACCAGCGGTAACTAAACCATTCCTCATGCGGACTCTTTCCTGGGTTTGACAACGTCTTCGATAAAATGAGCGATATTCTCCTGTATTGTCTCAGCCGGTGTAACTCGCGGGTCGAACATGTCGAATTCGAAGTAGAGGAGGGGGATACCTGCCTCTCGAGAAGCTTCTCTAAAGAGACCTATGCCACCGAGTGCATGTTTACAGGCCACATGACCGGCGAATATCCCGAAATCTGCCCGGTAGTCAGAGCACAAACGAAGGTAGTCGTCTATAAAGTAATCTATAGGGCCCTTAAACTGTCTCGACATTGGCATCACCCTCAAGCTTTTACGAGCAAGTCCTTCCAGCATGGATTCAGGCGTTGAAGTATCAATCAAAGCCTCAGCCGCATAATATCCAAAAAGGTCCATCGGGATAACTAACTTCAGCTCGCTTTCCATCCAGTCGTAGAATTGCAGGTCCCACCAAATGGGGTCCTGATACCAAACGGCACGGTAGAGTTCACCGCCTATAACGGAGCTCTCCCCTCTTTCAATACGCTCTTTAGCTTCATCCCTGAATGCCTTGGCTATAACTGTCCCCTCGGGATCACCTGAAAAGGCAACAAGCAGAGCTGTGTTCAGAGCGACAATTTTGCTTACCTGAGGGCAAGGAATGTGTTTTCGTAATTCGTTCCAGTCGCGCAGACATTCGGCGGTGCGATTCGATTCCTCACACACCTCGCGGAACTTCTCCCAACTGAACTTCCTTCCTGTGTGCTCCTCCAGAAAAGGAATCGCCTCACGGAACTGCTTTGCCAGGTAGCGAACTTCGCGGTCCGCTGATAGATACGGGACATCCATCATACGCATCGGTTTATTGGTTAGTTCAGTCAGTGCTTTGATTGCAGCTATTTGAGAATCGCATGGCGTATTGTGGTAGAACATGCATGCTGGCTCGGGGTAAAGATCCTTCAGCACAATTCCGATAGCTGCTTTGTCGATAGAGCAGACTTCGGGAGCTACGCCGTGTCCCTCTGCCTCATCTATGACGGCCAGAGTATAATTCACATCCCCTATCAAATCCTGCAATACGGTGAGGATTTCAATAGGCATGGGCTGCACGCCTTCCAGCCCCCTGATTAGTTCCGGCGAGCAGCCGCAGTTGTGCCACACTATCGGTCTCCCCTCATCTTCCGCAGTGAATAGCATTTCAAGGAACTTCCGAAATCCTTTGATTATTGCATTCATGCCTTTGGACTCAGGATCCTCTTCGTATAACTCAATCAGACCTACTGCGCCTTCATATACAACCTCCCAGTCCTCTTTCCGTTGCTTGCCAAGAATCGTCATATTGGCCTCCTCTACTATCCTTCATCCCAGCACAGAAAAGTCATTTGCCTAGCTTCTCCAGGAACGCCTGGACACGGGTCTTAACCTGGCCTGAGGCTGGGATGCCATATTCTCTCTCTAGCCCTAAGAATGGGATGCCCTCTTTCCTCATTCTCCAATAAAGGTTATGCCCATCGCTGGCCCAGGGGTCACAGAACTTCATTCTCTGGAAGATAATACCATCGGCCTGAAATTCTCTCATAGTGTTCTTCAGCATAGTTATCTGTTCGTCGAAGCACTCTACCATGCGTGCACAGGGCACCTGAAAGAATTTGTGTCGTGCTATGCGCTGTAAGGGGTCGCCAGCACCATCTTCAATCGGTTCCCCGAATGAGCGCTGGCCGAAGCAAACGGTTTCGGCTACTGACAGAGCCCCTTGCTGTTCAATGCCCGCTATATATTCAGGGTTGTCCATCTCCCCGCCGGTGATAATGACCCTGGCACGGTAGTTGGTCACACCTTTGGCCTTTTTTAGATCGGCGAGAAGTTCATCCATTAGAGCATTGTATATTTCACGGGGCATAAGATGCGCCGCTATGGTGATGGTGAGCGCTTCCTCTCCAGTAACAGGTGGGGCTTGTTTTTTGCGCATCTCATATAGACTGAGGATTCGCTGTCTCGTAGCGTTGTGTAACGCAATGGCCTCCTCCAACTGCTGCTTGGAAATGGTCACCTTGAAATGCGCCTCTATCTCCGACTTCAGCCGTTTCAATTCCTCTAAGTACCAGTCAAATAGCCTCTCCTTGGGAACTCTGGGTATGGAAAGAAAGCTGTAGAAGGGAAGATTGACCTTCTTCTTGAAGAGGTCGCCAGCACGACGGATATGGTCGCAATTCTGAGCAAGTACCACGCCATCCAGAAAATCCATTTCCCCGCGTAACGCCAGGCTCACTACGTGGCGGACAAAGGTACATACACGGGCGCTCATATAAGCATCGCCGTCCGAACTGTCCACACTGCCTGCCCCTCGTAACCTGTAGGGCAATAAGCCAGCGGCTGTGAAAATCTCCTCGGGTATGTAGGAGCAATAGTAGCCAACCACCTTTTTACCAGCGGCAACCCATTCATCCAGATAAGCATTTCTGGGCTTCTCAATCACATTGCGAAAGATATCCATCACTTCTCTCTTGCCCACGGATTGTACCTCCTGTTTGCCATTTCTGTGAACCAACTGAAGAGATGGCAAAGTAATCCTAATTCATAGCGGCAAATCGTAGTAAGCCCTGCAAACGTCGAATCGGCCCAGTTGAGCGCCACCCTCCCATAGCTGGATAATCTTGCAGTCTCGCCAATACTTCTCTATATTGCACTCCCTTACGTATCCATAACTACCCATGAGCTCCATCGCACGGTTGGTGACCGTGACAGCCATGTCAGCGGCGTAGACCTTAGCGATGCTAGCGCAAGAAAGTTGATCCAGGGAGTGAATAGCTCCATACTGCTCGGGATGGTCAAACCGATAGGCTCCTGTTAGATAGGTTATGCGTGCTGTTTCTATACCTATGGCCATGTCTGCCAGCATGCCAGCACATAATGAATGGTCACGAATCGGTTTGCCAGGCTTGCCTACCACTCTATCACTGGTAAAATCAAGGACGGTCTCGAAAGCGCCCTGCGCGTTGCCTACAGACATAGCTGCACTGGCAAGCCTACCTACAGTAAGGTTAGCGTGGAAATATTTCGCATCCTCTCCTGGTCCGGACAAACGAAATTCTTTGGGGACTTGCACATCTTGCATATATGTTGTCGTATTTCTGTCAGCGGCCATACCAGCCTTTCTCTCGAACTTACCGAAGGATAACCCTTCGGCATCTCCTGGAACATATATTAGGGCTATTCCGTCATCGCCCAGTTTAGGGTCGGTAGTGCAGACCATAAGATATGCATCAGCAATGCCTGAGTTGGTAGCCCAGATTTTCTGTCCATTCAGAACCCATTTGTCGCCATGCAGTACTGCTCTGGTAGCTATCTTGCGTCCCTGCATTCCGACATTCTCGATGTCGCACCCACTACCACCAGACGGTCCACCGGGCTCTGTCATATTGAAGCAACCGATTTTAAGGTCATCGCCGCAGAAGATTGGGCCAAAGTAATCCAATACAGCCTGGTTCTTAGCCCAAATGGCAGGCATGAAGGGCCAGAGGCAGCAAGAAAGAGCAACAGCTACACCAGAGTCGCCGCGAGCGATCTCTTCAAGCGGTAACCCAAGTGTCACGGCAGATTGGATGTCCGAGCCTCCATACTTCTCTGGGAAGATTGCCTTTATAAATCCGAGATTTGCCAAACCCTGCATAATTTGCCTAACTATTTCATGTTCTTCATCATCGTCTATCTGCTGGCGAACGGGCATAATCTCTTCATTAACGAAATCCCTAGCTAAATCCCTCAAAACCAGATCCTCTTCTTTACAGACGAGTTCAAATGTCTTGTGCTTATACATTTGTCCCTCCTGTGCGTTTAAATGCACCTGCACCCGAATTTCAGTGGATTTTGAGGTGAATTTTTGAAACACATTAAAAATATCGAACGACCGAGTTCATTCTACCATTTTACCTTTTGGAAGTAAAAACTGAGCGTGATCCCTCGGTTGGAAATTAAGGAGTCATTCTGGCATGTCGGTAGTGAGACAATAGCCGTGATTCCGAAACCTTAACTTGGTGAAAAGAAAGGGGATTTTCCTCAAGATATCCCCGGTTTTCCAAGCTGGAGCGGGTGAAGTGATTCGAACCCTCGACTCTCTGCTTGGGAAGCAAGGTGTCAGCATTTAGAATCCATAGGCTTGCCTGGAAGAAAAAGGCGTTTGCCACTAGGTTGAGTCTGAGCTCTTTCTATTGAGCGACCCGACACATTCTGCACAAAAGCTTGGAATGTTCAATAGATTCGATGTAAACAGTGGAATGTTTGCCAGGCAGGTCGGCTACACTACCAGTTGAGCGTAGTAAATTGCATAATTTGACTTCGTGTGTTATATTGTAGCCTAGAGAGAGGCCCTGGGTTATCAGGGCCTCAACGATTTTTTGAGCGGTTGTCAACCTGATTTTTCAGGACATGTTAACCTGATTCTTTAAAAATCTAATAAAAAAGGCGCCGATTCCAGCTTCAAAGACGCCCTGAAAATTGGAAATTTGACGACATTACTTTTAATCAGGGTGTCGGGGGTTCGAGTCCCCCACCGCTCACTCTCGTTTTGGGAAGCAGTTGCTAACATAGGCATCAGAGTTTTCGCTAGCATCCGCCTCAAAAAGCTTGTCGAATTTCTCCGCCGCCGCCTCCTGCATACCCGGCAGTACGTGGCTATAAATATCAAGAGTAATGCTGATATTAGCGTGCCCTAATCGCTCAGAAACCACTTTAGGGTTAACGCCCGCCTTGAGCATGAAAGTCGCGAGGCTAAAGTTCAATAGATTGTAGAAAACTCCGATACGTTATATTAACCCAGGCCATAAACTACGGCGGTGGCCTCCTGAATGGCCTTGTCGATGAGGCCCATACCTGAGACGTCGCCTACTGTGTAAGCCTCATTTACCAGCCCTTTGCAGGCATCGTAGAGCTCGGCCCTGGGCTCGACCACTCCGGCCAGGATGACTGTGTCGGCCTTAAGCATGTGCTCCGTTTCGCCGTAGTGCGGCTTGAACCAGACGCCCTCACGGGTTATCCTTTTGACGTCGCACTCGGTGTGCAGGGTGACGCCGAGGTCGCGCATACGCTCGATATGGTCAGCGCGCCGTTTCGAGCCGACCTCGGGGGCCAGCTCTGCGGGGGCATCGATAACCGCCACCTCGCGGCCGCGCTGGGCCAGGAACTCCGCCGACTCTATGGCAGCCAGGTCGGCGCCCACTATCACCACCTTCCTGCCGACCATGGGTACCCAGGAACTGGTGGTCTGACGGATACGCTGCGGCGTGGTCAGCCTCTGCATGAGGCCGCCGCCGAGCCTGAGTCCCAGCTTGAGATACCAGGGTATCTTCTCTTTGCCCTCGGACGGGATCTCCCCGTACATCATCTTGTGCAGCATGGGGCCGGTGATTACGTGGGGCAGATGGTCGCCTTCAATCCTGGGGGCAACCACCTTGCCGCCGGTGGCGTCGATAAATACATCGGGCTGTTCGCGCTTGACCAGCTCGGGGGTAACCGTGACGCCCAGCTTCACCTTCACCGGCAGCTTCTTGAGCTGGGTCATGAGATAGTCGAGGAAGGGCTCGTTGTCGGGATGCACGGCGCAGGCAGTGACCAGGGCACCGCCCAGTCGGTGGTGCCTGTCGTAGAGGGTGACCTGGTGGCCGCGCAGGGCTGCGAGCCGGGCGGCCTCCATGCCGCCGGGGCCGGAGCCCACAATCATTACCTTCTTCGATTTGGCCGCTTTGCCGTCGGCGGGATACTCTGTCTCCTTGCTCATGCGGCCGTTGACGGCGCAGTGGAGGCCTTTGAGGCTCATCAAGGCGTCAATGCAGATCAGGCATTTTATGCACCTGCGGATATCCTCCAGCCGGTCCTCCATAACCTTCCGGGGCAGCTCGGGGTCGGCGAGTAAGGGACGGCCCATGACGATGGCATCGCACCAGCCCATCTGGAGGAACTCCTCGGCCCGCTCCGGGTCGTGGATGCAGCCCACCGGCATAACGGGAACGTTGACCACCTCTTTGATGGCATGAGCCGCCGGCACGTTGAAGCCGCACTTATAGTTGGCGCCGGCTATAATCTGGTCTACCAGCGGGGAGATGACGCCGCCGGAGACGTGGAAGCAGTCGACGCCTGCCGCCTCCAGGATGGGGGCGATGCGCTGGGTATCGGTAACGTCGCGGCCATTGCTGCCGCCTACGGATTCGTCGCCGGATATGCGCACCTGTAGGGGGTAGTCGCTGCCAGCCTTCTCCTTAATCTTCTTGATGACCTGGACCGCCAGCTTGACGCGGCCCTCGATAGTGCTGCCCACGTACTCACCCTCGACGCGGCGGTTGCGCAGGGGGGAGAGGAACGAGCCGACCAGCATGTAGTTGTGGGCCATGTGGAGCTCTACGCCGTCATAGCCGGCCTCGCGGGCCCTGCGGGCGGCGTCGCCGTACATCTCGATGAGGGCGGGCAGCTCGTCATCCGCCAGCTCGCGGCAGACCTGGCCGGTGGACTCGGAGCGGTTGACGGAAGGCCCGACGGCAGGCATGTTCATATAGAACGGGGCCAGGGACTCGGGGCCCGGGTGGCTGATCTGCGGGAAAATCTTAGCGCCGTGCTTGTGGACTGCGTCGGTGAGGCGCCTGTGTGCCGGAATCTGGAAGTCGCTGTGCAGACCGACGGAGAGCGGCTGATATCTGTGCATGGGGTCTACCGAATTGACCTCGGTGATAATCAGGCTGACGCCGCCCTTGGCGCGCTCCTCCCAGTAGGCGATCTCGATGTCGGAGGGAGTCTCGTCATCGTTGGCCCAGACCGGGGTCATGGGCGCCATGACGATGCGGTTTCGGAGCTCAAGCTTGCCAATTTTCCAGGGCGACACCAGTCTGCTTAGCTTCGGCATAGGACACCTCCTTGGGACATTTTAGTGACAGGTAATTATACAAATAATGCAACATCATGTATTATACTCTATCAAGGGAAGCCTGCTGAAAGAGGGTTAGGATATGGACCGCGAGAAGCTATATGCGCTGGTGAAGAGGTCGCCGGAACTTGTGGACAGGCATGACCGGGAAGGCTGGCTGGGGTTGTTCTCCTCGGAGGCTGTGGTGGAGGACCCGGTGGGCGCAGGGTTGAACCGCAAGGGCAAGGACTGGCGCGGCGACCGGGACGGTCTAAGCCGTTTCTACGATATCTTCATCGCCCCGAACGATATCAAGTTCACGGTAAACCAGGATATCGTTATGGGTAACGAGGTGGTGCGGGACGTCCTGATAAGAACCAGGCTGCCCAACGGCGCGGTCAGTGAAGTGGCAGCCTATTTGATATACCGAGGGGTGGAGGAGGGCGGGGAGGTGAAGCTGGCGAGCCTCCAGGCGCACTGGGACTTCAAGGGCAACGCTATGAGATTGCTGAGAAACAACGGTCTGAAGGGCATAGTGGCATCGGCTGCCCAGTTCTGGAGCATGCTCAGGATACAGGGGCTGAAGCGGGTGATGGAGTACCTGGGGGCGATGTACAAGGGCATCTTCAAGAAGGGCATGGCGGCGGTCAACAGCTTCGCGGCTGCGGTGAACGCCAGGGACGAAGCCGCTTTGGCGCGTCTGTGCGAGCCCGATGCCAGGATTGAGTTCCCCGCCGGCAAGAGGATGCCCGCGGGCGATTTCCTCAAGGGGGAGGGAAAGGGTTTGCGCCTTGAGGTGTCGGGGCTGCGCTCAGCCGGCTGGTATACCTCCTGCGTCTTCGATGCGCAGTCAGGCAGTGCGCACCGGCACGGTGTGGCCTTCTTCCAGTTCAGCCCCAGAACAAAAAGGATTGTCTCGGCGCGGTTTTTCTGGGAAGGGGTAGGGGGTGCACATGAAGGGGGGCGTGGTAAGACACAGCCAGCAACTATCGCAGCACCGTGACCTTTGCTCCAAATTGAAC
>CAYGWR010000032.1:0-15227 GCA_964353645.1 uncultured Dehalococcoidia bacterium
TGAAATATCCAGGTTGACATTGTGCACGCCGCGGAGAGGGCAATCAACGTAGGATCTGTTTACCAGGCCTGTCTGTCGCAGTACTCTAAAGTTAGTTGCAGCAAAGATGGTATGCCTCCACCGAAACCATGCCAGAAGCGCCCACAGCGCCCCTAAAAGAAAAAGTCCACCGCAGCCATAGAGAATCTCCTTAATATGGAAGTGGAAATAGACGCTGACAAGGATGCCCACACCCACAATGATAAATACGATAGGGGGCATCAACTGCAGCCACAGCACCGGCCGTGTCTCAAATAGAGGCTCCTCTCCCTCAATCAAAATGTCCCGGGGGATCAGGCTGGGCCCGTATCTGGCGTATGCCTTTGGGCCAGCTTCGCCTTCGAGGATTGTCTCCGCCGGCTTAAGCTCTAAGCCGCACTCGGTGCAGAATCGGGAATCGCTCGATATTTTAGCGCCGCAGGAGATGCAGGTGTGCAAAGGCTCACCGCAATGTTTGCAGAACCTTGCATCAGAGGTGAGACCACCGCACTTGGGGCAAAGGATCTCTTCAGCCATCTCAGGACACAAGATACAATCAAAGAGATTCGATGTCAATGGGGGATTGGTGTTACCGGAACCATCCGCCTATGGCGGACACGCTTGAGCCTCTGGCGGGAATTATTTTGGATATGTCCTTAATTACCTAAAATTGTCCTAAAGTTACTATTCCTCCCTGGATTTTTCTGTGGTATAATCGGAGCCGTTATATGTAGAGAAGGAGGCAAAATGAGAAAGATAGCGGTTGTGTTGATCCCATTGGCGGTGCTGGTGCTTGTCTTGGGAGCCCTGGGCTGTGGCGAGGACGCAACTCCGACTCCCACCCCGACACCAATACCGACGGTGGCGCCGACACCACCTCCGACGCCACAACCGACTGTGGCACCGACCCCTGTTCCGACCATAGCGACTACGCCTACACCGATGCCACCGCCCACCCCGGATAATGTGAGCGGCCCGCCCTGTCGTTTCCATGGCACGGTTACACTGAATGGCGCTGCTGCACCTAGTGGCACTGTCATAACTGTGATAATAGAGGGATACGGATATACTACCACAGTACAGACGGCAGCTGGCTCTTCTACGTATTCCATAACGATACCCAAGGCAACAGGCGTAACCTACGAAGGGAAGGCCGTTACCTTCAGGGTAGGTAGCGCTGCGGCAATCCAGACGAGCGCCTGGGCTATGGGTGACAACGTACTGGTGAACTTGATCGCCAGCACACCCTAGTTTTGATACGCTGAACCGCTGAACTGAGTTGATTGATATCTTGAGCAAGTTTGGCGCACACCGCTGCGGCGGTGTGCGCCTTATTCATATAGCTCCTGGCCGATGCCATCTCTAGATGACTATTACGCTAATCTGAGGTCGTTTAGTAACTAGGGAGTCCCCCAAGACTGGGAAATTCAGTGAGTTGAAAAGGGAGTGCAGAGGGCACAGCCCTTTGCCAGGGGATTGGGGGTGTCCCCCAATTTCCCCTTCTCCCCCAAGTCTGGGGGAGCCAGAGGGGGTTGAAATATGTTGCTAGACGCTCTCCTAATCTAAGTGTTGCTTCTCCGTTTTTAAGGTGTTAGACTGCTAGCGCAGGGTACGCTGAAATGTTGCGCTGGTGAGAGGTTATGGAAGACAAAAGAACAGCATCGATAAGGAAGAATGCCGAGGCTGAGATACTCAAGATGCTTGATACAGCCGAACAGAAGCTGCATCAAATTATAGAGGAGGCAAGGAAGGCAGCTAACCAGGAGGCAAGCAAGGCATTTAAGGAACTCGAACAAAAGGTTCTCCGGATTATCCAGGAGACCATAAAAATAGCTGAGACCGACGCAGGAAGAATAGTGGCTCAAGCTGAAGAGAAAGCGAAACAGATTATCGAAGAAGCTAAGAAGAAAGCTGAAACAATGCAAAAGGCTATCCTGGAAATGGAAGGCGAGGGGGAAAAACGAAAAGCCACTCCTGGACGTCGGGTGGAGTTAGTGATAATACCACCGGTAGATTTCGTTCAATTGGAGAAACTGCGTGTGTCGTTGCATCAACTCGCCAACTTGCGCATCTTATCGATGTGGGGCAATTCGGATGGCGGGGCATCGATTTTTGCTCTTACGGAGAGGCCGGCTTCCCTTATCCCGGATTTAAGGAAGATAGACGTAGTAGATGAGGCAATGGAAATAGCTGAAGAACTGCTCGATTCCGACCTTATAAATCACTTCCTAAAAACGAACTTGCCTCTGCGCCCCTCGAAGCGCAACGATGAACAAAGGATCCTGGTATTGCTGAAGAGGATAGGGTAATAACATCAGGTTGGGCCATTCAAGCTTAGCAATTCCGCATTTTACAATCGTATTAAGAGGCACAACAGTTTGTGCCTGCCCAAAGAACTAGGCTGCCTTTGATGGCTTCCCCTTTTTGCGGATGCTGTCAGTGTGCTGGTTGGAAAGGTAAAGGACGAGCCAGCTGACGAGCCAGGAGATAATCCTTGGACGCGAAGCCTCCTTCTGCGCTTTTTTGAATACAGCGTCTAGAGAAGAGAAAGAACCTACATCTTCTACAATCCAAGGATTCACAACGATTAAGTCGCTTTCGCCATTCCAGTCGATGGTAGGGATTTGCTCCTCAGTAGCCAAACCCTGTTGAAGCATCCCCTTATATAATGCTTCGTCAAATACCGACTCGCAGGCTACCCAATTCTTACCTAGATAACACTCACACCATGTGTGATACCATATAGGGTCAACAGTTAGCTTATATACAAGTCCGGACATGAACTTCCAACCCTCCTTCTTTACACTGACTTGATGGTATCTTGCTGGGATACCCACTGCCCGCAGTAAGGCGATATGAAGGTTGGCTTTATTCTGGCAAACTCCCCCTCTCTTCTTCAGCGTCTTAGAAGCCTTAAGGTCAATAGCATCTACTTTCCATATCACTCCATCTCTAACAAAAGAGAAAATCCTCAAAGCTGCCTCTCTTGGAGTTTGAGAATCCTTAATGATTTCCTTTGCCCTTCTCTTTAGCTCGGCGTTGTCACAATCGCATATCTCTGTTGCTTTTAGGTATTCCTCCATCCCCTCTGGTGGTTTCCAATCCATATTAGACTCCCTTTCAATTCTATTGATACTTTAATAGTGGCCCTCAAATTTAGGCCGACGAGATAATACTAAAAGACAGCTTCTTCCAGACCTTTTGCTATATCCCTCGCTAACCCGAAATCTTTCTCGACGTGGCTGATGAAAATAGAACCAGAAAGTGAAAGCAGAGAAAAATCTAGAGCGAACTTCGCAAGCGTTTTATAGCACTTTCATTAACCTTTGTCAAACGAGTGTCAACAGAACTCCGACACCAAGTCTTTGTGGAGACCCAGTTTTGAAATTGTTCTTGGAACTCAGCAGAGGAGACTTACCTTTTGTAGCGGTGTTAACCTTACTGAAAAAGCCGACGGTTAGCAAAAATGAAGAATCCCCCAAGCCTTATGAACATAAGCGGGTGATTTTACGTTCAACAACTGGCGCGCCCGGGGGGATTCGAACCCACGACCCTTTGTTCCGAAGCTCTATTAGCTTTGTCTTAGCATGTACCACCTGGTGCCATGTCAGGTTCAAAAATCCCTTCAACCCCTATAAGAGCCATTGTCTTGGAAATCTTCTCCAGGCTGCCAGTGCAATTGGCATGAACAGTCTAAACAGTGAAAATCTTGATAGCTTCTCGAGCCTAAGCATTAATGCTACAAAGTCTTCTGTTCTTTTGCTGATATCCTGAATAGTCAAACGTCTGTATCCATGGCGCATTTGTACCAGGAAAATCTCAGCATACATCAGGGCTCTGTCTCTTTGTGTCTTTGCTCCCTTATGAACATGGTCGGCTGAAAGAAGGATGTTTACCTTAGTAATAGAAAATGTCTCAGCAATCTTGATCCATAGGTCCAGGTCCATTGCATAGTACAAATCTTCATCTAAAGGCCCACATTTTTGCCAGGCCTCTTTTGAGAAAAAGCATGCTGATTGTGCATAGTTGCTCTTCGGCCAGTCAGCTATCGCTTCCGGTTCCAGACGATTCGGCCAAGTTTTCCGTAATACCTTGTCATTCGAGTCTACTCGTAAACATCCACCACACCAGGCTCCACCTTTTCCAGATGACTTGTATGCTAAAGCTACGTTTCTTAAAGCGTTTTGCATTAAATAATCATCGGAATTCAACCAACTGTAAATTCCACCGCTTGCTTTGCTGAAACCCTTGTTTACAGCATGGCTCTGACCCCTATCTCGTTCTGAGACCCAGAACGTAAGCCACCTTTCATATTTCTTGATTATTTCAACGGAATCGTCAGTAGAGCCACCATCTATGACAATATATTCTAAGTCGGGATAGCCTTGAAGAAGAACAGAACGGATGGTTTCCTCAATAAATAGCCCCTGATTGAGACTGGGGGTAACAATACTGATTTTTGGCCACGGAGCGCCATTGGGCATAGCGTCTGCAAATTGTGGACTTCCCTCCGTCCAGGGCCAACCTGTCCTGTTGTGTGGTGGACGTGGAAGTTCTGCCAAAGACGGGGACCGCATAGTCAACTCATTTTGCCTATCTTGCTATTTTACAGTGTACCTTACGCTATCGCCGTTTCCAGCTCTTTTGTGAACAGTACATACAAAGAAGTTTGAATACCAAGTGCGGCGGTGGCGTTTATTACGCCTATAGCTGTCAATCATAGGATTTCTTTTGTGCTGCCCCGGACGTTGCGTGGATTAGCGAAGGATTAGCAAAACCACGAAAGCCGAACCCAGCTAGTGCCCAGGGGCCTAATTTTACGTTCAACAACTGGCGCGCCCGGTGGGATTCGAACCCACGACCCTTGGTTCCGAAGTCCAATGGGAATAGTCCAGTGAGTGTGTTTTAGTACCTTTGTGCTAATAGAGGGGGAGCCCATTTGAACGTAGAATATCAACCAGTGGTGTTGTGTTATAATAAATCCGTTGCCATTCCGTTGCCATTTTAGTCACTACGGTTTGAATGTAGGCTAAAAACAAAAGGGGGGGGTAAATTAAATGAGTGGCAATTTATGGGACGAAATAGAGGATATCCTGGCTGATAAAGAAAACCAGACTTATCCGCCGCCATTCTGGATTGACTTAACGCCGAATGGCAAGACGCTGATCATCGTGTATCCTGGCACTTACCAGGAAAGGCTTGCCGAAGCAGTGATTGATAAACTCGGTGAACCAGAAGCAGCCGGGCCCTCGGAAGAAGGAACGGGAAACCTATTGATATTATTCCCGCATCAAAACTTGCCGGAGCCACTGAAAGATATCGCGGAACGAATGACGACAGCGAGTCTTTTGCAACATCTAGGCGTCAAGCCCCGGAAGGAAGTCTAGCACAACCTTGCCCTTATCCCATGCCAACCGTACCTCCTACCCCCATTAAAGCCTCAGAATCCAATCGTAGCGCCTCCAGAGTGTCTACTCTCTCAACGGCTCGAAACCAGAACCAGGCTGCCAGATCAAGAAACAGCGCCGGGTAGTGCACTTCTCACACCGGCCTGTTGCCTCCAGGAAGGCTTGTACCTGGGCATCGCTGGGGCCAGCAGAGTCAACATCATCTTTCGTGGAGCAAATCTGGTAGATGATTCGCTGGCAGTTCTCCGCCTTATCCGTAGGCAAAGCCCTTTCGGCATCCTCAATACGTCTTTCGAGACTCATCTGTCTTATCCTCCAGTTTAGATTCTACATCCCTGAGCCGGGATTCTAATTCCCCGCTGGTAAGAACGCTAACCATCGCCCTTGAAACAGCCGCCATCGCACTCCCCTGCGAAGGTGATAGCTTGCCCTCATAGATTTCGGTCAGAGCTGCCTCCAGCTTATCGAAAACAGGTATCAGCCTGGGTGGTACTAACGCCCTCAACCTGACAGACTTCGCCGAGTTCGTTCCACCTTTGCTTCGTGCCGAGGTGCGCTTGACTGCCATAGCAGGGGAATGAGCAAAGCAATACCCGTCCTCATGTGCACGCGCTTTGCATGGGGATCCGTCCCGGTTGGGGCTTCTGCATAGTCTCTTGCTTTCGGTAGAATCCTCTTGAATTGCACTCATAACCATTTTACGCTCCCTCTTTCGCCGCCTTTTGACCTTAAATCTCTACCCCGCCATCTGTGAGCCTCGGCACTATCTCGTTTCGTCAAACCAAGTTCGGCAAGAGTGGGAGTGGGGTTACTAGGGGTTACTCCACTTTTACCAATACCTCTAGTCCCATGTTGTAGTTCTGTTTCTCTCAGCAGTTCCCCCATCTTGCGCTCCCTCTTTGCCTGATTTTACCCCTGAAAAAAGGTTTCATTCGCAGAACGAGTCGGCGACTTTGGCTCTACCTTGCGAGCCCTAGGCTGAGTAGACGGGACCACCAGGGCTTCCTTCACCTGCGCCGATGGTGCCGCGATCATCTTACCAACCTCAAAAGCCTGGAGGATCCCCAAGGCCCACATAAGGTATTGAATCGCTTCCTTCGCCTTTTCATAGCTGGGAACTTCGCCGCCCCGCATGTCCAGCCGCGGGCAACTAAAGCCCTCAGGTAGAAAGCCCTGCGGTATCAGCCGAATTGAACCGCCAAACACGAAGCTGTCATTGAAGTTTTTATAACATGCCTCTTGTGCTAGGATTAGCGCCTTGGCTTGGGTTACGAGCTCAGCCAGGGGCCCGGTGATGGTGTCTCGTAATTCCAGGAAGGATTCTATTGCCTTCCCCTGATTCGAGGCCCTCAGCTCAATTCTAGTGGCTGAGGCTTCAAATTCCTTCCTCTTATCAGCTACGGCCCGAAGTTCAGCTACTTCCTTCGCTGTCTGTTCTGCTATTCTGGCAGAAGTAAGTTCCTTTTCTAGTTTGTCTGTAGGTTCACCCCTTGTTATTGCCGAAATAATCTCTTTTCTTAGCTCTGTTACACTGGCCATGATTAAACTCCTTTCCTTATATTTTATACTGGGGGGGGAGCCTGCTGGAGGTTAGCCCACAAGCCCCCCCCTTATCGAAAACCTACGGCAGCAGCCATGGAACTAACTGCCGCCGAAGGCCATGACTAGCGCCCCTTAATGAACACCCTGATCTGTTCGTCAGTATAGTCCGGGTGAGCCCGTCGGATAGACGCCTCTAGATTCTTGGCTTGCTCAGCCTGGCGGGTAGGGTTTGCCCTGTTGATAGCCTCCGTACCTTCCCTTAATTGAACAGTGTTGCCCAGTGTTGACTCTGCCATCGTGGTTGAACCGGTGACGATAATGTCGCCTGGTTGTACTTCCCTGATACCGGTATATACCAGTTTCCCTTGATCGAGTTTAAAGGTCTTAAGCCTCATTTTGGTTACCTCCCTAAAGTTCCTTGATTTCGCCATTAAGCCACAGCAGTAACCGGGCCTTCGGGTGAGCCCTGCAATACCCTATAATGGCTTCCATATCCATTGGCCTCGTGTTGGTGCCGTCATACGGGGCCGAGATAAAAACCAGCCGATCACCTATCTGGAAACATATCCTCTCATTCAGCGAAGGGGCTATGCCTTCAACTACCCCACGACCCAGAGTTTCATCTTTCATCTTTCCTCACCTCCCTATCACAGGAAACCTACTGGTAACCCCAAGATACCAGTAGAACCTACTCTTGCCGAGCTTGGCATATCAAAGGAAAAGAACACCTAGAACGCTTGTTTGAGGACGCACTATGACCATTATGGAGTGCGTTTTCGAAGCCAAATCACTGTTATCTGACTGGTACGTTATGTAAAACCCCCTTTCCGAAGCTAAGTTGCGGCACCGAATCTTCACTGCTTGCCATAAAGTATGAACAGGTCTGGGGTGAATTTATGCAGTCAAAGGTCTTATCCGGGTCTGTGCGCAGCCCGCAGGCCCCGGCACCTTTTACGCATGGAATACCAGGGGGGGGTAGTGTATATTGTCATTGGTCAGGGGTGTCAACGTGTCAACCCTGTCATTTTTGAAGCTAAAATTGAGGACGGTCTCAGTGTCAACTCTGTCAACCCTGTCAACGGTCAGTAGTGGCAGCCCTTCAGTCTCTGGCATGGGCTCGCCGGTCTCATAATTTGCAGGATATGATTTCCGTTGTTCCCGATTGACTAGCCAGCCCTGCTTAATAGCCCTCGCCGCCCGCCGTGAAGCCTGCTTTACGCTTAGCGATAGGTGCCTTGACAGTGTAGAGTTTGTAATGCGCTCGCCGCCCACAACCCCAAGAGCCTTCACAGCCTCTACAATCGCCCGCACGTCCCCGGTAGCACCGCTAGAGCTATCAATATACATCTCGTTTACTAACTCTCGAATTGTTTGATAGTCTTCAAGTGTGGCTATAATGCGCCCCTGTTTATCAATCCGCCGCCAGTGGTGCCGGATAACAGCGGCAGATTTAATCAAACTTAAGAGCCGTGCAAAGTCCCGCAGTATACGAGGCGCTGAGGCCGTCTTGCTCATAGCCCTGGCCAGTTCCCCAGCAAAGGGCACAATAACATTAAGAGGCGCCCTCAGTTGTAAGTAGCCCTGAAAAGCCACAAGCGCCCCGTCAAGAGGTTGGGCACCTTCCAGCTCTAGCGCTGCCTGTGTTTCAAGCGCCGCCCCGATCTGTTCCTTAGAATCACCAATCTCAAGCCTGAATAGCCGGGTCATAAGTTGCGAGCCCAGTGATCGAGTGCTAGTGGTGATTAAAACTGTAGGCCCTGGCTTTTCCACCTTCCGCACAGTGAAGTCACCGGTGTCAGGATCACGGATTGTGACTTCGTAATGTAGGCTATGGTCTTGCAGTAGGTTACGAATTGCGCTCGCTGCGGGGTTGTCTTCACCCGCCGGTAGACTATCCGCCTCACCAAATACGAGTACACGATGTTGTAAGTCAGCGTCATTGTAAATCACCGTCCGTGGTGATCCCGCGTCAATCGTAAGGTGAGCTGCTTCAGGTAAAAGTTTTTTAGTCAGGTTCACCGTGTAAGACTTGCCCGTAGAACTTACCCCGGTGAGTAATAGGTGTACGGGCATGGTGCCTTCGCGCATGGCCAGCAGCCGGGACGTTGCCGCGAGGTAAACGATAAGGGCTGGCCTCAAGTCGCCGCCATAACCCAGCCCCCGAATTGCATCCTTTATTAAGGAAAGAGGGTCTTCAGCCTGGATAATTGCCTCAGCTTCCTTGTATAGCTTTGATAATTGCTCATTGTCATATCGCGCCTTTAGTACCTGACCTGATTCCGCCCCGGTCTTCAGTTCCCCAAGCCATGCCGGGATAGTCAACCCTTGAATGTGAGCCTCTGAAATATCCTTTATCCCGTCCGGTGCCCGGATATATCGCAAGTCAGGGGCACTTTTCAGCACCCGCAGCACGAAGTCTTCAGCCTCAGGCTCTTGCCAGACATATACTTCAAGCCCCTTGAGGTATTCCCCCCAAGCCGCGGGCCATACTCCCTTCCCTGGAGCGCCCAAAGCGGGTATGTCGTGAAACCAGCACGTCCAACAGTCCGATTCGCCTTCCACTATGAGCACCCAACCCGCTTTTCGAATCATGGCCAGCCTGTTTAGTCCGTAGGGCATGGCCTTGTCGCCCCTGCGCCACTTAAAACGGAAAGCCCCGGATAGTGCGAGGCGGAAGCGTACGGCCCCTTCTTGCCCTTCCTCTGAATAGTAGGGGATTCTTACCGCAGACTGCCGATTATATGTCGTGTCACCTATCCCCAGAGACTGCAGGAAGTCTATAGGAAGGCGCTTTGCCCCCGCCATGGTCGCGAGGTTGACACCTGTTGACACCGTTGACACTGAAGCTGTCAACCCTTTCTGAACGTGATTGTCAGGTGTGTTGACGGGTTGACACCCTTGAAGGACGGGTGTATGCCCCCCCCGTCAGAGAATAAGTCCGAAGCCTTCAAATTTAATGGCTTGAGTATATCCCCTAGCTCGCACCCTGCGAAGCATTTAAGCAGAATTTTGCCGTCTACTTCGGTAATGCTAAGGCTCGGATCATGGTCATCATGCCCGGGACATAGTGCTGTAAAACCATTTCCGTGGGAGGAAACGCCTTCGAGCTTATGTAGAATGTCAGTGGTTTGCATTTTGTGAGTCCTTCCCAGCCAGAAGTGCCTCGACAGCCGCACGGCTCAAGAGCATCCGCCGCCCTATTCGAATCACGGGCACTGGCAACTTGTTCTGTGCTGCCAGAGTGTAGGCCAAACCCCTTGAAATGCCACTAGCCTCAGCAAAATTTGATATTGTCATCGTCAATCGTTCAGTCATGCCACGCTCCTTTCGCAAGGGAACAGGCTTTCAGGCGGAAAGCCGAGCACCGCGCTGATATTCCTGACGGCTTTGGCCCAGGGCTTCCGTTTGCCAGTCTCAAGCTCGCACAAATTCGAGTTCGCCATATTGCAGCGCCGGGCAAGTTCCCGCTGCGTGATGCCGCGCTGTAGCCGAGCTTCCTTAATATGGTTTCGTCCGAACAGGAATACCACCTCGGGGCCCTCAAAAGCATCCCGCCATCCTGCGCTGGTTTGAAATTTCCTAGCCGGCGTTGGGTCTTGGATCATCGGACACCCCCTTGCATTTCCCAAATTTCCATATTACAATATCACGAGGGAACGCAATGAGCAATAGGATAAATACGCAATACGCAAAGCCCGAAAAGACTGCGTATTTAGACAAAACGCATTGGTAGGGGGTAAGAATGGAAAAGGTAGGAAAATCAAAAGATTACAGGGTCAGCAGGGTAAAAGTAACTGACAAAATCAAGGACGCCATATATGATTTAATAATCGAAGGAAAAGATATTGAAAAAAAGAAGAAACACTCGGCAAAATGGTATCGCGGGGAAGTAGCAAAGGAATTGACAATAGCCGACAAAGATAATCCCTCTTTGCGCAGTTATGAAGCAGCACTCCAGCCCATGCGTAAAGCACTCCAAGTCAAAAACCTCCAGGATGGGCCCTGGTGCCTCGCGTCACTCTCCAAATACCCCTTGCCAGTGGAGGCCATACCAATCATACTAGAGGTTCAACACAACGTTCAGAGTCACCGCAGCCCGGAAGCATTTGACGTACTCGCACCACAGCGCAAACTTAAGGTAGGGCAACCCGTGACAGGCCCCTTCACAATTAGAGAAGCTCAATGGGTAGCCCGTCTGTCTTTCATTGCTGACTGGAGCATAGTGAGCTTGGAGCATTGGGCCCACGCCTACGCCATAGGTGAGCACGTCTCGGAGGTCATGGGAAGAGACTTCGACAGCTCAAACATGGATTCGGCAATTCTCAAGGAAAGGAAGGCAAATCGTGAGGGGATCTGTAAAGCAACGAGGTAAGAGCTGGAGAATTGCTATCGACTCTGGAAGTGACCCGGCTACTGGACGGCGGCGGCAACATTTTGAAACAATCGTCGGCACGAAAGCGTCTGCGCACAAACGCCTGGCAGAGTTGCTTCTCGAAATTGAGAAGGGCGGCTATGTCAAGACGCCGCGCAAGCTCACCGTTGCGGAGTATCTACACGAATGGCTCACCAATCATGCCCGGCTGAATTGTCGCGCAGTCACAGCCCAGGGATATCAATACCGAGTTGATCATTATATCTGTCCGGAGTTGGGGCGCATACCACTCGGCTCCCTGAGGGCGCAGCACATCTCCAAATACCTATCGACCACTACTGGCCGGGGCCAGAGTGCCCGGAGTGCTCTGCATGACTACCGCTTATTGCATAAGGCCTTGGGGGACGCTGTGAAGCTGGGGACCCTGGCCGTCAATCCGTGCGATGGCTGCCAGCCGCCGAAGCCAGACGATAAGGAAATGTCTTTTCTAACTCCTGCGGCGATAGGTGTTTTCCTATCCCATGCCGAAAAGTCACCCTTCCCCTACTATTGCCTTTTTCGCACAATGCTCTACACCGGCCTCCGTCGCTCTGAGGCGCTGGGTTTGCAGTGGCGCAACCTCGACCTTGAGCTTCTCACCTTGACAGTGACGCAGACACAACACCGACTCAACGGCGGCAAATTTGTCACCCAGCCCCCGAAGACAAAGAACTCGCGCCGTGTTGTAAATCTATCGCCCTCCCTGGCTATCGTACTGCGGCAGCACAGATCGCAGGTGGAATCACTACGTCTGTTGCTGGGCGCGCCCCTGACCGACAGCGACTTTGTGTTTGCTCACGAAGACGGCTCACCGCTTGACCCGTCGTCAGTCTCCCACGAGTTTCTAAAGACGGCACGACGGGCCGGGCTGCAAATCAGATTGCATGATCTTCGACACAGCTATGCCACGATTATGCTAGCGGCTGGGGTAAACGTCAAGGCACTCAGCCAGAGTTTGGGACATTCCAATATCGGTATCACCTTGCAAATCTATAGTCACCTATTGCCCGGGACTGGCAAGTCGGCGGCTGAACAGTTCGACAAACTCCTCAACCCCTGGCTGGAAAAAAATCCGTTGCCATTCCGTTGCCATTTGGGGGAGGGTTGAGAGCGCGCCCGGTGGGATTCGAACCCACGACCCTTGGTTCCGAAGACCAATGCTCTATCCACTGAGCTACGGGCGCGTAGGCCCCAAAATATATATTAAGAGGAAGGGTGAGCGGAGGGATTCGAACCCTCGTTCTCCAGGGCCACAACCTGGCGCCTTAAACCACTCGGCTACGCCCACCACGACAGACAGTTTCCTGCCTTTCAAGCAAAGTGCATTGTAGCATTCAAGGCAACTCGTAGTCAAGGCGAAACCGTCGCACCACCAGTGACCAAAGGTCAATTGCGCCTTGCCACCGCATGTGCTAATATACCATCGTGTTCGGTCGCTTCAATAGGCTCTACGGTGGAATGCCTCCCATCCCATTCAGACCTCTTATTCAACTCGGAAGTCCACAACAGTGCTCACAAGCTTAAGAAGGAGAACGGAGTATGAAAGCCCATGAATATCAAGCCAAGCAACTGATGGCCGAGTTCGGTGTACCTGTCCCGCGCGGCAGCGTGGCCAAAACCCCTGCTGAGGCCAGGAAAATAGCGGCTGACCTCGGCGGCAAGGTGGTGGTCAAGGCACAGGTGCACGCCGGGGGACGCGGCAAGGCCGGCGGCATCAAGGTCGTTTCATCCCCTGATGAGGCGGAACAGGCCGCCCAGAAGCTGCTCGGCACCAGGCTGGTCACTCACCAAACCGGCCCCCAGGGTGTGCCGGTGAACGCTGTGCTGGTTGAGGAAGCCATAAATATCAAACGCGAGCTCTACTTGAGCATAGTGATCGACGGCGTGGCTGGTCTGCCCGTAATCATGGCCAGCGAGGCTGGAGGCATGGACATCGAGGAGGTTGCGCGGACCAGCCCCGAGAAGATATTGAAGGCTTATATCTATCCGGGGCAGGGCGTCCGCACCTACCTGGCGCGGAAGCTGGCCTATGGACTGAACCTGGCCCCGGAGCAGATGAAGGCCGGCACGGAGCTAATAGCCAACCTTTATAAGCTGTTCCAGGCCAGGGACTGCTCGCTTGCCGAGATAAACCCACTGGTAATCACCGCCGATGGCAGAGTCCTCGCCGCAGACGCCAAACTAAACTTTGACGATAATGCCTCATACCGCCAGAAGGCCGTCGAGGCGTTGCGCGACATTGCGCAGGAAGACCCTCTCGAGGTGGAGGCCAAGAGCAAAGGCATCGAAAACTACATCAAACTGGATGGCAGCATAGGGTGTCTGGTCAACGGCGCCGGACTGGCTATGGCAGTTCTCGACCTCTTGAAGCAGGAAGGCGGGAACGCTGCCAACTTCCTCGATATCGGCACCATCAATGACCCCGAGCGCGTGGTTCAGGCAATAGGAATCATCAACTCAGACCCCAATGTTAAGGCGATGCTGATAAATATCTTCGGCGGCATGGCGCGCACAGATGTAATTGCCCAGGGGTTAGTAACCGCGCACAAGAAAATGGAGATAAAAGTGCCTGTTGTGGTCCGGTTGGCGGGCACTAACGTAGCCCAGGGCGATAAAATACTGGACGAGTCCGGTTTGAAGCTCATCAGAGCCAATAACTTTCGAGAGGCTGCGCAGAAGGCCGTGGCAGCAGCCAAAAAATCGTAACGAGGTGTTGTCGTGAGCATTCTTATTGATGAAAAGACGCGACTTCTAGTACAGGGCATCACCGGCGGTGAGGGAAGTTTCCATACACGCCGCTGCATTGACTATGGCACTAAAGTAGTTGCTGGTGTCACCCCGGGCAAGGGCGGCACCAAGATGGATGAGGTGCCGGTGTTCAATACAGTGGAGCGAGCGGTAGCTGAAACAGGAGCTAACACCAGCATTATCTTCGTCCCGGCTGCATTCGCTGCCGACGCTATTTTAGAGGCAGCCGACGCAGGCATCCCGCTCATCGTTTGCATCACCGAGGGCATCCCCACGCTGGACATGGTCATGGTCGGCAATTATCTAAAGCAGAAGGGGACACGGCTCATCGGCCCCAATTGCCCTGGCCTGCTTTCCGCAGGAAAGTGCAAAGTGGGCATCATGAGCGGCGACATATTCCTCAAGGGTAACGTCGGCGTGGTCTCACGGAGCGGAACCCTTACCTACGAGGCTGTAAGTCAGCTAACTACGCTGGGCATCGGTCAGACGACCTGTATCGGCCTGGGTGGCGACCCCATCATAGGCACCGTCTTCGTTGATGCGCTGGAGCTATTTGAGAAAGACCCCGATACCGAGGCAGTAGTGCTCATCGGCGAGATCGGCGGCAATCAGGAGCAGCGAGCAGCGGAGTTTATCAAAAACAAGATGACCAAACCCGTGGTCGCCTTCGTTGCCGGGGCCAGCGCACCCCCAGGGAGGCGGATGGGACACGCCGGGGCTATCATCACGGGAGCCTCGGGCAGGGCGCAGGACAAGATGGACGCCCTGTCCGCTGTGGGCGTTACTATAACCAAGAGCCCCGCCGAGATAGGCTCCACCATGCAGAAGGTGCTCGCTTCCAAGAAGAGCAAAAAGAGCCGCTAATTAGCTTCTATTTTAGGGTAGGGGCGGGTTTGAAACCCGCCCCCTGTTATTTCCATCTCAATTCTCAGCTTGCATTTTAACACAGCTTGCATTTCCCTTGACACTTGTAGTATCCTATGGTTTAATCACCATACTAGTTTTGCATAGGACTAGCTTTCGCCCCAACGGGGCGGTTTTTTAATTAGTATATGGTGGAGACGGCATGAGAAGCGATGTTATAAAACAAGGTGTCGAAC
>CAYGWR010000033.1:0-14180 GCA_964353645.1 uncultured Dehalococcoidia bacterium
CGTTTCCCCTGCGAACCTTTATCGCTTACAGTCAGTATGCTTACCGTAAACATCGCCCTAATTCCCAAAACGACGTTCATCTATCATATCATACCCGAGCCTTGTTGCAAATAGCAGCTTGGGCAGGTTCTAAATCACCCGAAGGGCAGAGTTCCACGGGTTTACCCGTGGGTGAATGAGCAATCGCCCGAAGGGCGTCAAGCGAAGCTTGATTTATGAAGTGCCACGGGCTTGCCCGTGGGTATCTACGCTGAAAGGAGCAGCATGGCGGCCTATTGCTTCAGGGTGAGGGCTTATCCCCCTCAATAGATTTTTTCTCCGGGATCCAAATCGCCGAACCAGCGCTCGAAGACCGTGTTGTATAAAGATAGAGTCACCCAGTTGCCTAAGCGCCAGTCTACGTCAAAGGCTTTCTGAGGACACCCTGTCGAGCAACGATAACACCGAATACATTGTTTGCCCAGAACAGGGTGCGGCTGCAAGTTGATGTTGTGCATCGGGCATTCATAGACGCACCACTGACACTGGTCGCAGCGGGCTGGGTCTGGCTTCGGTTCTGGCAATAAAAAGCGTAGCATAGGGTCTCTACTGATCAGAGCGACGAGGTTGTAAAAACCCCATCCGGGCTTGAGTGCATCTGGGCGGCTTTCAGCCAATTGGCCTGCATGTCCGGCCGACACATGCTCGGCTATAGCCTTGGCAAAACGTCGGGCGCATGCCAAGTCCTCTGCATTGGGGCGGTTTGGCATCCGCCCGATCATACATGGTGCAGGATGGTGTAATTCGCCCCGCGTCAAGAAGCCGCCAATTACCTCTGCACCTTTGCCGCGTAACAAATATGTGAGGTCATATAATACTCTGCCGGGCGCTCCCCCTGAGGTGGCAAAAACAAAGGCTTGCTTGTGACGAAGAGAAGGTAGGGTGCTGAGAAACTGCTTGATCGGCGTGGGAGCCTGGCTGGAGAAGCAGGGAGTTCCAATTCCTAGCAAATCACCTGTCGTTGCATCTTTCGGTGTAGCCTTCTTAAAAGAGATAGTCCGAGCTGAATGCCCTGCCTCGCAAAAGGCCTCGACCATTGCCTCGGACACCTTGCGTGTGTTGCCTGTTTGAGAGAAGTAAATCATTGTGACGTCCATCGTACACCTCCGAGCGTGCCGCCCAACATTTATGAACTTATTCTGAGATTAGTGGCATTATATGTTGGGGTGGAAGGGGATGTCAAACGAGATTGCACTTCGGAGAGTATTTTCGCAGCACTCTCTACCACCTTTGTACAGTAGCAGGCGTAGGGTTTTTGTGTTATTATTGACTTCGGAATATGATATAAGGACGATGGCTCCTAAATATAACCCCCAAGAGATAGAGAAGAAGTGGCAGGCAAGGTGGGAAGCCGACCATATTTACGAGGCGCATGAGACATCTGAGCGCCCGAAGTGGTACGCGCTGACCATGTTTCCCTATACCTCAGGGGATCTCCACATCGGCCACTGGTATGCAATGGCTCCCTCAGATGTTCACGCTCGCTTCAAGCGGATGCGGGGTTACAACGTCCTCCACCCCATAGGCTTCGATGCCTTCGGGCTTCCCGCTGAGAACGCTGCTATCAAGCATGGCATCCACCCGCACACCTGGACTATGCGTAACGTCGAGAACATGCGCCGACAGTTGAAGACCATCGGCGCGATGTATGATTGGAGCAGGGAGGTGATTACCTGCCTTCCTGAATACTACAGGTGGACGCAATGGTTCTTCCTTAAGCTCTACGAGGCTGGTTTGGCTTATCGAGCCAAAGCGCCAGCCAACTGGTGCCCCCAGTGCAAGACAGTGCTGGCCAATGAGCAGGTTGTAGGCGAAGGTGTCTGTGAGCGCTGCGGCACCCCGGTGATTAGAAAGGACCTCGAGCAATGGTTCTTCAGGATAACCAAATATGCTGAGGAGCTCCTTGAATTCCAGGGGGTTGAGTGGCCGGAGCGGGTGAAGCTGATGCAGCGCAACTGGATTGGCAAGAGCGTCGGTGTGGAGATATCCTTTGGGCTTGATGTGAAGGGCGTTAGCGAAAAAGAAATCAAAGTCTTCACCACTCGCCCTGACACTATATTCGGAGTCACTTTCATGGTTCTTGCTCCCGAGCACCCCCTGGTTGCTAAGCTCACTACCAGTGAATATAAGGAAGAGGTTCGCGATTATATCGAATGGGCCAGGGGCCAGACGGAGATCGAAAGGCTGTCCACAGAGAAGGAGAAGACAGGCGTCTTCATCGGTGCCCACGTTATCAACAAGCTCAACGGCGAGAGAGTGCCTATCTGGATTGCCGATTATGTTCTCCTGAGCTACGGCACAGGAGCGGTGATGGGTGTCCCTGCCCACGACCAGCGCGATTTCGAATTCGCTCAGGATTTCGGCTTGCCCATAAAGATGGTTATCTCTCCTCCGGGGTGGTCAGGGCGAGACTTGAAAGAGGCCTACGTTGAGGGGGGCACCATGGTGAACTCCGCGCAGTTCAATGGCATGCCCGGCGAACAGGGGAAAGAGGCCATCGCTGATTGCATGGAAGCCAAAGGTTACGGCAAGCGCACCACAAGCTACCGACTTCGCGACTGGCTCATCTCCCGACAGAGGTATTGGGGGGCGCCTATCCCCATCATCTATTGCTCGAAATGCGGTATTGTCCCTGTTACTGAGAAAGACCTGCCGGTGCTGCTACCTGAGGACGCTGAGTTCAAACCAACAGGTGAATCACCGCTCAAATATTGTGAATCGTTTGTAAATACCGCCTGTCCTAAATGTGGCGGCCGAGCTAGCCGCGAGACTGATACCATGGACACCTTCATGTGCTCCAACTGGTACTTTTTGCGCTACACTAGCCCTGGGTATGACAAAGGCCCCTTCGAGCCACAGAAATTAGCTTACTGGATGCCTGTGGACCAGTATACGGGTGGTGCAGAGCATGCCACCATGCATCTGTTCTATGCCCGTTTCTTCACCAAGGCAATTCGAGACCTGGGCCTGGTGAAATTCGGTGAGCCTTTCACGCGCCTGTTCAATCAGGGCACCGTTGTTTTGGGTGGGGCCAAGATGAGCAAGTCGCGTGGCAATGTGGTCACCCCTGACGAGTATGTGGCAAGGATGGGCTCAGACACAGTCCGTGCCTATCTCATGTTTGTCGGGCCTTGGGACCAGGGTGGTGGTTGGGATGACAGCGGCATCAGCGGGTTATGGCGCTGGCTCAACCGTGTCTGGAATCTGGTCCTGGAGGAGCAGAAAGGTGAGGGTTTGCCTACAATCGATGAGGCAGTAGGAATTGAGCTGCGCCATCTGACTCACAAAACGATAAAAAAGGTTAGCGAAGACCTGGAGAAATTCCGTTTCAATACCATGATCGCTGCTCTCATGGAGTTCACCAACTATCTGGCTAAGGTGAAAGAGGAGCGCTCAGTTGCCAATAGTGCATGGAAGAAGACAATCGATACTTTGCTCCTTCTTCTAGCACCTTCAGTCCCACATATCGCGGAGGAGCTATGGGAGCTAACCGGCCATCCCTACAGCATTCACAACCAATCGTTCCCCTCCTGGGATGAGAAGCTGGTGGCTGAGGAGCAGATCACCCTGGTTATTCAAGTCAATGGTAAGCTTCGCGACCGGGTAGAGGTTCCAGTATCTATCACGGAGTCTGAGGCTAAGGAACTGGCGCTGAGCCGGGAGCGGGTGCGGGCACATATCAACGGTAAAGAGATAAAGGACATCATTTATGTGCCGGGGCGGTTGGTGAACATAGTTGTTAAGTAAGTAAGTAGAGCGTATCATCGCTTATGAAAATGCAATAAATTTTTGGAGATAGCGCTTATGATGAAAGAGATTCGTGTTCATGCACGGGCAGGACAGGGAGCGATCACTACTGCTACTATCCTGGCTAATGCAGCCTTCGAGGATGGTAAGTACGCTCTGTCATTTCCTACGTTCGGAGCGGCGAGGATGGGCGCGCCTATGAATGCATTTGTACGCATCGGCGACGCTCCGATTCGGGTGCGCAGCCAGATTTACAAGCCTGACTATGTGCTTGTCCAGGACCCCACTCTGATGAGGGGATATGATGTGGTCGCTGGATTAAAGCCTGATGGACTTGCTGTGATTAACACGAGCAAGAAATCCTCAGAACTGGGGCTCAAGACCCAGGCCAGGGTCGTGACACTCAATGCAGCGCGGATTGCTAAGCAGATTATGGGTCGAGCCGACCGGGTCAATACTGTTCTCATCGGTGCCTTCATTGCGGTCACGGGTGAACTGAGTGTGGAGTCGGTTCAGAGGGCGATAAACTCTCGTTTCTCCGGGAAGGCAGCGGAGAGCAACGGGAAGGCGTTTATAGAAGCTTACAATGAGGTCAAGAACAGGGGGAATGGCGCATGAAGATTACGCTGGGAACGGTGACTCATCCGGGAGGAAGCCGTGTCAATAAGACAGGAGCCTGGCGCACGGCAGGCAAGCCGCGGTTCTTGCACAAGAATTGCATTGCTTGTGATGTCTGTGCTTTGAGCTGTCCGGAAGGATGTATCTTCGGCACCGGGCAGAGGACTTATTATGCTAACGAAGACTTCTGTAAGGGCTGTGGCATCTGTGCCAGTGGCTGTCCAGTGCATGACATTGAAATGATACCGGAGGGGGGAGAAGATGCTTAAAGGAAGAATGATACAAGGTTGCCGGGCAATAGCCGAGGCGGTGACCCTATGTCGTCCCAGAGTGATATCGGCCTATCCCATAACGCCGCAGACGTTGATTGTGGAGGAGTTAGCCTCGATGGTGGCTGACGGCGAGCTGGATACAGAGTTCATCAATGTGGAGGGAGAGCATTCGGCGGCATCGCTGGTTCTGGGTGCTAGCGCTGTCGGCGTTCGAGTCTTCACCGCGACTTCCTCCCAGGGGCTTCTCTATATGGGCGAGGTGGTCTTCAATATCGCTGGCATGCGACTTCCCATAGTTATGATCAATGCCAACCGTGCGGTATCAGCGCCGCTCAGTATCTGGAACGACCAGCAGGACTCAATTGCCATGAGGGACAGTGGCTGGATTCAAATGTATGCTGAGAATAATCAGGAGGCCTGCGACCTTGTTTTGCAGGCTTATCGAATCGCGGAGGATCACCGCGTGATGTTGCCGGTGATGGTCTGCGTCGATGGCTTCGTATTGCCTCATGCCTTCGAGGTGGTTGATCTCCCCAGCCAGAAAGAGGTAGATGCCTATTTGCCTCCTTACCAGCCTATATACAAATTAGACCCCGACAACCCGCTGACTATGGGTGCTTTTACCGAGCCTGACAAATACATGGAAGCTCGATATATGATTCAGCGCACCATGGAGGCATCCATTCCCATAATCGAGGAGGTGGCCCGGGAGTTCAAACGCACCTTTGGGCGTGTGGCCGGCGGGCTGTTTGAGAAGTATCGTGTTGACGATGCTTCGACCGTTGTGGTGGCTTTGGGCTCGATGGCGGGTACTATTAAGGATGTTGTCGATGACCTGCGAAATAAAGGGCAGAAGGTTGGGGTGCTGCGTCTCATAACCTATCGTCCTTTTCCCGAAGAGGCTCTGTATGAGGCGCTGAAAGGCGCTCAAAATATCGTCGTAATCGAGAAGGCGCTCTCACTGGGTGGCAGCGCCCCTATAGCTGTTGAGTTAAGGTCTGTGTTCCATGGCCGTCCTGCCTCTCCTAAGATCAGCGGTTTTGTCATTGGCTTAGGCGGCAGAGATGTCACCACGGACGATTTGAAACATGCCATAGAGAAGGCTCAGCAGCAGCTCATAAATATGGAGTTCATTGGCTTAAGGACGGACCTGGAACTGGAGGGTATAAATGCCTGAGTTAGTAAAAGAGCGTGATAAACTCGTTGACCATCTATTATGTTCGGGCCATACGGCCTGCCCCGGTTGCGGCCAAGCATTGGCAGCTCGCCTGGTGGTCAGAGCAGCCGGGCGCAATGTGATAATAGTCAACTCCACCGGATGCCTGGAAATATTCACCTCCAAATACCCCGAATCGGCCTGGGAGGTGCCCTGGCTCCATTCTTTGTTCCAGAACACGGCAGCGGTGGCGTCGGGTGTGGAAGCAGCATTGAGAGTCATAGGGCGACTGGACAAGGTGAGGGTGATCGCTCAGGGCGGCGATGGCTCCACTTTCGACATCGGGTTTGGCGCTATCTCCGGCATGTTTGAGCGGGGCCATGACATCCTGTATGTCTGCTATGACAACGAAGCCTACATGAACACCGGCATACAGCGCAGCGGCTCGACCCCCACTTATGCCCGTACTACTACCAGCCCCCCGGGCAAGGCCTCTCTGGGCAACCTCAGGCCGAAGAAGGACCTGCCTCAGATCGCTGCTGCCCACGGCATACCCTATGTGGCTGTGGCTTCGGTGGGCTATCCCATGGACCTGGACAGAAAAGTGAGGAAGGCACTCTCGATACGCGGGCCTAAGTATGTGCAGATACATGTTCCCTGCCCCCTGGGGTGGGGAACCGAGCCGTCGCGCACTATAGATTATGCCAGGCTTGCAGTGAATACTGGCCTTTACCCCTTATATGAGGTGGAAGACGGCGTGACGATGGTGGTGAAGATTCCCAGGAGGGTTCCGGTAGAAGAATACTTGAAGGGGCAGGTTAGATTCAGGCATCTTCTTGAGGGAGCGGGCAGGAAGCAGGAAATAGCGGAAATCCAAAAGCTCGCTGACCAGAATATTGAGAAATTTGGTCTGATAGCCGAATAGGTGCCCGAGATTGATTTTATTGGTCTTATCTTTGCAGGGGCGTTCAATTGAACGCCCCTACTGGTTGGAGCAGGTGCTCCAATCTACCCTTAGATGATAGAGGAGTGCAGAGGGGCGTAGCCCCTTTGCCGGGGGATTGGGGGTGTCCCCCAATTTTTAAAGTCCCCCAAGATTGGGGGATTAGGGGGTTGATTTACGGAGAATGAGTACGACACTTTTAAAACTAATTGACACCCATGCTCACCTCGACGAGATAGAAGACCTCGATAGAGCTATCGAGGAAGCGAAACAGGTAGGCCTTGTCGCCGTGATCGCTGTTGGTCAGGACTACGAGTCCAATATCAAGATACTAGAAATATCTGAGAAACATAGAGGTTTTGTCCACCCCGCGCTGGGCTTGCATCCCTGGAACCTGGGTAACATGGATGCTTCTAAAGTAGACCTCACTCTGCAGCTCATCGAGGATAACATCGAGAAGGCGGTTGGAATCGGTGAGATCGGCCTCGACTATGATAAGAGGGTGATAGCTGCGGCAGATAAGGAGCGTCAGAAAGAAGCTTTCAAGACTGTGTTGGAGCTGGCGAGAAGATACGACAAGCCGGTCAGCGTCCATGCCAGATATTCCTGGAAAGACAGCTTTGACTTGGTCAAAGAATCAGGTGTGAAAAGAGCTGTTTTCCACTGGTACACGGGATTCTCCAGTGTGCTGCGGGAGATAATTGCCGAGGGCTATTTCATCTCCGCCACCCCGGCGACGGAATACCATGATGAGCATAGAAGGGCGGTCAGGGAGACCCCGCTGGAGAATTTGCTGTTGGAGACAGATTGTCCCGTCACTTATGGCAGGGAGACAAAATACCAGGCTCGACCTGCTGATATCGTCAGGTCTCTAAGGGCTGTCGCCCAGCTAAGGGGAATGGCAGAGCAGACTATTGCTGCTAAGACTACCGAGAATGCGCTGTGGTTCTTTGGCTTAACCGGGAAGGTTAAGAAAGCCTGATCGCAGATTAGACGCTGTCCCATACAGGGTTTATCACCAGGCCTGCGGGCGTCTTGGGGTAGAAGTAGGTGGATTTCTGGGGCAATCTCTTGCCGGCGTCGGCTGCATCCAGGACGCTCAAGATACGGGTGGGGTTGAGGAAGAAAGCCATCTGACATGCCCCGGAGTTTACCTGTGAAACAGCTTCTAGGCCGTCTCTGGTATATTCCAGATGTTTGACCTCTTTTTCTAGTGTATCTATACCCAGAGCCTCCTGCAAAACTATTCTCTGCAATAACGCTACATCCAGTTTTTTCCACAGGCTTAGCTCCTCCGATGGTATCACTATCTGGAGGTCAGCATTTCGTTTCATCCTCAGCATGCAGAAGTTATTGCTGTGCGCACCGTAGAGGCCCAGCACAGTGCCCCGCTTGCCCTTCATTTCGAGGATGCGGAGCCAGGTATGAATGGAATCGGATGCTGTTGGCAGTGGCGGGAGCAAGCTGTCTACACTGAAATAGGAGGACAGCTTTTCCTCAAGCTGTGCTATCTTGTGAGATTCCAGACCTTTGACGAGGCGGTGTGTGGGCAGCATGACGAGGCCGGGGTCCTCCGAGTCCATCAGACTCATCATCACGAAGTTGAACGGTTCTTCTCCGGTGCATGAGTGATGGGCGGCACATTGCTCCTTTTTATAGCGCAGGGCTGTCTCGTATCTGTGGTGCCCGTCCGCTATATAGATAACCTTGTCGGCGAAGAGCTTGGCAATTCTATCTATCGCTGCCTTGTCAGTTATCACCCGGAGGCGGTAGCTCACTCCGTAGCTATCCGTGGCGCTAAGAGCAGGCTCTCCTTTGATTAGCCTGCGCAAAAGCGACACCATCTCGCCTTTCTCGGTGCGAAGCAGCCCCATTATCGGGCTCAGGTTAGCGCGGCAAGCTCTGAGCAGGTTGAGCCGGTCAATGGCGGGCTCTTTCGTTGTTTTTTCGTGAGGGCGAATATGCCCCTTATTATCGAGTTCCTCCAGGCGCACCCTGGCGAGAAGGCCGAGCCGGCTCTTGGTCGTGTCCTGATAGGGGAAGTTGTGTTCGACGATATATAAGGCGGGGTATTCTTCCCGTACCAGTATACCCTCTTTGAGCCAGGCATCTAATATGGCGGCGGCGCGTGTGTACTTGTTATTATCAGCCGAATCCCCGGGCTGCTCCTCGCCGTACTCCAGCCTGATGATGTTATAGGGGCTTTTGCGATAATATTGAATACGCTCTGCTGATGAGATTACATCATAAGGTGGGGTAATGGTTGAGGAAGGGTCGGGAACTCTCTGCAAGTTGTAACGCAGGCCGCAAAACGGTCGAACATCACACATTTATTTTAGCCTAACATGCCCTTATGCTCGCTGTCAACCTGTGGCAGCTTGACCTGATTGCGTTGTTTATCCAGAGTGAAGGTGATCCATGCTCGCTGTGGATGTTATCATCCACAGCCTATGTAGCGTCGCCACTCCTGTGGCGACGAAGCTCCCATCGTGATGGGAGTCACGACGCTACAGCTCTGGATTCCCGCGCAAGCGGGAATCCTTCATGACGGTTGCCACCGTCACCACGAAGTACGAAAATAGCGCAGGTGCTCAGCCACCTGCTTTGCAGGGCTTCGGGGTAGGTTGGAGCACCTGCTCCAACCTATTTGTGCCTAAATGGACAAGGGGCTTAAGCCCCTTGTCAGAGTGCCTCATCCTCCCTCTAGCATGGACGCGTTGTTTATCTGGAGTGAAGGTGATAAAATAGCTTCGACTGTTTCTAGGGGAAAAGGATGGAGGGTTCTACATGGATGAGATGAAGAGCGCTTTCGAGCGGGCGATGGAAAGGGCTGAGAGCCTGGGTAAAGCCTCGGAGGAAGACCTGACTAAATGGAAATATCTTCCTGAAGGGGCAAAGCTGGCTGCTAAATACTTGAGGGACGAATTTGATCTTGCCACTGAGATTGGCAAGTATGATGAAAAGGTGCGACAGCACGTAGTCCAGGGTGCTCATGAGGCTTTCATCAGGAACATAGACCTGCCCAGAAATGACCTCGCCAAAAAGAAAAACAAGAAGGTCATGGAAGCGATCAAGGAGTTGAAACGCGATAAGGTGGGCATCGAAAATGTGTACACCAAGCTCAGACGCGTCTTCAGCCACTACGAGAAAGAGGGCGAGCAACAGAGGAGGCAGACCTACGAAGCTGTAAAGAGGGATTTCGAGGCCAAACTGATGCAGGCGTCCCAGCAACAGCCCGGGGCGGCGCCTCCGCCCAGGGTAAATGTCGAAAGCCACCCGCAATTTCAGCAGGAATGGCGCCGGGTTCTGGCTCAACTGGACTCGCAGTACCTCAAATTGCTCGACGAGTATAAAAAGGAGATATTGACTATCCGTTAGCGCGGGCATAGGAAGTGGCTTTGGAGGTGGTGAGATGCCGGCAAACCTGCCGCCACAATACCACGAAGCTGAGAAGATTTACAGGTCTGCCAAGACTCCCGAGGAGAAGGTGGAAGCCCTGGAGGCTATGCTCGCCATTATGCCCAAGCACAAAGGGACGGACCATCTGCGCGCAGAGCTGAGAAGAAGGATAGCCAAGCACCAGGAGGAAGCGCAGAGGAGGCCTTCCACCGGCAAGAAAGGAAGCACTTACAACATCAGGAGGGAAGGGGCCGGTCAGATTGTATTAGTGGGCCTTCCCAATGCAGGCAAATCCCAACTGGTATCAACCCTCACCGAGGCAGCCCCCGAGGTAGCTGATTACCCCTTTACTACCAAGGTTCCTGCCCCGGGGATGATGAAATTTGAAAATATCCAGATACAACTTGTGGATATGCCGCCGTTAACCGACCGTGAAGCTAAGCCGTGGCTATCTCATCTGCTGCGTAATGCGGACGTTTTGCTGGTTATGATCGACCTTGGCGAAGACCCTTTGCTGCAGATAGACGCCATATTGGCCGAGTTGGAGGGGATGAAGGTTAAACTCATGGGGATGGAAGTGAAAGATGAGCTTTTGATTGGGGTGGCTCTAAAGAAGGCGCTGATTGTAGGTAATAAGAACGATTTGAATAACGCGGTCGAAAACTATAAGCTGGTGCAATCGCGCTATGGCGATAAGTTACCGGTGGTTTCTATCTCTGCACAGAAGGGGACAGGGCTGGAGGAGATGAAACGGACTATCTATAATATGCTTGACATAATCAGGGTGTACACCAAGTCCCCGGGAGCGAAAGCTGATTTGAATGAGCCCGTTATACTCAAGACAGGGAGCACGGTCGAAGATGCAGCCGGTTCTGTCCATAAGGACTTTCTCAGAAACTTGAAATATGCTCAGGTGTGGGGCTCAGGGAAATTTGACGGGCAGAAGGTCAGCAGGGGGTATGTCCTTGAGGACGGCGATGTACTAGAGTTCCATATCTAAGAAGGATAGAATAGAATTTAGGTGAAATGAGCACTGACGACGAGAGAATCGAATATGCTATAAGCCACACTGAGGTTCTGCGTCCTCCGAGGCAAACCCTGTCTACTTTCGGCACCACCAACATTTATTACTATCTGCTTACTGAGCCATCGTATAAGGAGCTTGTGCAAGGCGAAGAGGAAACAGTGGTGAGAGAGGGAAGGGTGCGGGCTGAGAAGCCTAGGGTGGTGACTCCAGCATATCTGATTAACGTTGAGGGGTTCAGCGAACATGCTAAGAGGTATCTTGAGATGATAGCCAAAGAGTATGGGACACATACCCCCGGGCTCTTCTATGGCTATAAAAATGAACCCAAGGAACTGAATATCGTATCCTCAGATATGAATTCGGTAGTGCGCAAGCTTGATGAAACAATAGACAAAGAGGGGAACCAGCTTGCCACGATAATTAAAGGCGTAGATGAGCTATGGGATGTCTCCTTACTGAAATTCATCTTCGACATGACCAGGTATTCCGTGGATAACAATATGTTAGAATTGGGGAGGAGGGGTCTCCTCGATGTGGACCGTAAAGGAGTTCCCCTGGAGGCCAGACAATCGATCGAGCAACTGTTTGCCCTCGTCAAAAATGGTGAGTTGGATCCCTCTGCTTTGAAAATGGAGCTTGATAGATGGGGTCTATTTGAGGAATACGAAGATAGATTCTTTCGTATGTTCGGCAAATAATTAGGAAGGATGCCCCTTCCGATTATTTATCTATCTCTGCGCTCTCTGCGTGCTCTACGGTTCTTTCGTTACCTAACCGTTAGTGTCGAAAGGTGCTTGATCCGCTTCAGCATATTGGGATGCGTGCCGAATATCTCCATCAGCTTATCTGTTGTGCCGATGCGAACATCTTTAGACCTGAGTGCCATGAGCTCATCGTTGTCTATGGTCCCGCTCATATCCAGGTCAATCTGTTTCAGTTCTCTGATCTCGTTCCAGGCTTTTGGAGGCTTCCGCGAAACGCTAACTTTTTTCAGTTACAGCTTCGACTCAAGCTACAGCGATCTCCGTTAAACCCACACGGCTAGCTTCGGGCATACTCGCACAGGAACTAGTTTCGCAGAAGCCTCGTATGGATATGGGGACTAGCACTGGTCTGAGTAGAAATTTGATGGTATAATATCTACACTCATTGCTCTCCCGGAAGAGGGGACGATAAACCTCTATTTTTACAGAAGGGGTGATAGATGGCGAAACAGGTTAAGCTGAGTGTATGCGGTAATTGCCAAAACTTCAAGCTGGAAAAAGATAAGAAATTCTTCAATTGCATTAGTGCCAGACATGGGGGCCTTAAGTATGGGATGCAGGTAAGGGTGGATTCGCAGGCGTGTGAAGCATTTGTCGCCAAATAGGGCGAAATAAGTCAGGAGGTCTTTTTACCCGTTTATATTTGCCCGCAGCATCCGAAGAATGAAGCCAGTTACCAGGGAAGGCGCAAAGATACTGAACGACCTTGACGGAATCAGACTGCGCTTGAAGAATTGGCTTGCCAAAGTCGAGGACATCGAGATGGATTCCCGAGCGCTGGACAGGATGAACAGTGCTTACTTTCTAAGAGATTTATTGTAACATGAATTACATAAAGGTTTATTCCGAGTGGTTGGTTGATTGGGAGTGCCACACAAATGGCAGAACTCCTCTTTGTAATTGGGGTCTTTAAATTTATTCCATACTCTGTAACAATCAGGACAGTATGGTGCATCTAAATCATAGGTTTTATTTTTCCCACACCTTATGCAGTAGCCTTTCTGTTTAGTTCTGCTGGACGATCTTACTTTCATTGAGGTATTTTCCGCTGGTAAGTCTCTTGCCGACTTTATCCCCTTTAGACCAAAAAATTCAGATATACCTTTAACTATTGAGGCTTCAATACTTGTCTCTTTCGCTGGCTTTGTTTCAACCTTAGGGTTAGGTTTCTCCTTTAATATGGGTGTTTGGCTTCTTTCATTTGTTAAAGTTTTTAGTTTGGAAGTATCAGACTCGGACTCTCGGATAATGAATTGAGCTTCAGCTTTAGCCTCGTCGAACGCTACTTTATCACCTTCAGTATTACTACTAAGTAGGACGCCCATCTCACGATTGGGTCCTGATAAAGATTCGTAAAGGTTAAGAGAAGTAATAACCATGGTATCTTCGTTATAAAAGCATTTAGCATGTATACGTTCGTTGAAGTGTAGTGCTAGATTGGGTGTCTGTTTAAGTTTAACCCGTTGACCGGCTAGTAAATCTTGCTCACGACATACCATCGTTATTCTAACTTTTCTATTTAGTCCGGCATCCATTAATCTTGCAATAAAGTCATCGTTGATTTTTATATACGGAGAAATCATGACCATATTGTATTTTGCCTTTGTCAAAATCCTCTCAATTTCTCCTCGGGCCTGAGTAGCATTAACAAATTGTACCATTTCAACTTCCTTTTAGCCGGTATTTTCCATATCAATCAGAATTGATTATTCTGTAAGAATCATCTTATGTAATAATAATATTGTAATCTTACGTGAAATGTTAGCCGAATTCTAGGGTCATTTGGTACTGGTTTAGATAGGGGAATAGTAATAGACTTTTCTCCAGAAGTGTGGTCATAGTACAAGCAAATCAGACATCACCGAGTTTGAGTCGGGAAATATCGCTCACCAAAGCAGACTTGTGCAACGTCCCCCGAAAGGCGATTCCCCACTTTACCTTTTCATCCAATGGAAACCCCTGTTCTAACCCAGCGGCACTGCCTACGTTGTAGCAAGTCATGGTGGCCCCGGAGCGAAAAGGAGCCTAAGCGTTGTGCCAAGTGCAGGTCGCCCTACTGGAACAAGCCACTCAAAAACAAGAGGCGTCAGCAATGAACCTCGGCACCCTCTCTAAGCCCCGAAAGTGCCTTTCAGCACATGATATGGTATCATGTGTGGGATGTGTTGGAGAGGAGAGACCGATGATTTTGATTCTACCGAGAACAAACCTTTGC
>CAYGWR010000034.1:0-13418 GCA_964353645.1 uncultured Dehalococcoidia bacterium
TGCCACCCTGGCATACTTCCTCCCCGGGGAGTTTGGGATCGCCGATGAAGAAGACGTGGACGGGGAAGCCCATGTCTGCCAGTGCCTCAGACAGGTTTGCCACCCTGACACCCAACCCGCCGGCCAGGGAGTAAGGGTCCCTGCCTTCGAAGGATACTATTACAAATACTGTGTTGTCGGTTGTGATACCTCGCGCTTTCATCTCTAATCTCCTTCCGGGAAAGTCCGGGCTATACCATCGCCATGGTCAGGCAACCGATGACATAAGCTACCCCTATGGCGAAGAGTCCCGTGCCTATGGTCCTTACTTTCTGGCCGAGTTTTACTTGCTGGTCAGGGTGCTCCAAAATAGTGCCCTGGATGAAGACAATCAGTCCCAGCATCATCACAGCGAGGCCCATGCCCGCATAGGTGAGTATCAGAGTTGATTCTTTCACTATAGCCTCCGCTAACTGGCGATAAATCTAGCCCCGGAATCGGAACCTATCGACGCCCCTGTCATCTGCTCAGCCCCATCTTCGACCACTACTTTCACCTTTCGGCCTGAAGGAGCCACATAATTATTATCCCGCTCACCTTGAGCCTGCTTCTGCTCGCAGCTAGCACAGATGGACTCCATAGCCTCAGCAGCAGTGCAGCACAATAGAATCCTGATCAAGGGTGTCATCTTAACCCTGGGGCAGTTGTATAACTCTGGACAATATTTATGGTTCATAGCAAGCCTGCTCCTCACAAAGGGCTCGTCAGCGCACATTCTGCTGCGATGAAGCGAGCATGGCAATCCCATTTATGTACCTTGTGAGGTAGTACTTTAGTCCCCCTTCTACGGAGGCGAGCTATGGCCGTGGGGGTAAGGGATATAAGAAAATTGCGAAGCAATATATTTGAGCAGTCAACCTTGAGGATAGAGCCAGTCACTATGCAGCACTGTCGTCATAATTTGCAGCATCAGCGCCTTTGTAAGAAATCAACGAAATTATGTGCAAAGGCTGCGAGAACAGGTCTGAATGCTGAGGTAAGTCCAGAGTTTAGGGGTTGGTGCCCCCAAGGGAATTCGAATCCCTGCTTCTGCCTTGAAAGGGCAGTGTCCTAGGCCACTAGACTATGGGGGCTTATCCTCGGCGCAGCTCTGCCGTCAATCTGGACTATAGATCAAAAAATATAGTAAGCAATTATATTGGCGAATACCCAGCAAACAAGAAGTATGGTACCCTTTCCCCAGTCTATTCTGATAGACTCCATAATTGTTCTCTAGAAACTGTTCTCTAAGAAATTTATTAGTAGAAGTATAGCAGAAAGAGCCCCGCCTGGCTACAGCCTGTCAGAGCAGTCTTCCTGAAAGCGAACCAGCCTGTTACGATTAACCACTACGAATACTTGACCCCACAATTGCACTCGCTATAATGAGCATATACTAAAAGTGTGTATACTATTCACAAAGAAACTACAGGGGTTTCAAGGAGGTGTAGAGGAATGAGGTATCAGAATCGAATTACCATAGACCCTGAGATTATGCACGGCAAACCTGTTGTCAAGAACACCAGGATACCTGTCTATATAGTGCTTAATCTGCTGGCTGGCGGGCTCAGGCCGGAGGAAATATTGAAAGAGTACCCTGACCTGACAAGAGAGGATATTCTCGCTTGCCTGGAGTATGCTGCTGAATTAGCCCAAGAAGAAGTCGGAATTCTTGAGGCAGAAGGAATCAGATGAGCCTCAAGCTCCTGCTTGATGAAAACATCTCACCCCAAGTTGCCACAGCGTTACGACAATCAGGTTATGACGTCATTCACCTCAGAGACGCAGGGCTCAAAGGGTGCAAAAATTCTGACTTAATAGCCTTTGCAGGCAAAACTGGACGCTGCCTGGTCACCTTGGATGCTGATTTTGCCGACGTTCGTTTCCACCCTATTGGCAGCCACAACGGTATTATCAGATTGAGACTCAAGTTTGCCCCCTCAACCATTATTATCGCTGCTCTACATTCTTTGCTGCCAAAACTAACCCACATTCCTATGGAAACAGGTGTCCTGGTGGTAAGCGATGGCAAGAGGTATCGTGTTAAACTTCCCAAAGAAGCATGGAAAGCGTGAGAGGAACACATAACAGTGTCCCAAGTCTCAGATAAAAATATCCATCTAAAGTAAACCTCTGACGTCTGGTTCCAGAACCACGGATTGTTCTCCGACCATTTCCTTAAAGCGCGATTGCCCCAATCGAAAGAAGCCCTCTAAGCCTCTCTGACATACCTGATTATCTCTCGCAAGGCCGGCCTCTTGCCGTACATGAGGAGGAATGCCCGGAACACCTTGGCGGCAAACCACATAGTCAATGCAATCGAACCCGCCAGGATAATAAGGCTCAGTGCTATCTCCCAAGCAGAGATAGCATGTAAAGCAAGTCTCATCATAGCAGCTACAGGGCTGGTAAGCGGGAAGAAGGTGAGAACCCTCGAAACCGCGCCCTCGGGGCTGTTAATTAGGAAATAGTTGAACCAGATAGGCGATATCGCAGGAAGTGCAATTATAGTCGACCAGCCTTGCCCTTCCTTGGCGGTAGCGCCAATGGAGCCGACGCCGGCATATAAGGAAGCGAGCAGAAGATAACCTAGGATGAAGTACACCAGCCCCCAGCCAATTAGGCTGGCAGGCACAGAGAGAGCGCCTAAAGCCGGTATGATGCCCGGGGCTACACGGGAGAAGATTACAAACGTTATAAACCATACAGCAACTTGAATAAGCCCCGCAGCTCCCAGTCCCAACACCTTCCCCACCATCAATTGCCCTGAGGATACAGAGGAGAGTAGTATCTCTATCACCCTGTTCTCCTTCTCCTCAGTGACGCTCTGGAACAGGAAGCCGGATGAGAACATGATAGAAATTATGAACAATGTGGCGAAGATTATAGGCACGATGTAGGTGCTGGCTACATCCTGGCCCGGGGCTATCTCTCCGGTTTCATCTAATCGGACCGAGTCCAACAGCAACGGCGCCTTGACCCGCTCTATTACCTGGGGGCTGACCTCTCCGGCGAGCAGGTTGGAGAGCAGAAAGTCAGTTATTTGCCCGGTGGTTTTCGTAGAAGGAACTACCTCCCTGGACAAGGTATATCTGGTAACAACTCCATTGGAAAGATAGTCAGCGGGTATCACAAAGTATTCCTTTATGTCCTTGGCCAGGAGGGCGTCTTTAGCCTGTTCTTCATCAGGATAGAGGACAAACAGAACGCCGGTCTGGCTTGTATACCCGTTAAACATCCCGGTCTGGTCTACATAGCCAATCTGCTCCTCTTGCGGGGCAGCAGGATGGTACCAGTGGTGCACCCCCTGATATATTCCCACCCCCAGGATTGCCAGCAAGGGAAGTGATAAGGTCAGGAGGATGAAAGACGTGCTCCTTAGAGTCTTCCAGAATTCGTGTTTCAGGATAATGAAGGTCTTGTTCATCGTCCCTCTTTCACCACCTGGATGAAAATTTCATTAAGCGAAGGCGTTGACACCTCGAAGCGGCCTACTGTGACGCCCTTGCTTATCAATGCGCTCAGCACCTCCTGAGGCGAAGTGCGTCCATCCAGAAAGAGCTCCATGTACTTCATGTGATTCTTATTGCCGACCACACCGGGGAGCCCTTCCGGCAAGCGGTCACATTCCAGGAACACAGAGTTGTTTCTGTATCTCGATTTTATCTCAGACAGGCTGCCGTAGAGCACGGCCTGGCCTTTGTTTATCATCAGGATTCTGTCGCAAAGCTCCTCCACCTGGTTCATCATATGGGTGCTCAGGATGACCGACTTGCCCTGGCTTCTGAGCTCGAGAATCAACTCTTTCAGAAGCTGAGTATTTACAGGGTCGAGGGCAGCGAAGGGCTCATCGAAGACCACCAGCTCGGGGTCGTGCAGAATGGTAGCAACAAACTGTATCAACTGGCCCATGCCGTGGCTCAGCTCATCAGTCTTTTTGTCCTTGTGGGGCAGCATATTCACCCGCTTCAGGAGTTCCTCCGCTCTCTCCCTTGCCAGGCGTCTTCTCATGTTTTTGAGCGCAGCCAGATAGGATAGCGACTCAGAGACAGTGAGTTTCCTATAGAGTCCCCTCTCCTCGGGCAGATAGCCTACGCGGTTCTTAATGGCTTCGTTTATAGGCTCGCCCAATATTTTTATCTCGCCGGAGTCCGGCTTGATAATGTCCATAAGCATCCTTATAGTGGTGGTCTTGCCAGCTCCGTTGGGGCCAACCATGCCGAATATCTCGCCTTGACCTATGCTGAAGGAAACACTGTCCACTACCTTGACGCCCTTGAAGGACTTGATTACCCGCGAGACCTCAACAACGTTCATGGCTTCGTTTGCCTTTCCAACCCTGCTCACTATATCGACTAGCTCAGCCATCTCTACACTCTAACTATTCCCCATGTATAATAACACACTCGGCTAGTATTGCGCAGCATTGACGGAGATGAAAGAGTCGAGTAAAATCAGACACAAGAGGCACAGCGATTTGCCTTTTACAGAAGAAGCGTGGGCGGTTAGCTCAGTGGTAGAGCACCTGACTTTTAATCAGGGCGTCGTGGGTCCGACTCCCACACCGCTCACCAGCCATTCTTAGGCTGAAGCTAATCCGAAGCTAGACGAAACCACCCCGAAAACAGGGTGGTTTCTCTTTTTACCCCAAAGACGACACCCTGATTCGGTTAAGAATTTTCCCGGGTATCACCTTCACTACTTGCCTGCTGGACAATGGACAGAAAGGATGGGCAAGTATATACGATGAAAGCAGGGAAGGTAAATCTCAAATGGTCGGATGTTAACATGGCAGCGTTTGACCTGACAAAGCTGATCTCACACTTCGCTCAATCGAACAAGGCGGAGGGCAAGTCTCCCAAGACCGTGGCCTGATATACGGAGATGCTGCTTGACTTCGTCAGGTTCGTCAGGTCATCGGATAGAGAGGCCATTCTCGCCGAACTCAGCACATTCTCGGTGAGAGATTTCATTATCCGAGAACAGAACAGAGGTCTCTCCCCCTATACAGTCCAAGGTAAAGTGAGGGCGCTGAAGGCCTTCAGCTCATGGCTTATGGCGGAGGGATATACCTCAGAGAATGTATTATCCAATATCAAGTTGCCCAAGGTGCCCATCAAGATCGTCGAGCCGCACACCCCGGCGGAGATCGACCTCCTGCTATCAGCTCAGAACCCCTTGACAACCCAGGGATGCCGGAACATCAGCATACTTGTGACCCTGCTTGATACAGGTCTGAGACTCGGCGAGTTATCCGGCCTTCGCTTCCATGATGCGCATGTTGAGGAAGGCTACCTGAAAATCATGGGGAAAGGTAGCAAAGAAAGACTAGTGCCGATCGGGGCATTAGCCCAGAAGATGCTCTGGCGCTATCTTTTCCACTTCAGACACCAGCCTGCATCCGACCTTGATAACTACCTATTTCTCACCCTCGATGGCAGACATTTGTCATCCAACGCAATTAAACTCGTATTTGAACGATGGAGAAAGCGGGCAGGCGTGCCAAGGCTGCACGCACACCTCTGCAGACATACCTATGCGACCAATTTCCTAACAGAAAAATGCGGTGACGTACTCCACCTGAAAATGATACTGGGGCACAGCTCCTGGAAATGGTGAATCGCTACGTCCACTTCGCCTCAGCTCAAGACATGATTCGGGGCCGCATATCATCGCCTGTCGACCACATGGGGCTTAAACAGCTCAGAGGCTACAAGATAGACCGCATCCTTAAGGCTCGAAGCGGTTAACCCAAACTATGCAATTGAGAGAAAAGGCGCTCCCAGAAAGTGGCTTAATGATGAGTTTGAAATGTATGAAGATGCTGCCCTAATATACACAGGGACGCACTGTGTAATACAGGACACTATGTCCCAGCAATTACCAAGGAGGCTCTGGTCTAGAGATGACAGTAAAGCTTTCGCCACAGAAAGTGTCTAAAATCATGAAGCTTTTCTTCTGCGGAGTCCCTCAGCCGATAATAGCTATACGCGCAGGGGTAGACCAAAGTAAAACAGAAGGAAATGCAAGAAGTGTCAGCACTTAAGGCCGAGCTAGCTAAGCACGGTCTGGACATACCAACGTTAATAGAACTGGCGAAGGAGTTCCAATGTGGCAAAACCAATAGTTGATGCCAACAAACTAAAGCAGGCTATTCTCAAATTCGGGTCACTCGAAAAATCTGTGACGGCTCTGCAAAAAGAGAAACAACTTCTGCTAACACAGAACAATGAGCTAAAACAAACGATTGCGAAATTGACACAGGAGAGAGACAAACTAACCGACGAGAACCTGGATATACACAATAAACTTGCTCAGCTGAAGAAACAACATCAATTACAGGCCGAACTGATAGAACAATCCAAGCGCCAGTACCAACTATTTGAAGGTTTCCTAGCGATGTTAGTCGGTTCGCCCTCTGTAACCAAACCCATTGAAGACTTGATCGTTACACTTAAAACGCTCTTAGATTCCGGCTGGCACACATCGCATAAAGCTGATGACCTGAGAAGTCTTTTTATCCGCACTGTTATGGGAGATTACCTGAAGTGTTTCCGCTGTCTGAACTGTGGAGCAAGCTTCATGGTGAATAACGAGCCACACTACAAATACTTCTCTAACTACTACGAGTGCCCCACATGTCACTATCATCATAAAGTGATTGCAGATGATTCATATCTAAAGGCCATGGTCTCAGAATCCCAGATGGAAAATGTCCGCCGAGTTGAGGAGTTTCAGAAGGAGAACGATGCTTTGAAGCCGTTCGAGTTCTTCTTTGGTCTACCCTGGGAGGTTTGCAAACAGCCTGTAACCGAGTGGGCAGTACAGTACAATAGGCAGAACCTTTAGGTGCATTGCTTTTACATTGACTACGCAGGAGAAACCGGTAATTCTCTAATCAGTATTGGTTTGGGGGGGGGGAGGTCGCTCAGGCGAACTATCATAACTTGACAAAATGAAAGCTTCACATTACGATTCATACATACGTACCGACTCATTTAACCGGGTAACATGAGCAAATTCGAAAAGCTTATTGCTCAAATCCTGATAGGCAAATCAGATGCAAACATTGCATACAAAGAACTGGGCCAACTGCTGATACATCTCGGATTTGAGAAGAGGACAAAAGGAAGCCATTGCATATTCAGAAAATCTGGTGTTGATGAGAAAATCAACCTTCAGAAAGACAAAAACAATGCGAAGCCATATCAAGTCAAACAAGTCAGAATCATCATCCTCAAATACAAACTGGGGGGTAGGGAATAATGGATAGATATGAGATCATAATATACTGGAGCGATGATGATGGGATGTATGTGGCCGAAGTCCCGGAACTCCCGGGTTGTTCTGCGCACGGAGAGTCTTATGAATCTGCGCTATCAAACGCAAAAGATGCCATAGCCCTCTGGATTGAAACCGCAAAAGAGTTTAACGATCCCATTCCCGAGCCAAAAGGACGTCGGCTCACTTATGCTTAATGTAGTTACTGTCTGCCTAAAGATACAGAGAAGGTTTAGTTGACTGCCGCGTCTAACGTGCTGCCTTTCTAATAGTAAATACTCCGCTACTTTGGGCTGCACCTCAAAACCGGGAGTTCTCTATTCGGAGTTGTGGTAGGTTGCCAGCGAGCGTTTCACTCTTGCTTTTCCAGTAGTATCTATACTTCAATCCACTCCTGTCTCGATATTTAGCGGCTAATTCATGTTTGCGGCTATTATCTTTATAATAAAGACATAGAACATACTCGCCAGATGGGGGAGTAATACCTGCCATTTGAGTCTTAGCATGATGGAAGTCGCCGTTTTCTAATTCATCTATTGCTATTTCAATAAGAAGATCTCTGTTCCGGGAGAAAAACAAATATTTTCCGGTGATCTCATAAGGTGCTGTTTGGATATCTGATCTATCAAACCATTCCCAGTATCAATCACAGCTACTGATCACATTTATGCTCAAGACTTTGGTCTTCTTTTTCTTGTCCTTGCTCATAATTTCCCTCTATTATGATGTATGTCACCTATACCAAGAGGACCTCATATGGAAGCCAGGGTATCTATTAGGATAATAGAGAATGCGGTTAAGTCGAGGTCAAACTATCCCAAAGAGACAGCATCGAAGTTTTCGCCTTATCACATTCGAGGTTACTTTTATTTGGATTGTCAGATTTATCCAGCTCATAACCCATAGCTCGATAGCCACGTAGTCTCTTCTGGAACATTTTTACCAACATCGGTATATTTCGGTCCACATAGTCATATATTCTGACATCCGTTTTACCGGCATGAAGCCGGTGTAGCCGTCCGGCATATTGAACCAGAGTTCCTTTCCATGAAACGGGCAAAGCCAGAAAAAGAGTATCCAGCCGAGCATCATCAAAACCTTCACCGATATACCGCCCTGTGGCTAACAATACTCGCTTTTCGCTTTCTGAAATAGAGGCTAATTGCTCCGCGATAGCACGGCGCTGTTTGACGCCCATGCCACCTCGAAGTGTGATGACATTCTTCACCACCTTGGTCAATTGGCTGGAGAAGTATTCCAAGTGCTCTCGTCGCTCAGTCAGCAGAATTGGTGAGCGCCCTTCCTCCAGAGATTTAAGGATGTCATCCAGAATGAGCTTGTTTCGTGCTTCATCAACCATCAACGCTGAATATATTTTCTGGATAGACAGTTCATTTTCAGTCGGAGGCGACGTGAAGCTAGTATTGCGGCAAATCAAAGCGTGATGCAACGCTACTTGAGAATTCGTGGCGTTTTGCCGGATCTCGTAGCGTACCGGACCGCATTGCATGAAAATGATCGGTTGGTGGCCATCGCGTCGGTATGGCGTCGCCGTGAGTCCCAGAATATAACGGGCTTTAGCCTGCCGCAGTACTTGTTCGAAGGTGAACGCTGGAAGATGATGGCATTCGTCCACTATTACTTGACCGTATTCAGCCACAAGGTCGGACACTTGTTTATTTTTAAATAGGCTTTGGAGCATAGCAACGTCCAGGAAACCGGTGCGCTTGTCTTTACCTCCACCTATTTGGCCTATTTTCGCAGGTTCTATCTCCAGAAAGCTAGCGAGTTGATTCCGCCATTGCTCCATCAAGGGGTGACGATTGACTAAGATCAAAGTGTTTATACTTCTAGAAACGATTATCGAGATACCAACCACAGTCTTCCCTGATCCGGAAGGCGCTACTAATATTCCTCTATTATGCGGGAGTATCTTCGACACTGCTTCTTCCTGAGCAGGCGATAGCTGCCCATGAAAAGTGACTTTAAGTTCCGTACCTGAAAAACTTTTGTCAGCAACTTCTGGTTTGATGCCTACTTTATCCAACAATTCTTGTAATTCATCAAAGAGGCCGAGCGGAATACCTAGATGCTTGGGAAATTCTTCAGCGCAACAGATTATTCGGGGAGTTAGCGCAGTAGATAAACGCAGTTTTTGTTTCTTATAGAATTCCGGGTTTTGGAAAGCTGCCAGACGTTTGATTTTATTAAGCAAGGACGACGGCAACCCGGTTTTTTCCACATAAATGAGATTGCTTACTACAAGATTGACCTTATCAGGGAAGGGGCCGGCAAGAAGCTCACGAGGCAATTTTGAAGGTGGGGCAGCCCAAGGGGTTTCGTCATCTTCGGTTGGGCTAAGGCGTACCCCCAACACCTGATCGGTCCGCGTGGCATCTCGAACAGCATTCTCCAGAATGGAAGGTAGCACCCTTTTGATAGAAGCCAAATAACTCCATTGGTCAGGGTAGGGTTTGAAGTCGTCATCAAGAAAAAGAGTATTTCCTTTTTCACCGGGTACCTTTTGAAGGGGAAGCGCGATAAGGTTGCCAAATCCTCCCTTGGGTACTGTATCCTGATTAGGAAACAATCGATCATAAGAATCCATACCCAGTTGATGGCGACGGGACATAGTCCTAGTCACCAGATAGCAGCCGAGATTGCGCGCTACTGAGGCCGGAACAGCCTCCGAAAAGAATATCCAGACGTGCCCTCCATTCCCGGACCGCGAGCGTTCTAGAGCTACTGGTATGCCCAAGCCCTGGCATGTTTCACAGAAAGCGGCGCTATCCTCTGCCCAAGATTGTTTATCAAAGTCAATGGCTAAGAAATAGCAGGAATCATCTTTTAATAAAGGATAGACACCAGCAGTGAATTTCCCCTCCAGATGGTTCTGGATAACTTGATCATTTAACGGCGCTAATTCACGGTTAGGACAGGCGCTACACCTGACTTTGAACTTCTGACACAAGTCATGTGCCCATTCATTTTTACATACAGGGCTGTAACCCGATTTAAGAGTGGTCTTGTTTTGCCATAGCCTTGCGTAGACATCTTCACGTCCATGAAATAAAGAACGGTACAGTCGTATTTTTTCTGCTAAAGGTGACTCACTATTGACTGACGATTTGGAATCGGATTGTTTTGTTGCAGTTACTGACGGGACTGCTTCTTTGACCAACTCGTTAGTTCCTACCCAGATTGGGGACTGGTTACCTTGAGAAGTCTGAGTGAGGCGACGATTTTCGGCGAGTAAATAATCTCGCTCAGCAGTTATTTTCTTCAATTCTTGACGTAGCCGTTCGGTTTCGTCCGGATCAGTAACTATCATGCTCGTTCCCATTTGTAAACTGATTGAAATTATTGGGAATTTCCATGTTGCAAAGACCAGCCACAAAAATGGTTTTACCGTATTAATAGTATAATAGCAAATTATTATTGTGCGCTGCAAAACATAAGGGTTAAGGGTGTTTATTCTAGTGAGTGGCCTGACCCGTAAGCGACTTCAACCAGCAAGATATCCCTTGGAATGGATTCTTTGTGTGTTTGCTTATTTTCTATAGGCTCAATAAGCTTTTTGATATCATCATCTTCGACATAGGGCGGTAGTTGGTGCGGTAGCTTTGTCGTCACATTAAAGTCTTCGCCATACCAGCGCATGAAACATTTTATGATAGTGGTATATTTATACAGAGTAGCTGCTTTTCTGTTACTGAATTTAGCTATGGAAATTCTGGCCAGTAGTGCTGAGGGTGGATAGTTGCCGAGGAAGTCGTGGAAATAGTCAAGCACCTGACGGTATAGATGAAGATTGCCTTGGTTGCGAACTCTTAAGGCAAGCTCGGTCTTGTAGAGTTCAAATAATTCCTGATTGGATCTGGTTCGTAGCAATACCTTTCTCTTCCCGTCTTCCCCGAGTATTAGAAGTAGCAGTTCCTTTAGCGGTAAGTCCTCGGATAGAACCGCTACCATGGTGGGCAGTACAGGATTTGAACCTGTGACCTCTTGCGTGTGAAGCAAGCGCTCTATCCGCTGAGCTAACCGCCCCCGAAAGTGAAGCTATTTTAGCCCCAAAAAAATATTTTGTAAAGGGGGGGAGCGCTTGCTTTGTCAAATCTCGCAGCAAAAAATCGGGACTTCCTCGGCTTCGCCGCCCACTGACCTGCAAAAGCTGGTCCAGGGCTATAGCTTTTTTGCCAAAACAGAGGGCAAGAGCCTTTGTACCATAGCCATCGTCTCCAGCAGCGTAATCTACCTGGAGAGGTTCCTTGCATCCCAAGGACTAACCACCGATGTCGCGCACATCGGGCCCTCCGAGATCAGGGCCTTCATCCTCTACCTGCAGCAAAAGAGGTGCTTCAGCGACCACCGCTTCACCAAACCTCAGGAGAAAGGACTCTCCGGACACAGCATCAACTGTTATCTGCGTTCCCTCAGATCCTTCTGGTCCTGGCTGGTCTCTGAGGAGATCATAGAGGCCAGCCCCTTCGCCAGGGTGAAGATACCTAAAGCGCCCAGGAAAATCATGCCCACCTTCTCCAACGAACAGATCGGGCAGCTCCTGGGGACTATCCACACCTCCACACCTGAAGGTTACCGCAATCAGGCCATCATCCTCACCCTGCTCGATACCGGACTCAGGGTATCCGAGCTAACCGGCATCACGCTGGACGATCTACAGCTGGAGGAGGGAACGATCAAGGTCATGGGCAAGGGGAACAAGGAGAGGCTGGTGCCCATGGGGAAAAAGGTGCAGCGAGCACTGTGGCACTACCTCAGCAGGTACCGGCCTCAGCCAGAGCAGCCCAAATGCAAGCTGCTGTTCCTCACCCGGGAGGGCATGCCCCTGACCAAGGACAGAATCGAGAAGATTATGTCAAGCTACGGCCGCAAGGCCGCCCTGAGTGGGGTGAGGTGCTCACCGCACACATTACGGCACACAGCAGCCATCAGCTTCCTCAGGAACGGGGGGGACGTGTTCAGCCTGCAGCGCCTCCTGGGACACTCAAGCCTGGAGATGACCAGGCGCTACTGCGAGGTGGCCGATGTCGATGTGAAGAACGCGCACCTGACCGCCAGCCCGGTGGATAATCTGGCGTCGGTTCCGGGCAGGGGTAGCGGCAGCGGGGGCAGTACATACAACGCTCAGAAGAATCGGAGGTAGTGGCCCCTAAGTAGTGCTTTTGTAAATTCATAAGATATCCGAAAACACTTTTTTTGAGCGTACTAACCTGGAGATTGAATTTACCGATGAAATGTGACCTGGAGCGTGATCAGCAAAAGAAATTGTGTTATAGGTGCTTACACAGACTTGACAAATACCCGCAGAATGAGTATCTTCATTGTAGATACCATAAACGGAGGTTTGACATGAGAACCCGCGTACAGAAATGGGGCAACAGCCTTGCCTTGCGTATCCCCAAATCTTTCGCTAACGAAGTAGGACTCCAGAGAGAAACGTCTGTTGAAATATCGCTGGCAGATGGGAAACTCGTTATCACACCTGTAACTAAACCAAAGCTGACCCTTAAACAACTTCTGGCCAAGGTCACCAAAGAAAACTTGCATCACGAAGTTGATACCGGCCCCGCCACAGGTAACGAAACATGGTAAGCTCCCGAACTTATGTTCCTCAATGTGGGGATGTGGTGTGGATTACCTTGAATCCGCAAGCAGGTCATGAACAAGCAGGACGTCGTCCTGCTGTGGTACTCTCACCCCAAAGCTATAACGGCAAGACAGGACTAGCTCTCCTTTGTCCCATTACCAACCAAATCAAAGGCTATCCATTCGAGGTTCTTATTCCTGCGGCGTTGCCGATAGCGGGGGCGGTCTTATCTGACCAGGTTAAGAGTTTAGATTGGCGCGCTGGAAATGCAGAATTGATATGCACCTTGCCGACCGAGACTATCTCGGAGGTGCTCCAGAAGTTGGTTACGTTGTTATCGCAATAGGGAAATGCTTAACAGGCGCTACTGCGAGGTGGCCGATGTCGATGTGAAGAACGCGCGCATGACCGCCAGCCCGGTGGATAATCTGGCGTCGGTTCCGAGCAGGGCCACCACCGCCAGGATTAAGACACACCCTGCACAGAGAGACATCATACCTGAGGGTTAGAG
>CAYGWR010000035.1:0-5186 GCA_964353645.1 uncultured Dehalococcoidia bacterium
GGCAAGGCTTTAGCAGATCCGTTGACAGTCGCTAGCTTTAACCGCTATAATAATCACAGCTAATTAAGCTGGTAGAAAAGGAGGAATGAATGGCCGGCATTACCTCGTATGGAGCTTACGTACCCCTGTGGCGGCTGAGCCGTGAAGCGATCATGAAAGGATTGCGTGGGGAAAAGGCTATCCGCAACTTCGACGAGGATAGCACTACCATGGCCGTAGCTGCCGCTATAGATTGTCTCAAAGGACAAAAAAGGGAGGCGGTGGACGCTGTTTTCTTCGCTTCAACCACCGCCCCTTATAAAGAGAAACAGATAGCTACAACCATTGCTGCTACCTGTGATCTGCGGCGTGACATAACTACGGCTGACTTTTGCAACACTTTGAGGGCGGGGACATCCGCCGTGAAAGCAGCTCTTGACGCAGTAAAAGCTGGGTCGGCAAAAGAAGTGCTCGTGGTAGCAGCCGATTGCCGCATGGGGTCCCCGGGGACTGAGTTCGAGCAGAACTTCGGCGACGGTGCGGCAGCTTTACTTATCGGAGACAAAGATTGCGTTGCCAGCATAGATGCCTGGCACTCTATATCCAATGAGGCCCACGATTACTGGCGGCTGGATACCGACACTTTCATCCGCTCCTGGGAGGACAGGTTCATCTTCAATGCTGTCTATTATGACCTGGTGACGCAAAATGTGGCTGCGCTGCTCAAGAAAGTCAATCTCACCACCAAGGATTTTGCCAAAGCTATCGTGCCTATTCCCAGCCCCAGGGTGCTTGCCGACATATCGAAAAGGCTCGGGTTAGACGCCAAGGCGCAGGTCCAGAACCCTTTGATTGATATTATGGGTCACACCGGTGCCGCTTATGCCCTTATGCTGCTGGTGGCAGCTCTGGAGGAGGCTAAGGCAGGCGACCGATTGCTCCTCAATAACTACGGCAATGGCAGCGATTCCTTTGTAATCCAGGTTACCGATAAGATAAGCAAAAAGGTCGAGGGACGGTGGGGTATGAAGGCCCATCTGGCATCGAAAAAGATGGTCGATGACTATAGAATATATCTGCAATGGCGTGAGCTACTGACGTTCGAGGCGACGCCAACTCCGCCGGGAGGACACATATCTGCCTCTGCTCTGTTCAGAGACCGCGGCTATATTTACCCGTTACATGGACTGAAGTGCAAGTCCTGCGGTGAAGTCCACTTCCCACCACAAAGGGTATGCCCGAAGTGTAGGGCGAAGGACCAATATGATGAGGTAAGGTTATCGGACAAGAAGGGCAAGGTCTTTACCTTCAGCGCGGATTACGTCTGTAGTCGCCGGGAGGCGCCCAGGGTGACTGCGATAATAGATTTTGAAGGCGGCGGGCGCATGCCAACTATCATGACTGATAGAGTGCTCGAGGAGATAAAAGTAGGGATGCCGGTGGAGATGAGCTTCAGGAAACTGGTTACTCAGGACGGGTTCCACAACTACTTCTGGAAATCTATGCCGTTAAGGTCTTAGAGTGATAATATAGGGAGGGAAAAAGAAATGCCAGGCATTAAAGATAGGGTAGCTGTGGTTGGCATGGGCTGTACGAGGTTTGGAGAGCTCTTCGATAAAAGCGACCAGGACCTGATGGTGGAGTCCTGCCATGCAGCTTTGGAAGATGCAAAGATGGATCTCAAGGAGATTCAAGCAGCCTGGTTGGGCATACAGGGCGCGGAAACAGGGTCCTCAGGGTGCAGGCTGGCCCGGGCCCTGAAAACAGACTATATACCCGTCACCAGAGTGGAGAACTACTGTGCCACGGGTATCGAAGCTTTTAGAGGTGCCTCTTATGCAGTCGCCGCTGGCATATATGATATTGTGCTGGCCTGCGGCGCGGAGAAGCTGAAGGACACGGGGGCTACCGGGCTTACCCAAATGGGTGGTGAGCCACAATTCAGTGCCTGGGTCTGGGCGCCGGTCGTGCCACCGGCTAGATTCGCCCTCTCTGCAACAAGGTACTTCCACACCTACGGTTTGACCCCAGAGGAAGGCAAGAGGATGCTGGCCATGATTGCGGTTAAGAATCACCACAATGGCAGCCTGAACCCCAGGGCCCACTTCCAACGGGAGATAACCATAGAACAGGCGATGAATGCTCCTATGATCGCCTGGCCGCTAGGTCTTTTCGATTGCTGTGGGGTAAGCGATGGGTCGGCAGCGGCGATTATCACACGGCCTGAAATCGCCAAGCGTATCAGGGACGACTATCTTGTCGTCAAGGCGCTGGGACTATCCGCTGGCGCGGGAACACAGGGTGTGATGGCCAGCGACTACGACTTCGTCCATGTAGATGAGATTGTACGCGCCGGCAAGCAGGCCTATGCCGAGGCTGGCATAAAGAATCCGCGCAAAGAGGTAGACCTCGCCGAAGTACACGACTGCTTTACCATCACCGAGGCCCTTATCTGCGAGGACCTTGGTTTCACTCCCAGAGGCAAGTACAAGGAAGATATCGAAGCAGGCACCTTTGACCTGGGAGGAGAGATAGCGGTCAACCCCGATGGCGGGTTGAAATGTTTCGGGCATCCCATAGGAGCAAGCGGGCTGAGGATGATCTTTGAGTCATATCTCCAGCTTCGGGGCAAGGCGGGACCACGGCAGTTAAAAAACCCGAGAATTGGTGTTGCTCAGAATTACGGAGGCCTGCCCGGCGGTGGGATCTCTGGCATGGCTATCGTAGGCGCCAGGGACTAGGCGCGATACCAGCGCTCACCTTTCGTGATTGGTAGTTTGCACGGGCACATATGTGCCCGTGCATTTATATTTATTCAAATACGATACAAGCAAAATCACGAGAATAAGTTGCCGGAGCCAGAATCGGCTAATGCAAGTGAGCCCTAAGGAAATGCTTAAACCGCCTCAAAACCAAGAGAGCCCGCAATCTCGATGACCTGTCCTGTGACATAATATGACTCAGTAGACGCAAGAAATACAATAATGGGCACCACATCCTCTGGTTCGCCCATGCGCTGAAGTGTATTCTTCTTAGCAATCCTCTGGTATGTTTCTTCCCTTATCTTCTCTGGCATTGAGTCGGTCATACCTGTCTTGGCGACGGGACATAATACATTGACACATATCCCATATCGTGCTAGTTCTCTTGCGTTAGATTTGGTTAAACCTATAATCCCTGCTTTAGCCGCGCTGTAGTTTGCCTGGCCAATACCACCGTAAATACCTGCAGGGGAGGATATATTGATGATGCGTCCCTTTATGTTGTTTTCGATCATATTCCTGACAGCTGCCTGGCTATTCAGGAAAGCCCCCTTCAAGTGTACATTAAGAACTGTATCCCATTGCTCTTCTGTCATCCTAACCATCATGGCAGCCCTGACAACGCCAGCATTGTTGATTAACACATCCACTTTGCCGAATTCCTTAACCGCAGTACTAACCAGCTTTTCCGCCGTTTCTACTGTTCCTACTGCTCCAATGCATGCGACTGCCTTACCACCTTCGCCTTTTATCTCCTCCACTGTTTGGTTAGCCGTTTCCGGAACCACGTCGTTTACTACGACACAAGCGCCTTCACCAGCTACACCTTTGGCATAGCCTTTACCTAAACCTCCACCTGCGCCAGTAACTATCACTACTTTGCCATCTAATCTCTTCATCTTAAACCGCACCTCTCTACAAACTTAATTTTACCTTCCCCACAGGGATAGCTGTATCTATTCGATTCTATAAAATGACTCGTCGAATTCCGGCTTATCTTTATATCTTTTCATATGCACTAGCTCTGGGCTTTTTCCCATCCAATCCAAGAAGCCATCGGTAAGTTCAATCCCCACTTCTTTGCATGCCGCAATAAAATCGTCATTTCTTGGCGGACATCCTCTTACTGTTACGCAATGATTTATTGCGGGATGATCGCTATTCAGCTTTATCTGACACTGGCCCACAAGCATAGTATGCTTGCATCCGGGAGCAGGTTTTTGTATTTTACCATACAGGATTTCAACATCATCAAAGGTCTTATCTTTATTCTTCGCCGTCAATATTCCCATAACAATGTAATGGTAGAAATCCGCCCCGTATGTGCAAAGCGAATCATCCATTGCCAGAAACCGGATGCCTTTTACGCCTGCGTTCGCAAAAAACGTCGGCATTTCTCCGGATTCATTCTGCTCCAATCTCCACTTGTGCGGTTTAAGCAACTTGTTAATATTTACTTCTCCTTGAATATTCACATCGCTAAGATCAGTCTTCCGACCATGAGCTTCGGCGGCAAAAGCAATATGAGGAATATCTCTCGGTTCGATGCCCAGCACAGTTGCCCCCACTTTGTCGGCTGAGATAAGGTCTTTAGAGGCGATAATAATATCCGCTCTATGCGCCTTACCGGTTATCATAGGACCCAGTTCCAGGCTATATATGCCATCTATTATCGTTAGTGTGGGCGGAACTATTCCCGGTAATTTTGCGAGGTAATAATGCAAATTAATATGTTGATCCGAACTGTGAAACATTTTTCTGGATGCGATGTTGAGTAATCCTTTAAGGTTTTTAATTCCGAGAGAAACCATGGTCTGAGTGTGGGTTTTCAATACCGGCATATTGACGACATAGTCGGCCTCAAGGATATCGCTATTGACCGATATATTCTTGTCAGCTACAGGAATTTTGGTAAAAGAACCTCTCATAACATCGATGATTTTGACACCGTAACGATTCTTGAGCAGATCGAGACCCAAGCCTCTGGAAGCCGTCTCCAGTATTGATGGTTTATGTTTCTGTTCCGACCCTACCATACCTTCAATAATACTGATGTCAGTAACACCATGCTCCACAAGCAGTTTGACCATGTCTTCAATCAGACGGCAGGTGGTCAAAACACCGTACTTGGGGAAGTTTACATCCTCATACCACGATACTATGTTCGGTTTGATGCAAACCTTGGAACCGGAGCGAATATCTCCAATCGCTCCGCACAACTCCACAGCTTGCTTCAACGACTCATAAGGTCGGCTGTATTTTACTACCGCAACATCATACATTGTCACAATTTCGAGTTGGTCTAATTTATCGGCTTCCACCTGGGGAGTGTCACTTCGGGGGTCACATCGTCAAAAACCACTTCAACCGGCATACCGGCATAAATATCTTCGTTTTTGCAATTCACAATATTTCCGCACATACGAATCGTTTTTGGCGCATTCA
>CAYGWR010000035.1:5286-13296 GCA_964353645.1 uncultured Dehalococcoidia bacterium
TCGTTTTTGCAATTCACAATATTTCCGCACATACGAATCGTTTTTGGCGCATTCAACTCAATGTATGCTACCGCGTAAGGGACATCACGAGAGAAAGCCTGATGAGGGGAATAGTGCACAACTATCCAGGTATAGACAACACCCTTACCTTCTACCTCAGCCCACTCATAATCCCTGCACTGGCACATGTGGCACATTGAATTACCAGGGAACCTATATGTTCCACAACCCTTGCACCGTTGAATAAGGAGCTTATGTTCTCTGCAGCCATCCCAATACTTTTGCGAATCAAGATCGGGTTGAGGTAAAGGTTTCTCATAGACGGAAGAACTCATTCGCATTTACCTCCTTAGTATCACAGCATTAGCTGCTGGCCCGCAATAGCCGGCAACAAGAGCGATTTCAGCATCTTTAATCTGGCGGGCACCCGCATCACCCCGTAACTGGCTCGCCGCCTCAAGCACATGATTAAATCCGTGAATATATCCTTCAGAGAGAAGCCCTCCGTGAGTATTCATGGGCAAGTCGCCATCCCGTTTAATGGCCCCGGATTCGACAAAGGCTCCCCCTTCTCCCTTTTTGCAGAAACCGAAATCCTCAAGTTGCACTATCGGTTCTATCGTAAAACAATCGTACAACTCAGCCACATCAACGTCTTTTGGGGTAATGCCTGCGTTTCCGAAGAGCTCCGATGCCATTGTCCTAGCGTATGTTTCCGATAATTCGTCCCATTCAGGCCAAAAAGCGGTTGTCTTCCCGAAAAATTCACCTGATCGCCAACCGGCACCATGGGTGCCGGACATCAAATAGACAGGAGCATGTCTTAGATTCTTTGCCCTGTCTGCTGAAGTAATCAATACTGCACAGGCCCCATCAGTTTCCTGGCAACAATCGTACAGACGCAAGGGGTCAACAATCATCTTGGAATTCTGGTGGTCTTCAATACTCAGGGGGGACCGTAACACAGCCCTTTCGTTTAAAATGGCGTTATCCCGGCACGTCACCGCTATAGCCCCCATCTGACGGCTCGTGGTGCCGTACTTTATCATGTGTCTCCTGGCAATCATGGCTACGGCCTGGGGAAAGGTGGTCAACCCATAGGGGACACAATATTGCTCCACTCCGGATGTATTCAGGCTCAATCCCGCACCACCCAAGCGCGTGCCTGTACGGCCATTCATAGCTCTGAAGACAAGTACTGTATCAGCTAATCCGCCGATAACAGCACAAGCGGCTGTCAATAGAGTCGAGGTAGCGCCATTTGCCCCCGCGAAGTACTCTATATTCCATCTCAACTCCGGCAGACCCAAACCAGTTGCCACAACATAGGGGCTAACCGCATCTCCAATATTATATGTCGCAATACCGTCAACGTCTTTCACTGTCAGACCCGCGTCGTCAATCGCATTCTTACAAGATTCGAGTGCCAGATTCTGCACACTCACACCCGAATTCCTGCTGAATTTCGTCCACCCGAGCCCGACAATTGCGATTTTATCTTTTAGTTTGTTAACAGCCTTGAGTCTCATTTATCCCCTCACTTACTCTACTGACCGTACTGTCATCAAAACCCACCTCTGGAGTCGCGGCTACCTTCCCTTCCACACAGGCTTTCTTTTCTCCGAAAAGGCAGCCCACCCTTCCTTCACATCTTCTCCCGTTTTCAGCAGATGCACTGTGGCCAGGAACCCCGTTTCCACAGCGCTATCGAGGTCCATCTCAAGTGTCTTGTTGACCAGGTCCTTTGTCTCCTTTAGAAGCAGAAGGCTCTTGTTAGTCAGTCTTCCCACCAACTCATTCGTTGCTTCCTCCAGCGTATCAGCGGGAACCGCCTTATTTACCAAGCCAATTCTTTCCGCTTCCTTTCCGGTTATCCAGCCACCAGTAAGGAGAAGCTCTTTCCCTTTCTTGACTCCTACTATCCGGGGCAACATGGGTACAGAGCAGAAACCGCCCATCAGTCCATAGTTAATGTGCTGGTCGCCAATCTTGGCGTCCTCAGCAGCAACTGCAAGGTCACAAAGCTGAATCAGCTCGATACCTCCAGCCAATGCCAGCCCGTTCACCATTGCCACTGTGGGTTTAGTACATTTGTACAGGGTAGCAAACGATGCCTTAATGATTCCAAGCCATCCTTCGATTTTGCGAGGGTCACCGCCGAGTTTTTTTTGCTCTGCCAGGTCTCCGCCTGCACAGAATGCTCGACCTGCACCGGTAATAACTACCGCCCTCACTGCCTCGTCTGATTCACATTCACGTATCGCCGATTGCATTTCCAGCATCAATTCCGAGCTCAGTGCATTCAGCACGTCAGGACGGTTCAGGGTAATCTTCGCATACCCCTCTTTTTTCTCAAGAGTAATGTGCTTGAATTCCATAACCGATTATCCTCGCCTTCTTTCGAATTTTGTGCTGGCCTGCAGGCCACCTCACCAACTCACCAGTAGAAAGATGATGGATACCAGGGCAAGACTCCCCACTATGTTAGAAGATTCCTCGCAATCATCATCTGTTGGATTTGAGATGTACCGCCGCCTATCTGCAACAACTTGGCATCGCGCATATAACGCTCAACGGGATAATCCTTAATGTAACCGTATCCTCCGAAAATCTGAACAGCATCCGAGGTAACCTGAAGAACCATATTGCCTGTATAGTATTTAACAACTGAAGTGGACAACGATGGAAATTTTCTCTTTACATCCTTATTCTTAATAAAATCCCAGATCGCATAATAAAGCATGCTCTTACCCGTTTGCACTCCCGTAGCCATGTTTGCTAAAAGGGACTGAACCATCTGGAAGTCGGCAATCGGCTTTCCGAAAGCCTTTCTCTCCTTTGCGTATTTAACTGATTCCTCCAATGCTGCTTGTGCAATACCCAGGTTTATACTGGCGCAAAAAATCCTCTCCAATTCAATCCCGGTTAGAGATTGAAGGACGCCTTTATCATCCCTTCCGATGACGTTTTCAGCCGGAACCCGGCAATCCTCGAAGAATACCTCCGAGGTCGGAGAGGCCCGGAATCCCATCTTGTCCAATTCTTTCCCAACAGAAACCCCTTCGCCTGGCTCGACCAGAAAAGCCCAGGTTTTGCCGGTCGTCTTGTCCTTGGCAAGTGTGAAGAATAGACTGGCTACAGACGCATTGGTAATGAATTGCTTTGTACCGTTTATGACATATTTGTTTCCGGTACGAACAAAGCTGGTCTTAATACCCGCTACGTCGGATCCTGCATCCGGTTCGGTTACACAAAAGCATGGAATCAGATCACCCTTTACCCCCGCTGGCAAATACTTCTTCTTCTGCTCCTCTGTACCGAACTTGCTTATGATCGCGCCTCCGACAACGATCATTGGTAAATAAGAAAGGGCTATTCCGGAGCTTACTTTCGCCAATTCCTCATGGATTATGGAACAGGCGAGGACGTCGAATCCGTCCCCTACTCCGCCGTATTCCTCCGGCACCATCACACCGAAAAAGCCCAGGTCGGCGATTTTTTTATAGATATGTAAGAATTCGTCCTTCAGAAATGTTGGGGATCTGTCGAACTTCTCGGCTAAAGGCTTAACTTCCTCTCTGGCAAACCTCCTTACTGTCTCAAGCAGGATTCTGTGCTGTTCCGGCAATTCAAAATCTATCACCTTTTCCTCCGTATTATTCGATTGCTCGATATCATTTAAGCTGAAGGCTTCTTTGAGACTGCCCGTTCGATGGTATCAATAATATCAGCGGGGGCCGAGCCCGGGCCAAAGATCCCAGCCACCCCATACTCTCTTAATTTCGGAACGATATCATCTGGTACTATACCCCCAACTATTACCACTTTATCTTTGACGCCTTTCTTTTTAAGCAAATTCATTACCTTTGGAATAACAGCCAATGGCGTACCCGTCGAGAAACTGATCCCAATTACATCTACATCCTCCTGCAAAGCAGCATGCACAATTTCGTCTGGCACACCATACCTTATGAAAATCACTTCCTGCCCAGCCTCCAAGAGTTTCCGGGCAATATATCTTACCCCTCTATCATGAGCATCTATCTGTGACTTAGCCAGTAGTATCCTCTTTTTCCGTCCTGTATCAGCCATTTCCAGCTCCTTACTGCTCACAAGAAAAACCAAATACTGCCTTAATTACCTCCATTGTTTCTCCCAGGGTAGCCTTTGCCCTGAAAGCATCAATTAACGCTGGCATTAAATAGCCTTCTCCACCCTTACCCTGATCAATTTTGGTTGCCGCCTGCCGGAGGTTCTCAAGAGCAGATTTTGTCTTGGCGCTATCGCGCTGATTTCGATACCTTATTATACGCTCCACCGAAGTTTTCCCTATCGACTCATCGACACTGAAAACCGGAACCTTCTGCTTCTCTCCAGTCACATATTTATTCACCCCGACCACAGCCTCAACACCGCTATTTACCTTTTCTCTCCACTCATAGGCGCTTTTTCGCAGCTCTCCACTGAGCCAGCCGTTATTCCAACATTTTATGTAGCCACCCATGTCGTCTATCTTCTGAATTAGGTTGAGAGCCTCACTCTCGATGCGGTTGGTAAGCCATTCCAAATAATAAGAACCCGCCAAGGGGTCGGAGACATTTGGCACGTTTGTTTCATGGCGTACGATTTGCTGGGTTCTTAGAGCCAGAACCGCCGCCGCCTCTGTTGGTATACTCAGTGCTTCATCGTAGGCATCCGTTTGCACGGCATTGGCACCTCCCAGAATCGCACCCAAAGTCTGAAAAGCAGCTCTTACTATGTTATTTAATGGCTGCTGCGCCGTCAATGACGAGCCCGCGGTCTGAACGAAGATTCTAGCCTGCATGGCCTTGGGATTACTACAGTTAAATCTGTTCTTGTTGATCTTGGCCCACATTCTTCTTATGGCACGTAGCTTGGCAATATTCTCCAGAAAATCATTGCCCTGCGCGATATGAAAGCCAAACCTGGGTAAGAAATCATCCGGGTTCAATCCTGCTTGTATACACTTATCCGTAAGGGCAATGGAGGTTGCCATAACGAACGCTGTCTCATGAACAGGACTGCCACCGGCTTCGATCATGCAGTAACCGCTTATGTTTGTTGTATTCCACTGTGGCATCTCCCGAGTGCAATATGCAATGAGTTCCACCATCAACTTGAAAGCGCTCTCAGGGGGGAAGCCAATACAATCCCAACACCATCGACGGTAGAGTGAATTCATGCTATTACCATGCAGCTTTTCCTTGGGAAAACCCATCTTTTCGGCTACCACAATGTACAGCGCAAGCATCGCCATTGAGGTGTCCTGGATATTCCAGACGAAGTTTGTTTTGTCCAGAGGCAAGTCATGAATTAACCTTTCCATATCCTCTACGGTATATATTGCCACCCCACCCTGGCCAACCCATGCCTCAGCCCGAGGATCGTCCGGATCATAGCCAGCATTTGATGCCAGGTCACTAACTATATTGTGGACGCTTCCTCCAAAATACCCCTCCATACCTTGCTCCGATAGAGCATCCATCCTCTCGCGTGTTTGCTCAGGCAAACCATAGCCATGAATCTGCTCATTCATCCAGGGCTGGAACTGATAGTGTACCGGATATATTCCTCTGGTGTAGGGATACTCTCCAGGTACTCCCACATCCTCGTAATCAATATCGTTAATGTCGCTTGCCGTATAGAATGGCTTAACCGGTATCCCCGAGCTTGTTGCCATTTTGAATTCTCTATCACCATAGATCTTGGAGAATCTTGTCTGCCATTTTTCTTTTAGAGCTTTATCCTGCATCAATAATTTCTTTTTATACATACAAATCCTCCACTATTAACTCGCATGTCGTCAAATCCTGATAGCGATGTCGTAGGCCTCTCGAATTGCTTCCAATGCGGTTCTCGGCTCTACACAATCTCCAATGCCGTAGACTTCAGGGGCTTTCGCCTTCAACTCCTCCAAAAGTCTATCATTGCTTCTATGACCAACAGCGATTATAACAGTATCTGCTTCAATTAATTTATCTTCACCATCAATTTTTACCATGACTCCCTTATCTGTTATTCGCTCAACTTTGGCACTGCTGACCATCGAAATGCCGAGTTCCCTCAGTGTCCTCATAATGGTCCATCTGGTGCTAATCCCTATGCCTCGGCCCAGCTTGGGAAGCATTTCTACAATAGTAACATTCTTGGTACCCTTCCTGTTCAGTGAGAGCATGGTGTCCAGGTCAACCGCTCCCACTCCAGCCAGGAAGAAACATGTCTCAGCATCTACCGCCCCTTTTTTTGCCAGGTATATTGCTACATCACAGCCCACGCCACTACCTCCCACGATTACCACCCTCTTGCCCGTCTTCACGTTTCCGGTTAAGACATCCCCTGCAGTAACCGTATTATCCCTGCCAACCCCAGGAATGTTAGGGACCACCGGACTAGACCCGGTCGCGACTATTACCACATCGGGCTTCTCCTCTTTAATCAAACCTGCTGTAACCTCTACCCCAAACCTGATATCAACACCAAGCTTCTTAACCTGAGTGATCAAGTAATTCACTAGGCTGCTAATCTCTTCTCTACCCGGAATAATGGAGGCAAGATTCAGCCATCCACCTAGCTTCTGGCTTTTCTCGTACAGACTCACCTTATGCCCTCTTAAAGCTGCAACTCTCGCCGCCTCCATCCCTCCTGGGCCACCGCCTACAACCATGACCTTTTTGGGCCTCTTCGTTTTTGTGATTCTGCACTCCTCTTCCCTGCCAACAGCAGCATTACCCATGCAGGTTACAGGTCTGTCGAGGATCGCAACGTCAAAACAACCCTGGCCGCAAGCTATGCAAGGTCTGATATCATCAAAGCGATTCTCCCTGGCTTTGTTGGGGAGTTCGGGATCGGCAATAAGGGCTCTTCCCATCCCAGCAAAATCGGTCACACCATCTTCAATCAGCCTATTTGCAAGAATCGGATCATTGATTCTGCCGGTTGCTATAACCGGCACATTGACCGCTTCTTTTACTGCTCGAGCAGTATATGTGAACGCCCCTCTGGGAACCGACATCGCTATCTGTGGCACAGGTGCCTCATGCCAGGACAGGTTTACATTTATTGCGTCGGCACCTATCTTCTCCAGTTCCTGAGCAATCCGCACTGCTTCAGCTAAACCATTTCCCCCTTCCATAAGCTCATCACCAACTATCCGGTATGATAATGGGTAGTCATTGCCTACTTTGCCTCTAACAGACTCATTCACCTCAAGTAGAAACCTCATCCTGTTCTTCAGTTCACCACCATACTTGTCAGTACGTTTGTTGGTGATAGGGGAAAGAAACTGGTTAATCAGAGTATTGGTGGAAGCAACTACCTCAATTCCATCAAACGATGCTTCTTTAGTCCGTCTTGCAGCTTCACCAAACTTATCAACAACTTTGTGAATCTCAGCGATAGTTAATTCCCTTGGTGGCATATCGCTCTTACGAGTAGTAATAACAGAGCAAGACACTGGTTGTTGCCCGGTCAGCTTTGGGAGGGCTGTTCCGCCCTGATGGCTGAGTTGCAGAAATACCCTGCTGCCATAAACTTTGCAGGCTTCGGCCACTTCCTTTAATCCCGGAATATACTTGTCATCATAGATATCAAGGGATAGACCCTGTCCCTTGCCAGCCATGTCAACATAGGCCATTCCTATAATCAACAGACCTGCCCCACCCTTCGCTCGCTCAATATAGAAGTTCTTCAGCCGATCAGTAGAGAATCCATCTTCCGTTGCAAAGGCAAGGTGCATAGCTAACATTACAATCCGGTTGTTGATTTCAATTGAACCTATTCGAGCAGGACTGAATAGATGCTTCAGCATTTATTTGATGTCTCCTTATCCTCAACAACTAAAGTTTGGGTAAATAGCTTGTCCTTGCACAGTCTGGCAATAGTAAGAGGTCTCCAGATACACTTGCATCCTGAGGTTATCCAAGTATCAGAGCTTATAGATGCGCCCTTTATATTATAGTGCAGCCAAGCTATCTTGGCAATTCGCAGCAT
>CAYGWR010000036.1:0-13257 GCA_964353645.1 uncultured Dehalococcoidia bacterium
TCAAGGAATCGAAGTCTATAGGCATATCCAGCGCCGACTCGGGCAGACAACCTCCTGAGGGGCCGCCGATTTGCACTGCCTTGAAACGCTTGCCTTTGGGTATCCCGCCCCCGACATCGAAGATAATCTGCCTCAGCGTGGTTCCCATAGGCACTTCGGTTAAGCCGGTGTTGAGCACCTTGCCTGCCAGGGCGAAGACAGCGGTGCCTTTGCTCTTCTCTGTACCGATGCCCGAGAACCACTCGGCTCCATTTCTGACTATGCGCGGCACATAAGCCAGTGTCTTAACGTTGTTGATTACAGTCGGCTTTCCATGAAGGCCCTTGGTGGCCGGGAAAGGAGGACGGTGGTGCGGCAGCCCGGGCTTGCCTTCCAGCGAGGCGATGAGGGAGGTCTCTTCTCCACATACGAAAGCACCTGAACCCTGAAACAGCTTGATGTCAAAGCCGAAGCTGCTGCCCAGGATATTCTTGCCCAGCAGACCTAGACTTTTCGCCTGTCCCAACGCTATCTCTACGCGGTGTACTGCCAGAGGGTATTCTGCCCGGACATAGATATAGCCGTGGCCTGCGCCTACTGTATATGCAGCGATTATCATGCCCTCGATGACTGAGTGCGGGTCGCTCTCCAGAATAGCCCTGTCCATGAAAGCGCCGGGGTCGCCCTCGTCCGCATTGCAGATAAGATATTTAGTCTTGCTGGGTGAGCTGCGGCAGACCTCCCACTTCTGCGCCGTGGAAAATCCCGCACCTCCCCTGCCCCTCAGCCCTGATTTTCGTATTGCTTCAATAATGTCCTCGGGCTGCATCTGGAGCGCCTTGGCCAGGGCCTCATAGCCGCCCCTGGCGATATAGTGGTCTATATCCTCAGGGTCAATTCTGCCGATGTTCTCCAAGATAACGTATTTCTCGTATTTGAAGCGGGGCATGTCGTATATGGATGGGATTAGCTCGGTCTCCTTGAGAGCGCCCAGGGCAAATTCAGGGGAGGCGTCGTTGCCTCGAACATAGTCCTTTATCAGACGGCTTGCCTTCTCAGGTGTGATGTAACCATAGACTATGGGAGGGTTGCCTGGCTTGGCGATGATAACCGTAGGCTCGGCATAGCAGTGCCCCATGCAGCCAGTTTCAATTATGCGTATGGAGTCCTTATCCTTGCCTATTTCCTCTCTTATCGTCTTCAGGACTTCCAGAGCGCCGGCAGAACTGCCACAGGTAGCCGTGCTCACCATGATAACAGGCTTTTCACCATCCCAGAGCTCCTTCCAGCGGGAAAGCGCATGTTCCTTTATATTCTGAAAACTTGAAGCAACATCCTGAGACGCTATCACTGTCACTGTTTCTCTTTGTCCTTCTTTTCCTTCTCTATCTTGTATGCGAGAAGGATGCCATCGACTCTGGTGGGGCTGATCCTGCCCTCCGCCTTCTTATCAATTACATTCACCGGAGCCATAGCACAGCAGCCTACGCAGGCTACAGTACCCAGGTCGAACTCGCGGTCAGGGGTAGTCTCCCCCCTATTTATCCCCAGCCTCCTCTTCCAGGCATCCAGGAGGATGTAGCCGCCCTTCATGTGACAGGCTGTCCCCAGGCATACCCTGATAGAATGCTTGCCCGGCGGTTTGAGACGGAACTGGTTATAGAAGGTGACTACGCCGTAGACATCCACCTCGGGTATCTTGAGATACTCGGCGACCTCAATCTGAGCTTCACGGGGAAGATAGCCCAACTCGTCCTGAACCTGCTGCAGGATGGGCACCAGGTTCTCCCTTTTTTTATTGAATCTCTTGAGCACCTTCTTGGTTGTCCGGCGAATGTCTTGCTGTTCCTCAGGCGTATTCGCTATCTTTGTGCTGGAAATAGGAGGCACAGTAGAAGTATCTTGCATTCTAATTTGACCCCTGACGACTTACTTTTCAACCACAGCAGGGCGTTCAGCCGAACACCCCTACATGACTTCATCCCCAGCTTCCCCAAACTCTCTGGGCTTGATTACCTGTCTTGCCTCCTCGGCAAGCTCCGGCGGCACCAGTATCCTCACTTCACCCAAGCCATCCACGGTGAGACCAAAAACTCTACCCGCGCTCTCATATTGCAGCATCACAGGTATTCCTTCGCATTCCAGGTGAGACTTTATAACGTTGGCTTCCAGTTCACCTTGAGCTTTGTATACTACAACGAAGTCTTTACGTTTAGCCACCACACACCTGCTCCTGCTCAAGCTTTCTTTGCTTGAACCACTCTCTTTCCCAACTCAAAAGCATCTGATAAGGCAATCGGGTGTTCTTTAATCTCACCTCTGGCGTCCACTCCCCGGATGAGGAGCTCATCAGCGTACTCGACTCCAATCGCTTCGAAGAAGTACTTCACAGTTAGGATCGCCCCTTCAAATAACCTCTTCCCCTTGGTAGCCCCCACAGCAATGAACGCTCCTTTTCTTCCGCCATTTGGCAGGCTCTGCTTGAGAATATGTTTTCTCGCCCACAGAGCCTGGCAACGGTCTATAAGTGCTTTGGCCTGGCTGCTGACCCCATAGAAGAACATAGGTGAGGCAATCATTACCACGTCTGCACCAAGGAGCTTGGGGTATATGTCGTCCATATCGTCCCTGATGACGCAATTGCCATCCTTGAAGCAGCCCAGGTATTCCTTGCAAGGTGCTATCTTGAGCTTGTCCACCACTATCTTCTCGACCTCAGCGCCCTGGCTTTTAGCTCCCTTCAAGGCTTCTTCAAGCAACAGGTCGGTATTGCCCTTTATCCTAGGACTCCCCATAATCCCCAGGACTTTCAATGCCAGACCTCCTAAGAAGGGATGCTGATGCACATTCTCCCACGATGCTATTATAAACTTTTCTACTTCAGCTGTCTTGTCCTGCGCTCTCCTCTAAGTTCTTCAAAAAGTTTTATAAATTGCGACGCTATTTCCGCAGAGGAATTTCTGGTCGCATATCCCTCAGCCGCCACCAGGCTCTCCTCCACACTTCCACTACCATCGAAGATTCCCCTCAGCTTATGCTCCAGGTCTTGAAAGTCACTGTATTTGATTACTTCCTTACCTGCGAGGTCGAAGAAGTTGCAATAGCCGGGCACAAGCACGGGTCGCCCTGCGCCTAGACAGGTCGTGACACATGAAGAGACCCCGATGCCGTCTATGCTCACCCTGCCATAGTAGATATAGGCGTCGCTGGCATGGAGATAAGTGTAAAGCTTGTCATCAGTAGGCATCTCATCCCTGAGCATGAAGAACTTCGGCATGGACTTGAGTCCTGACACAGCAGTCTGGGTATGGTGGCTAAGTAGCAGGAAGAGGACAGGATAGTCTCTTGATAACTTCTCCATGACAGGGAAAAGCTCGGCGTGAAAATAGACGCTGTCGGCTCCATAGGCAAACACAATTTTCTTGTCTAAGGGGAGGCCTAGTAATTTGCGGGCTTCTTTTTTATCTCCTTGCGTCGGAGGATGGCATGGGAAAGGGATTATAGCGATTTTCTCCTCGGGGAATGCCTTTACCAGGAATTCCTTGTACCGTTGGTCAAAGCAGAGGATGACATCCCAGTCGAACTTGTACCAATTAGGGTCGTTGGGCAACCCCGTTTCATGGACTACGTGTACGGTTTTCGCTTTCCTTTTGATCTTAGGGAAAATTTCCAGCAGCTCAGGCATGGGCATGATCGCAGCCATCTCCACCAGGAATATCTCGTAATCTTCCTCCAGGAAAGGTCGCGGGTCGAAGAAGAAGTCGCTGCGTTCTCTCTCACCCCAGATATCCTGCACGTAGCAGCGTTGGATAAAAGGCTCATCCTGCTGATAAAGCAAAGAAAGGTCCATACCGGCGGGGGCGAATACTTTTAGCTCATGTCCCATTTCCAGCCAGGAGCGCCCTATAGGCTCAGCGTGGGATGACTGACCCGAGGGCACATTCCACCTGGTCATCATGGCTATCTTCATACTTAATCTATCTTGCAGCCATGATAGGGTAATGTCAAGAAGGACTTCGTGCTAAGCCAATTCGCGGCTACTTAATGAGGGCCGCATTGAGCTATATCACTCGTGGCAGGGACGCTCTTGCTGGATGTAGAGATTTGCCTAAAACTTTGTTGAAGAGTTCGATGAATTGTTTTGCAATCTCAAAGTCGGAATTCCTCGTTGCGTATTCCTCGGCCGCTGCCAGGCTTTCCTTTACATACCCGGCATCCTCGAAGATATCCCGCATCTTCTGTTCCAACTCCTGGAAGTCGTTGTATTTGATGACTTCCTTCCCCGAGAGGTCAAAAAAATTGCAATAGCTGGGCACGAGTAACGGTCGCCCTGCGCCCAGGCAAACAGCAACGGAGGAGGAAACCCCGACACCCTGTGTTTTAAACTCTGTTCCTCCGACATAGTTGACATAGGCATCGCAGGCATGGAGATAAGTATAGAGCTTTTCCGTCGTAGGCATCTCATCTCTTAACAGCAGAAATTCCGGCTTGGATTCCAGTTTTGTGGGATCGTGATGCGCTAGCAGCAATAGCATAGCTGGATAGTCTTTAGATAGGCTCTCTATGATAGGGAAAAGTCCAATATGATTGAAGATGATATTGAAACCGTAGGCTAACACAATCTTCTTGTCTAAAGGGAGGCCGAGGCTTATTCGCGCCTGCTTCTTGTCTCCATGCAGCGGAGGATGACACGGGAAAGGAATGATTGCAATCTTCTCCTCAGGAAAGGACTTGGCCATGAATGCTTTGTAGCGCTCGTCAAAGCAGACAATGGCGTCCCACTCGAACTTGTACCAGTCGGGGTCGGGGGGCAATCCCGTTTCATGAACTACAAGTACAGTCTTAGCTTTCTTCCTTATCTGAGGGAATATCCCCAGCATCTCCGGCATCGGCATGAGATATGCCATCTCCATCAGAAATATCTCGTAATCTTCCTCCAGATACGGTTTAGGGTCAAAAAAGTAGTCTTTACCATCCCTTTGACCCCAGACATCTTGAATAAAGCATCTGTGGACAAAAGGCTCATCAGGACGGTAGAGGAGGTGTAAGTCCAACCCCTGGGGGGCAAATATTTGTAGCTTGTGTCCCGTCTCCAGCCATGCGTGTCCGATGGGCTCGGCGTGGGACGATTGTCCCGAAAACATATTCCACCTGGTCATCATGCCTATCTTCATGCCTATTTCCCTTGGGGCTTCCTTGCCTGCTTTACCGCTTCGCAGACAGTGCTAATCTGTTCCTCAGTAAGGCCTGACCCCGAGGGCAGGTACAAGCCTTTCTCCGCTAGCTGCTCGCTGACCGGATAGTGCTCTCCTTCGAACAGCCCCATGTTCTTAAAGGCCGGTTGCACATGCATCGGAATGAAGAAAGTTCTGGTATCAACTCCCTTTTGACGCAAAAAGGCCATAAGTTCATCGCGGCTCATGCCGAATTCATTTTCAATCACAATGCAATACATCCAGTAAACGTTTTTAGCCCACTTTTTCTCCACGGGCAGGGTTATCCCTGGCACACCTTTAAGCAATCGATTGTAGATGCTGGCGTTTTTCCTTCTCATCTCCACTAAGCGGTCTATATTCTCAAGCTGGGCTAATCCTATGGCCGCCTGTATATTGGTCATCCTATAATTAAAACCGAGCTCAGTATGGAGGAATCGCCGTTCACGGGAGAATGCCTGGTCTTTGAGCCGCCTGGCGCGGTCAGCCACCTTCTCGTCATTGGTTACCATCATGCCGCCTTCGCCGGTAGTGATTATCTTATTGGCATAGAAGCTGAAACAACCCACATCGCCGATGCCGCCAGCCATCTTGCCTTTGTATGTAGCGCCATGAGCTTCAGCGGCATCCTCCACAATATACAGGCGGTGTCTTTTGGCGATATCCATTATCGGGTCCATATCGCAGGGATGCCCGTAAATATGCACAGGCATTATCGCCTTGGTGCGCGGGGTTATCTTCCGCTCAATCTGGGTGACATCCATGTTCCAGGTCTCTGGCTCGGAGTCAACGAGCACAGGTTTGGCACCAGTGTAGATGACTGAGAAGCCGCAGGCCGCCATAGTGAAGGTCGGTATTATAACCTCATCGCCTTTGCCAATTCCTAAGGCAGCTAGGGCGAGGTGAAGGGCAGTGGTGCCGCTGGTAGTGGTTATCCCATGCTTTACACCACAATAGGCAGCGAACCCCTTCTCAAATTCAGCGATATATTTGCCGGCAGAGGAAATCCAGTTGGTTTTCAGACAATCGGTAACATATTCCAGCTCTCTCGCCCCTATCAGGGGCTCGCACACCGGTATCATCGCTATCTCCTTTCAAAGAGGAGCGTGCCATAGCTCCATTGATTGGCCAGAGGGCCCTCCCACGTTGGCAGGAACTTGAATCCGTAGCGGCGGAACTCCTTCAGCCAATAGCCCCGGCTATGTACATTCTTTCGAATAGTGTCTCCCGGGTCTGTCTTGTAGGCTGTCCTCAAATAGACGCTACCCCCTGGCTGCAGCACCCGCCTTATCTCGCTAATAACCTTATCGTAGCTATCCAGGCACTCTATGGTGCCAAGCAAAGTGACACAATCGAAATATCCATCGGAAAATGGCAAAGAATCCTTGTTCAAATCCACCCTGTACAAGTGTTTACGGATATCTTCAGGCGAAGCAGAGAGAGCGTATTCACTTACATCAACCCCCCATGCCTCCATTCCTTGCTCTCTGAATGCCTTAACCAGGAACCCCTTGGCACAGCCGACATCCAGGACTCTTTTAGGATTAAAACACATCTTTATGCCCAGGGACACAAGTTGAGACAAAGGATAATACTCATCAGCACCATAGGCCCTGTAAAACCAGGGCTCCTTTTTGCCCCCGTCGAAAAATTCCTTGCCGAAGATCTCCTCATCGCTCATTTACTACTCCGTCACTCTGGCTATGGCAGTGACATTCCACTCATTCTCATCCACTGTCCCATTTAGATTGAGAAAAGGACAAAACTTCAGCAGCTCAAATCCGGCATCATCGAGGTAATGGGCTATCTCCTGCGGGAAGAAATATCTCACCACGTGGGTTTCTTTAAACTCATTGAGGATGTTCTCGCCCTGTGTCACCAGGACATGGTAGTGGCTTCTGCAAATGTGGTGGAGTGCATCCATCTCGGGATGCACGGTTCTGATGACTCTCTTCCCGTCCTTTTCCACAACCTTAACCCTGACCGAGGGCAAGATTCTTAATACCGCCAGGCCATTCCAGAAGTCAAAGGTGAAGATAGAGCCGGGTTTGAGATGTCGCCTGATGTTTTCCAGGGCTCTTTGTATATCTCTGTTCTCAGTTAGATAATTGAGGACAGCGAACATGCTGATGCAGGCATCGAATTTTTTCTTGAGGTCGAATTTGCGGATATCTGCGGTTTGGAAGGTGAGACCGGTACCGTGCCCCTTAGATTTCTCCTGCGCCTTGCTTATCATAACCCGGGAAGCATCGATTCCGGTGACTTTGTAGCCTCTGCGGGCGAGTAGAATAGAATGTCCGCCGGTTCCACAGCCAACATCCAGTATGCTCTTAATAGGTGTTGCCGAGTAGACCTTAAATATCTCCTGTATGAAGTCACATTCTTTTCCATAGTCTTTGTCACTGTAGAAAATGTCGTAATACTCGCCATATGTCCCGAATACCTTTTGCACTTTGGACTCTCACCTTCTCTCAAGCAGTTCAAGCAGTTTCTCCTCCTCCTTGCCCCAGATCTTCACCTTTTTCCCCAGCCGAGAGGACTCGTATACTCCATAAGCCATCTGAACTGCCCTCAACCCATCGAATCCGTTAGGCAGCGGCTGTTTCGAGTTGCTGATAGCCTGTATGCAATCGTTGAACTCCAGAACATGCGATTGAGCTGGTACATCGCTGTAATCGAAGACTTCCTGCTTGCCATCCTGTTTACCCAGGGTAGTTATGCATTTGGTACCCCTATTATCGACGCGGATATAGCCCTGGCTGCCATATACCTCCAGGTACATATACTCAGCCCATTCCGTCCACGATGAGTGGATGAACGCTAACTTTCCTCCGTCGAAAGTGAAAATACCCATGCCGTTGTCCTCTAAAGGACTTATTTCCCAATGCAGGGTGGAGACTTTCCCCACACATTCCCGTACCTCGCCCATAAACCATCGTGAAATATCCAGCAGGTGGCAACCATTATCCAGAAAGGTTCCCCCACCCGACAGCTCAGCATTGGAAAACCACATCTTCGTTGGCCAACCGGCGTTGCCTACCCACCCCCTAAGAAATAGAACCTCACCTATAGCGGAGCTATCCAACAGTTGTTTAGCTTTCTGAACGCTGGGGAAATACCTCAGATTTGAGCCCACTTTCAGAAAGCGCTCAGTTTTCGCTGCAGCCTTGACAATACTAAATGCTTCTTCGGGATTTCTGGCAAGAGGTTTCTCGCACCAGACATGCTTGCCCTGTTTTAGGGCCTCAGTGGCGATGGGGTCATGGAACTTATTTGGCACTGAGACCACAACAAAGTCCACATCAGGTCTGCCCACAGCCTTTTCCCAGTCAGGATAAAAGTCACAACCCATCTCTTTGCTAAATTTCTTTGCCGCTTCCGTATCGTTGTCCGAAAGGCACACAAGCTCTGTTTGAGAGTGACTTGTGATGGATTTCATCCTGCGTATACCCATCCTGCCACAGCCTATAACAGCGAATCTCAATTTGTCAGTCATTATCTATCTACCTTTTCTAGTGTCGTTCTCTAAAGATAGAGGGATCTTGTGAAATCGCAGTAACCAGAGGTTGACAAAGATGTAGATATCGGTTTGCCTTTGCTACTTGGGAGTTCTTCCTATTGGTCTTTGACATCCGATGTTGACGCTACCAACCGGGCAGTTTTTGCAGGACTTTAAGTCGCTATTCACCATGGATACATGTGGCAGCGTTCATGAATTACATGGCACAATTAGGTACTTTATATCATTAAACACAAGCCTGTGTCAAGTGCAACGAGAAGGTCGGAAGCGCTTTCCATCGCGCTACCCCGTACATCCTTGCCCTTAATCGAGGCAGAATGCTATACTAAAGTCATTATGAAGAAGCGAAAGAACAGGGGACCCTTAGAAGGTATCAAAGTGCTTGACCTGTCTAAATATGGGCCGAGCCGGTATTGCTCCATGATTCTGGCTGACCTCGGCGCTGAGGTAATCGTCGTCGAAATGCCTAAGTCTGCCGGGCAGACGCTGGATGTAGTGTCTGAAGATATAGGCTCGCTCTACATAGCGCACAACCGCAACAAGAAGTGCATCGTGCTCAATCTAAAGAAGGAGGAAGGCAAGGAAATCTTCTACCGTCTGGCGGAGAAGATGGATGTAGTTATAGAGGCCAACCGTCCTGGTGTCCTCAAGCGCCGCGGCATGGATTATGCAACAGTCAAGAAGCTCAACCCCAGGCTTGTTTATTGCTCCATCACAGGCTACGGTCAGGATGGGCCCTACGCCCAGAGAACCGGACACGAGATCAACTTCGCCGCAGTATCCGGCATTATGGAACTTATTGGCAGCAAGAATGGCCCCCCGGTATATCTCCAATCGCCGTCTATCGCCGACCTTCTCGGAGGCGTCACCCACGCCGTCATTGCCCTAACATCTGCATTGTTTGCCCGAGAGAAAAACGGCAAGGGACAGTATATAGACGTCTCCATTACCGATGGCACAATCTTCTATCATTGGATAGACGGGCAATCGTATCTAATGAACGGGAATCTGCCGGAGCGCTCAGAATCTGCTACCGGCAGCGACATGGCTTGCATGAATACCTACGAGGCCCGTGATGGTAAATACTTCACAGTGGGCTGTGCCGAACCCTGGCTATGGGTCAAGCTCTGCAAGCTTGTGGGCAGAGAAGATTTTGTACCCAACCAATTCGACGATGTAGATAAGCAGAAGGAGATTTACCAGACGCTCTCCGAGGCCTTCGCCACCAGAGACAGGGATGAATGGGTAAAATTACTGGATGAGGCTGATATCGGCGTCGGCCCGGTTTATAACTTCGAGGAGATATTCTCCGACCCTCACTTTAAGCACCGTAAAGTGCTGGCGGAGGTTGAGCATCCCAAGTTAGGCAAAATAAAGCTGTTAAACACGCCCTTCAAGTTCTCTGAGACCCCAGCCGAGGTAAGAGCAGGGCCGCCACTCTGGGGGGAGCATACCAGGGAGATATTAAGCAATATCCTGGGCTATAGCGAGTCGAAAATAAGCCACCTGCTCAAGGAAGGTGTTATAGAGTAAGAAAAGTCACCTGTTCAACAAGTTCTGAATGTGGTAAAATATTCTCGGGGAGTTGGCGAGAGCCAAAGCTCTTTGGTTCTCGCCAAATTTTACTCGCAGAAAACGATTATTTGACATGCCTGAGCAGGCTTTAAGCCATCTGAAAGTCCTTGAGCTCTGTAACCTCGTATCGGGATCATATTGCACCAAGCTCCTGGCTGACCTTGGTGCCGAGGTGATAAAGGTTGAACCTCCTGGCATGGGCGATGGGTCAAGGCGAAGAGGTCCCTTCCTGAATGATATACCACATACAGAGCGGAGCGGGCTTTTCCTCTATTTAAACACTAATAAACTTGGTATCACCCTTGATGTGAAGACAAGAACAGGACAACGTATTCTGAAAGAGCTAATTAAGCAGGCAGATATTTTTGTAGAAGATAATCTCCCGGAGACAACAGCGGAACTGGGGTTAACCTACGCCGAGCTCAAGAAGATAAATCCTCATCTGGTTATGACCTCAATCACCCCTTTCGGACAGATAGGTCCATATCGTAACTATAAAGCCTTCGAACTCAACTCAGTCCATGCCGGCGGCGAAGGCTACATGATGCCAATCGAGTCAACTTTTCCCACCAGGGAGCCAGTTAAAGGAGGGGGATTAGTAGGAGACTGCATGTGCGGTCTCAGCGCTTCTCTGGCAACGCTGGCTGCATCGTACGATATGAAGGCAACTGGCATGGGTCAACATGTAGATGTCTCAAAGCAGGATGTGCTGATGACGATGGTCGGGCTAGAGGTAGCCATGTTCACCTATAGCGGTTTAGTTCGTACCAGACATAAGCGGAAGGCTATGTTGGCCACACCGAAGGAATGCCAAGATGGCTATATCATGATGTCAGCCTTCGGAGACCGCGACTGGCAGGTTTTTGCCCGATTCATAGGCAAGGATTCATGGGCGGAGGAAGAGAGGCTCAATACCTCGATGAAACGTTGGGAAAATTCCGATGAGATAGACCAGTACGTAGAGACATGGGCAAAAAAACACAAGAAGGACGATTTATTTCAACAGCTCCAGGCGAATGCTCTTGCAGGGGCTCCTGTCAATACCTCAGAGGATTTAGTAAAGTCGCCTCAACTGGAGTCCAGAGGTTTTTTTGTCGAGATAGACCATCCCAAGGCGGGCAAGCTAAATTACCCCTCAGTCTCCTACAATCTCTCCAGAACTCCCTGCAATACATGGCGTGCGGCACCTCTTCTCGGCCAGCACAATGAGTTTGTCTACTGTGGGAGGCTTGGCTATGATGAGCAAGCCTTGGTGAAGATGTCAAAAGCCGGGGTCATCTAGGAGTATTAGGATTATGTCTGAGCAGGCTCTAAGCCATCTGAAAGTCCTCGAACTCTGCAATTTCGTCTGTGGGCCTTATTGCACCAAGCTGCTGGCCGACCTTGGCGCTGAGGTGATTAAAATAGAACCTCCTGCCATAGGCGATGAGGCCAGACACAGAGGCCCTTTCCCCAATGATATACCTCACCCTGAACAGAGCGGCCTCTTTCTCTATTTGAATACCAACAAATTAGGTATTACCTTAGATATTAAGACAAGTACAGGTCGAGGTATCCTTAGAGAGCTAATCAAACAAGCTGATATTTTTGTAGAGGATAACCCACCTAAGCTTATGCAGAAGCTGGGGCTGACCTACGCCGAGCTCAAGAAGATAAACCCTCGTCTGGTGATGACCTCTATCACACCTTTCGGTCAGACTGGCCCATACCGTGACTACAAAGCCCTTGAGATGAACTTATACCATGCCGGAGGCGAGGGCTATCTGCTGCCAACCCAGTCTCCCGACCTCAGCCACGAGCCTGTCAAAGGCGGCGGCTTGGTAGGGGACAGCGTATGTGGTTTAAGCGCCGCCATAGCGACGCTGTCTGCAGCGTATTGTATGGGTGAGACTGGCGTGGGTCAACACATAGATGTCTCCAAGCAGGATGTGCTTCAGACCATGGTTTTATTGGAAGTAGCTATGTTCGCCAATATGGGCATAGTACGAACCAGGCTCCGCCGCCCACTGCTGATGCCAATTCCCATGGAATGCCAGGACGGCTATATCATGATTTCAGCGCTAACCAACCGCGAATGGCAGGACCTAAAAAAGGTCATGGGTAATCCAGCTTGGGCTGCAGATGAGAGATTCAACGTATGGATAACACGTCATACAAATGGCGATGAGATAAACCCGCATATCAGGGCATGGGTGAAGCCGCACAAAAAAGATGAACTCTTCCGTAAACTCCAGGAAAACGCCCTGGTAGCCTCACCCGTCAACACGTCGGAGGACTTGGTGAAGTCATCTCAGATGGAGTCACGTGGCTTCTTCGTCGATGTCGAGCACCCGAGGGCAGGCAAGTTAAAACACCCATCAGTCCCCTACAGGTTCTCCCATACCCCGAGCAGGATAGAGCGCCCTGCACCTCTTCTGGGACAGGATAACGATATCATCTACTGCGAGCGTTTGGGTTACAGCAAAGAAGAAGTAACGAAGTTAAAGGAAACAGGGGTTGTATGAGACTGGTTAAAAAGAGGTGTCCCCGCAGAGTTCTAGTGTCATTGCGAGCCCGCCAGAGGCTGACTCCTCGCAATGACATAAAAGTCCCCCAAGACTGGGAGAGCCAGAGGGGGTCGATGAAGACTATTTCAGCAATCTGTATATAAGAAGCGAGGTTTCTCGAATGAACAGATCAGCTTTGCAAGGTGTGAGGATAGCCGATTTCTGCTGGCTGTGGGCAGGAGCCTATGCTACTGGATTACTGGCGTTTCTCGGCGCGGAAGTCATCAAGATAGAGAGTATGGCTCGTGTAGACCCTTCTAGAATGATGACCTTGACTATAGGGCGGGCGTTCGAAGGAGTAGAGCACTCACCTGTCTTCAACAGCATCAATCTCAACAAGTTGTCAGTTAAGCTAAACCTCAAGCAGCCCAAGGGGGTTGAACTGGCGAAAAAGATCATACAGATAAGCGATGTGGTAACTCAG
>CAYGWR010000037.1:0-12825 GCA_964353645.1 uncultured Dehalococcoidia bacterium
AGCTGCGCCCTCTGATTCCTGCGGGCATTCTGGTAGTGAGCGAAAGCGGCATCCATAGCCGAGACGAAGTCCTTGGATTACAGCAGGCAGGCGTCAATGCCATTCTGGTTGGCGAAGCCCTGGTTACCAGCCCCGACCCAGCAGCCAAGATCGCTGAGCTTATGGGCAAGGTAAAGCAGGGCAAGAAAGAACAAGAAACGATAGTGTGAGATTATGGTCAAGGTTAAAATCTGCGGCATAACTAATCTAGATGATGCTCTGGCAGCAGTAGAGTACGGTGCTGATGCGCTGGGGTTCGTCTTTGCCCCCAGCCCGCGCCAGGTGACCGCTGAGGTAGTCAGGGGAATAGTTGAAAAGCTCCCGCCGTTTTTATGTAAAGTAGGGGTCTTCGTCAATAGCGATCTGGCACTGGTGAAGGAGACGATGTCGCTTTGTAACCTCGACCTGGCCCAACTCCATGGCGATGAAGGGCCCGAATATTGTGCCGCCCTATTCCCTAGAGTGGTTAAGGTGTTTAATTCCAATAGCATGCCACTGCGAACAGAGCTGATTCGCTATAAGGTGGCGGCATACATGCTCGATATAGACAAAGGGACTGCTTTCAATGAGAGCGAGCAAAAAAAGCTCTGGCAGCTTGCCCATCGGCTAGGAGACCATGGCCCAGTGATACTGGCTGGAGGTCTAACCTCAGAGAACGTGGCTCATGCAATAAAGATAGCCCGCCCCTACGCAGTCGATGTATCCAGCGGGGTGGAGGCAGTACCTGGCAAAAAAAACCACAGCAAATTGCGTGCCTTTTTGCTCGCAGCTAAGTGGGGCGAACACACTGGTTCGCCCCTACGAAAACCAACATATGTATCCGTAGGGGCAGACCAATGTGTCTGCCCTCAAGACAGTCAAGTACAGGCAACAGCGAGTTTAACATTTAAGAGTCGTCGTTCCATAAGGCTTAAGGAATATGACTATTCGCAAGCAGGTGCATACTTTATAACAATCTGCACACAGAACCGCGAATTGTTGTTAAATGACATTGTGACGAGGATAATGGTTCAAAAATGGTGGGATTCCTTGCCTGCCAGATTCCCTGACGTTCAAACTGACATATTTATCATTATGCCCAATCATATACATGGCATCATTTCTATAGCTCTTTCCAGCGGGCAAACACATGGGTTTGCCCCTACGAAATCGGGCGAACTCATTGGTTCGCCCCTACGGAAACTGACTCTGGGGAAAATCGTACAATGGTTCAAAACAATGACCACCAACGAATATATCAAATCCGTCAGAACGAGGAGTATCAAACCATTTCAAGAAAAACTATGGCAGCGCAACTACTATGAACATGTTATCAGGAATGAGCATGATTTAGATAGCGTCCGCAAATATATTGTAGATAATCAGTTCAAGTGGGAAGAGGATGAATACAACCCTATGAATCTTGCCCAAGGCGCAAAGGGTAAAGTCATCGCAAGCGGGAAACAAAAGAATGGATAACAAATTGAAACTACCAGATGAACAAGGCCACTTCGGGCCCTACGGCGGTAAATTCGTGCCTGAGACGCTGATGCCCGCTCTGAGCGAGCTTGAATCGGCTTATGTTCAGGCTTGCGCAGACCCGACTTTTCAGCAACAGTTCCACGCGCTTTGCTGCGATTACGCTGGCCGCCCCACACCGCTCTACCACGCTCAGAAACTGTCCGGGAAAATGGGAGGGGCGCAAATCTTACTGAAAAGGGAGGATTTACTTCATACAGGTGCCCACAAAATCAACAACACACTAGGGCAGGGGCTGCTAGCCCTGCACATGGGCAAGCGTCGCATTATAGCTGAGACCGGCGCTGGTCAGCATGGCGTAGCTGCCGCCACCGTATGCGCCCTGCTAGGGCTGGAATGCGTTGTTTACATGGGCGAAGAGGATGTCCAGCGTCAATCTCTGAATGTTTTCCGGATGAAATTGCTCGGCGCTGAGGTACGCCCGGTCCCCACAGGGAGCCGTACCCTTAAGGACGCCATCAACGAAGCTATCCGAGATTGGGTGACCAATGTGCGCACTACTTATTACCTGATGGGCTCTGTCGTAGGACCCCATCCCTACCCAATGATGGTGCGCGATTTCCAGTCGATAATCGGTCGAGAGACTAAAGAGCAGATAATGGCGGCTCACGGAAGGCTCCCCGACTACATAATCGCCTGCGTGGGCGGAGGCAGCAATGCCATCGGCATCTTCCACCCCTTCTTCAATGACACCGAGGTGAAGCTCATCGGAGTCGAGGCCGCAGGCCGGGGTATGAGAGACGGCACTCACGCTGCCACGCTAGTGGCAGGCAGGCCGGGCGTGCTGCACGGAGCCAAATCTTATCTGCTGCAAGACAAGCACGGTCAGGTGAGCGATACGAAAAGTATTGCCCCCGGCCTGGACTATCCCGGGGTTGGACCTGAGCACAGTTACTACAAGGACATAGGGCGAGCGATATATGTTGCAGTCACAGATAAAGAGGCACTAGAGGGATTCCGGTTACTCGCTACCACCGAGGGCATAATCCCTGCCCTGGAGTCAGCACACGCTATATATTATGCAGCCAGAATTGCGCCCGAACTGGGTAAAGACAAGCTCTTAGTGGTCAACATCTCAGGAAGAGGTGACAAGGATATCCCTATTGTAGCCGAGGCATTAGGGGTGAGCCTGTGAGCAAAATCGGGGCTATTTTCAATAGGTCAAGGCGTAAAGCGCTCATTACCTACCTCACCGTAGGCTATCCCTCTATCGACGCTACGCTGGAGACAGTCCCTTTGATAGCATCGTCAGGGTGCGACCTCGTAGAGTTGGGGATTCCGTTCTCGGACCCCCTGGCTGATGGCACCACCATACAGAGAGCAAGCTATCAGGCGTTGCAGCATGGGGTCACACCGGAGCTCTGTCTCAAAGTGGCTAGTAAGCTAAGCGCCAAGGTTGATACCCCTCTGGTATTTATGACATACTTCAATCCCGTGTTTAGCTATGGACTGGATGCCTTTTGTAAAGATTGCGCTCAAGCTGGTGTCAGCGGGCTGATTATCCCAGACCTGCCCCCTGAGGAGGGAACTGAACTGGAGGGCATTTCACTAAAGTATGGCCTCGACCTTATCTATCTGCTTGCGCCCACGAGCACCGACGAGCGCATCGATATGGTAGCAGCGAGGTCGCGCGGCTTTATCTATCTGGTCTCCATGACCGGGGTCACAGGATCTCGGGATAAATTGCCTGAAGAGCTGGAAAGCTTTGTCTCAAGGGTGCGGCAGAGAACAAGCCAGCCGCTCTGTGTGGGCTTCGGCATATCCAACGCAGAGCAGGCTCAGCGGGTGGCTAAGATAGCAGATGGCGTTATTGTGGGCAGCCGTCTGATACAATTGCTCGAAGAGAAGGACGCTCCATCAAAAGTACGCTTTTTTGTCCAGAGCTTGAGAGACGCTCTAAACAACCGAGTCGAAAACAATAGTGAAAGTCGAAGTACGAAAAGGAGGCCTACTATGTAGCAATCAAGTTAGCTGGAAGCTTTAAATAAGTCCCCAAAAATGAAAGGAGGAAGAGATGGACACAAAGGTCATTCTAACTGAGAAAGAGATGCCAACTTCCTGGTACAACATCCAAGCCGACCTGCCGGAGCCACTGCCACCGCTGCGTCATCCCGGCACCAAGGAGGTGACGATTCTACCACCCCCCCTTTTCCCCGCAGCGCTCAACGAGCAGGAGTTCAGCAAGGAGCGCTACATCGAGATACCCGAGGAGATACAGGCGATCTACAAGATGTGGAGACCCACACCTATGATTCGGGCATTGAGGTTGGAGAAGGCACTGGATACCCCGGCCCACATCTACTATAAATATGAAGGGGCGAGTCCCGCAGGCAGCCATAAGCTCAACACCGCTGTGGCCCAGGCATACTACAACAAGAAAGAGGGGATTAAGCGCCTGGCTACAGAGACCGGTGCCGGTCAGTGGGGCAGCGCCCTGTCTATGGCCTGCCAGTTCTTCGGGATGGAGTGCAAGGTCTACATGGTGAAGGTCAGCTATCATCAGAAGCCCTATCGCCGGATACTGATGGAGACCTTCGGGGCCAAGGTAGTACCCAGCCCCAGCCAGGACACAGGGGTAGGGCGCAAGATTCTGGCAGAGGACCCGAACTCATCAGGCAGCCTGGGCATCGCCATCGGCGAGGCATGCGAGGATGCCTTCAGCCGCGACGACACCCATTACTCTTTGGGAAGCGTGGTAAACCACGTGCTGCTTCACCAGACCGTCATCGGCCTGGAGTCCAAGAAGCAGCTCGAGAAGATCGGCGTCTACCCTGACATGATCGTGGGCTGCGTCGGCGGCGGCTCGAACTTTGCGGGCATGTTCCTACCCTTTGTCAAGGACAAGATTGAAAAGAAGAAGCCAAAGACGCAAATCATCTGCGTCGAGCCCACAGCCTGCCCCAGTATCACCAAGGGCGTCTATGCCTGGGACTACGGGGACGTAGCAGGGATGGCACCGATTGCCCTGATGTGCACCCTGGGGCATTCCTTTGTGCCCCCTCCGGTGCATGCCGGCGGCCTGCGCTACCACGGCATGGCACCCATAATCAGCCACCTCCAAAGGCTGGGGTTCGTCGAGACCCGCGCTGTGAACCAGATACCCACCTTCCAGGCGGCGGTGCAATTCGCCCACGCAGAGGGAATCATACCGGCACCGGAGCCGGCACACGCCATCAAGGTAGTGATAGACGAGGCCCTCAAGTGCAAGCAGTCGGGTGAGAAAAAGAACATACTGCTTGCCCTGAGCGGACATGGCCACTTCGACCTGGGTGCTTACGAGAAATACCTCACGGGCCAGCTAGAGGACTATGATTATCCCAAGGAGAAAGTGGAGGAAGCGCTCAAACAATTGCCCAAGATACCGGCATAGGTGTTTCGCCAACTCAGCTTGAGATCAGCCCATTTGCAGGGGGCGTCCTTCTTTGGAAGGACGCCCCCTGCTTTTGAGATCGTTTGACAACTGGGGAGTGCAGAGGGGCAGAGCCCCTTTGCCAGGGGTTTGGGGGTGTCCCCCAACCTTGAAGTCCCCCAAGATTGGGGGATTAAGGGGGTTGAGAAGAGTTGCTAAACGCCCTCGTCTACTCGCCATTGCGCTCAAGGGGCGAAGGGTGCTAATATAGACTCTGGGTTAGGGTACTTCAGATGGCACGCAATGAGGAGACCAACGTCATGGAATTAGTTGAGAATATGCTTTGTGGTGCCGAGCAGTCCCTGTCTCGATTAATTACCTTAGTAGAAATGGACGCCCCAGACGTCCCTCAGATAATGAAAGAAATACTTCCTCGCACAGGGAGAGCGTATTGCATCGGCATTACCGGCCCTCCTGGCAGTGGCAAGAGCACTCTTGTCGACAGATTGACCGCTATAGCCAGATGCAAGGGATTATCGGTAGGCATAATAGCGGTTGACCCCACCAGCCCCTTCTCCGGAGGAGCCGTGCTCGGTGACCGCATAAGGATGCAACAGCACTATCTGGATGACGGCGTCTTCATTCGCAGCATGGCCACCCGCGGCAGCCTCGGTGGACTTCCCAGAGCCGCCCGGGCGGTGATAAAGCTCCTGGATGCCTTCGGCAAAGACCTAATCATAGTGGAGACCGTGGGCGTAGGACAGACCGAGCTGGACATCATGAAGATGGTAGATACCACCGTAGTGGTCCTGTTCCCGGGAGGCGGGGATGCCATCCAGACCATGAAGGCCGGCCTGATGGAGATCGCCAACATCTTCGTGGTCAACAAAGCAGACCGCCAGGGGGCAGACCAACTGGTGATGGAGCTTGAGGCAATGCTATCGCTGAATCCCAAGAACTCCTACTGGCAGGTGCCGGTTTTATGCACTCAGGCGATCAACAACGTGGGTATCGAGGAACTCTATCGAGAGCTTGAAAGACATCGCAGCGTCCTCGAGTCCACAGGACGACTCTCCGAGCAGCGCCAGAAGCAGCGCAGAGAAGCGCTGCTTCATGCAATCGAGCATGGTGTCAGCGAACGGCTCTCCAAGCTAATGGAAAAGGATGAGAACCTGATAGCGCTCTCAGATAAGGTGGCCAAAGGTGAGCTCGACCCCTATTCTGCAGCTAAAGATATCCTGAGCAACAGAGCCATGCTCAGAGGTTGGTTCGCCAAGCTGGAAAGCGAAGGCAACGGAGGGGGCAGGAAGAAATAATCTCGTTCCTGGGTTCGTGCAGTCCAGTCTCATTGGGATAACTACCACTCCGAACAGTTAAAGAGAGAAGATGTCGCTAGAGAAATATGCTCTGCCCATACCACAACCTTACTACTTAGAATACCCCGTAAAACACGATCCTAGATATGGGTATGGGAAGCCCCCTCATGCCAAGCTCTACGAGATAATCAATAGAAATAGAGCTGCATACAAGCGTACCCTGGAGAGTTTCCTCAGTTTCAAAGATGACTTTCTGGACATCGCTCTGGAAACACCGCCTGAATCCCCCGAACCCTGTTGGTTTAACTACTGGTTGGGAGCATTGGACTCGGTAACCCTGTTCTCGCTTCTCTGTCTGCATAACCCCAAAAGGTACTTCGAAATAGGTTCAGGTTGGTCCACGAAATTCGCCAGGAAGGCCATAATCAACCATAAACTTCGGACAAAAATAGTGTCCCTCGACCCCTACCCCAGAGCAGAAATCGACTCGATTTGTGATACCATTGTCCGTAAACCTCTTGAAGACGTGGATTTGAGCGTTTTCGACAAACTGGAAGCCGGTGATATCCTCTTTGTGGATGGCTCACACCACTGCTGTATGAACTCGGATGTCGCGGTATTCTTTCTGGATGTGTTACCCCGATTAAAGGCAGGTGTATTCGTCGAATTTCACGATATCTTCCTACCCTATGATTACCCCACAGAGGGGAAAAATTACTATTCCGAACAGTATCTACTGGCGGTTTACATATTGGCAGAAAGCAACAAGTTCGACATCGTTCTGCCCAACGCTTTTATACTCAATGATGCAGAGTTAAGCAGCATATTGGCTCCTGTCTGGGATGCGACAAACACGCGCGAGCTCACCGAAGGGTTATCCTTCTGGATTCAGACGAAATAGCTTAGTCTAACTGATATAATCTAATGAAAACCAGCAAAAATAGAGCTTAGAGGATAGACGTTATGGGCAAATGGGCAATGTTGATAGCATCAGTCGGTGGCATGGGCTTAGTCATGCTCTTTGCGGGTAGAATAGGATACTGGATTGAGAAAAAGATCCAGGCACGGCAACTTCGCCGCAGAAATGAGGACAAGGATAATTTATAGAGACCCCTATCCCAGAACTTAGGGGTTGTCTTTCTGGATTCAGACGAGATAACCCTGGCCAGCTTGCTTTCGGTCTTCGCAACAAGTTGTTGTCCCCTCTTGCCAGTTTCGTGTATAATCCGCCTTGTGTGAATTTGCCAGCGTAGCTCAGTGGCAGAGCAGCGGTTTCGTAATTCTAGGACAAGTGTCCCAAATGGTGATTTTACGTTCCTTTTAGAACAGTTGTGTTAGTTGGTAAAATCATGTTTTGAAGCTAGCGTACCGTCCAGTGATAACCAGTGCTTTTTAATTTAACGCCAAATTAACGCCAACTTTTCGACTTCGGTTTATAGCTAACTGAAAATCAACCTGGTTCGGTATCACTTGGCCTGCCCCTGTTAAGCCGCCAGAATAGAATCCTAGAGCCTCGTTTGTCCTGAGTGGGAAATAAAAGTTCATGGGGTCATACATTACAAAAGAATATTTTCATCAAATCCATGATTGAGCCATGTTTAAAATTGAGTTGGTTTCATGTCGATGTCTGTTATGAGGCTGTAATCTAGAGTACGAAGATTATCTAACGTAGATATACCAGGCAAGTCACCTTCTCTGATAGCGACACAGAAGCTGTTTGGGACTACCCACCCTCACCCCACCCCCTACCCCCTACACAACCAAAATAATAATGTTTATTTTGATAGAGCATTGTCAGTCAAATGTGACCGGCCCCCTTCGTCTGCAATAATCAATCATTACTCTGATCGTTCAAGATATTGCTACTGAACCTTGCTAGCACGGACCTTAGGGGCATCTCACTCTGTCCTCATTGATGTATACCTGTAAAGGGCTGAGAGGGCCTTTATGGCTCGATCGGCAGTGGGATATACCGGTACACGATTTGCTTCTAATAACTGAATCGGCGCGCGATACCGTTGAGTCTCCTCCATCAGCCAGATGGCAACCGGTTTTTTGCTTCTCGCCCTGAAAATTGGTTCCAGGAATGCTCTAAGAATGTTATCGGGGATTGAGATGTTGCGAAACGTGGGCAGTTGGGCGGCAATGCAATCGACGTTTGTGTCATCGGTCATCGCTTCAAAGAAGGCTTGGTAAACCTCCATTGGATGAAATTGTCCCGAGACACCAATATCAAACGGGTTTGCTGGAATCTTCCAAGGAGGACCAACTTCCTGTAGCTTGATATAAGTCTCCGGGTTGACCTTTGCCAGCGAAAAGCCTCTCTCCTGGCACGTATCTGTTACCACAGCACCCTCCCCTCCTGAAAGACAGGCTATAGCGATGCGATTTCCGGTCAATTTCAGTGGGGTGAGAAATTCGAAGATTTTCGCAAAATCGAAGAACTCGTCCAAAGTATATGCCCGGACGACACCAGCCTGTGTTAGGGCGATATCGAATATTATTGGACTCCCTTTGACTATTGCGCCGGTGTGAGAAGATGCCGCAGCAGCCCCAGCTTCAGTGCGGCCGGATTTGAGAACCACTATTGGCTTCTCCTTCGAGGTTTCTTGCAAAAGGTCAAAAAACCTTCTGCTGTCACCCGCAATGCTCTCTAAATGGATGGCAATAACCCTGGTGGTTGGATCCCACGCTAGGTATTCCAGGGCGTCAACCTCATTGATATCGATCTTGTTACCCAGGTCTATGAGCTTGTTCATGCCAAGGTTGAAGTCTGAAAAGATCCACTCTAATCTCGGCTCGTAGAATCCCGACTGCATGATAAACGATGTGCTTCCCTTATGTAACTTTTCATGGGGGTCGAAACCAATGACCAGGTTATTCGAAGTATTGATTGGGCTTAAACAGTTAGGTCCAATTGCCCTGATTCCAGCTTGTTTCAGCAGGCGAGCAATTTCCTCTTGCGCTTTGCGCCCGTCCTGCCCGACTTCAGAGAAGCCTCCGCTGACTATGACAACCACCTTTACCCTTTTTTGAACGCAATCCTTGATTATGTCCAGAGTTGCAGCCGCTGGCACAGATGAGACGACCATATCTATCTCACCTTCGATACTCTTCAGGCTGGGATAAGCCCTCATTCCGTCAATTTCCCGAACATTTGGATTGACAGGATAAAGTTTCCCAGGGAATTGGAGCTTGACCAGGTTTGCCAGCAAGTTATAGTTGGGCGTTAAGGGATTTCCGGAAGCGCCAACTATGGCAATACTCCTGGGATTAAATAATATTTCGAGAGGATTAGGTTCCCCCATAGTATATCTCGCTCTCACCAGCGCCATCAGCGAATCATTTAACCAAAATGAGAATTAGCCGGGGTTAACACCAAAGCAGTATCTACTCCCTTGCCTGTGCCATTACATCCTCATCGGTACGGCCCAGGCCAGAGTCAGCAGCCATCAGAGTGATCTCGCAGGTTACTTTCATGCCCTGTCCCAAAATACGCAGGTTAATGGCGACCACTTCCTCGAAGGGATACATTTTAAACTTCTTAGTACCATAATCTATTTTAGTATATTTCACAACAAATTGCTTGCTATTACATGAAAGGACGTATTGTTACACTGCGTACCTTGTCCGATATGCTTGGCGCTCTAAAAAGGGGATGCCGGCGCTAAGGTACAATTTTCAATAGGAAATGAGGCGTTCCAGAAGGGCTTCGTTTTGATAGAACCGACCCGAAGCTCGTGCATTATTCCCGGTGCTAAGGTGTTAAATCTTGACATAGCAGGATAGCTATCCAGTGCACCATACCACACACCGGCTCGTGAGGGGGCGGGTTCTATCGTTCTATTAAGGGTGATGAAGGGCACGAAGCACTACAGGGCGGTGGGGGGGTGGGGTAGGGCTACGTCCACACAGCGATAACGACTGCATCCAGGAAGTTGCTGGGGTCGAGGAAGAGGACGGCGACGGCGGGCTTGCGCCCCTGGCGCAACACCCCCCCCGCGGCCGAGCCCCTTATACCCGTTCGGCGAAAGCGCAAGAGGCCAGCCTTATCGGCACAGACCTGGATGGTGGGGAGCGAGGACGAGGAGCGGAGCTTGCGAAGAGACGAACGACGAGCGGGGCGGGGGCTGGGTGGCGCTGTGGCGTCCGTCTCGGACGCCACCGAAACGAGGCAGACTGTCTCAGTCTGCCGAGTGGGGAGGGGCGGGGGTTGATTACTCCCCTATACCCCTATAGTCCCCCTTCCCCCAGGGGCTCGTGAGGCAGGGGGGATTGATGAGCGCGGGGATCGTCCTTGGAAGTTTTAAAGGGTCTGGGATATTTAGAGAAGCTCGGAAACCACTTCTAAATGATGACGCGGGAATAAACCGAGTCGACGCGCCCACTGGCCACAGTGAACTCGTGTTTACCTTCCAGTTTGATACCTGCTTCTTTTTGGATAAAAGCAAGCTGTTTTTCCGACTCGATGCGGATCTCCTCTTCCTTGTCCGCCATCGCCGCTGCCGCTTTTATCTGGTCGGCATATTCCAGCGCCTTCTTTGCGATTAGCTCGTCGAGGGATTGCACTTGTGGCATGTCAAGCCCTCCTCGATAAAAATATCAGTCTTACACTCTGCCTTAGTTTCGAATCTGACTTTGGAAAGTTGAGCGGGAAGCCCTCATCGGTTGCCGGAAGTTGTGTCATGTTCCTCACTTGTGTTACTCCCAACTGATCGGCTGCCGTTCTGGAAACCCCTTTCGGTTAGGTGGATTATACGCCTCTAATAGCTTTCAAAGCAAGAGATACCATTTTGGGGTAGTGGGTCAATTTGAAATGGCAGTGGAGTTATTATTATGCAGTACGGAATATCTATATGGTATCTATTGACAAATGGTATCAATAGTGGTATCATTCAACAGTAAGTAGATATGGGTTTTATAGAAAACTTAGTTCAGCAGTTTGAAAATAATCCCAAGAATGTTGGGTTCGCTGATCTTTGCAAGGTTTGCAATCATTATTTTGGGAAGCCTCGTACAAAAGGTAGTCACAATGTATATAAAACTCCCTGGCATGGCGACCCAAGAATTAACATACAAAATGATAATGGAAAAGCAAAGGCTTACCAAGTTAGACAAGTGGTAAAAGCTATCAAAAAACTTCAGGGAGTATAAAATATGGCAAGAGTAGCAGCAATAAAAGATGACCGCTATACCTATAGGGTTACTTGGTCAGATGAAGATAGGGAATACGTAGGTTTATGCGTGGAATTTCCTAGCCTAAGTTGGCTTGCCGGTACTCAGGAAGAAGCATTACAAGGGGTAAGAAGTGTAGTGGCAGAAGCCGTAGCAGACATGAAGTTGAATGAAGAGCCAATTCCTGAACCAATCGCAACTAAGCGTTATTCGGGTATCTTCACCGTGCGCGTAACCCCAGAAGTGCATAGATTGCTTGCTATACAAGCGGCGGAGTATAACGTAAGCATTAATCGTTTTGTTTGTGGGAAACTAACGACAACAGCTTAGGCTACCCCCCCCTTCTTTGCGTTCTTGACCTTTAGTTCAACAATCTCTTCTATGCTCCAAACATGGTCTGCTGTCTGCTAAGTTCGCTGCCATAGCGGGAGTTCTCGGATAGGGATTTGCCGATGTCTTCTGAGGGCGAGCAAAGTTGTAACAGGTCAGAAAGTTAGCAAGCATTACAACATAGCGGTTTATTTTTCAAAATAGTGCCAGCAAGCGTAAGCATTTACCGCTATTTGAATCTGCTGATAGTCTCACCTTTGAGGACAGCATGAAGCACTACAGGGCGGTGTTGAGGTAGCTGAAGGTAAAGAGGAGCCTCAGTCAGTTAGACCAAAGCTCCCCATTTCAGTGGTCTTTATTTACCTACCAAGTGCATATAGTATCAATCTTGCTATTTACCTGCCAAAAGGACGTATTGTTACACTGCGTACCTTGTCCGATATGCTTGGCGCTCTAAAAAGGTGTGTTGTCCAGAAGATAGACCGTGCCACCGGTCTGGTTGTCGAATCCTGGGGCAATTACAAGTTTACAGTTGATATCTGGGATGGCGACCTCGCCAATCCCAAAGTCCCGGATCGCTACGCCATCACAATACTAGATGGCAGTGGTAATGTCTGGCGGCAGATTGGCACACCTGCATCACCGATTCAGCTCGGCGGCGGCAATGTAGCCATTCATAACAAGTAACTTTCTATTAACCATGGAATCGAAGTAGAAGCCCTGGCATCAGCCAGGGCTTCTACCATGTCCTTTTCCAGCACCATGTACACACGTCTTACTCATCAGACGGCATAACGTTTCCATCACCCTCGCATCACCGAAATTGCAGGAAAAGCTATAAATATACATCCTATATCCGCAGTCCTCTAAGGGTAACACAATCTGTTACTAAACTTTCCAGATGGACAAATTGCTATACCTTTCTCTTTTTCCACCACTAGGTTCTGCCCGGCTTCTCCAGCTTGCTCACAAGCTCCTGGAATGCCTTTTTGGCCGGCCACTTGTCGCGGAACACGCGGCTGATGGCCGCTGTTATGGCTTCCGGGTTCTGATGCTGGAAGACGTTGCGACCGACGGAGCACCCTATCGCGCCGACAT
>CAYGWR010000038.1:0-12438 GCA_964353645.1 uncultured Dehalococcoidia bacterium
CCTGCGAAAGCAGGAGCCCAGGTGCCTGGATTCCCGCTTGCGCGGGAATGGCATTCTAGCCTCATAGCCACAGCCATTCCTCCAGCACTTCCTGAAGCACCCTGCGGCATTCCTCCAAAGTAGCTTCATCAGCCCATACCCCGGAAAGCCCAGGTATTTCGCCAAAATACGTCCAATCATCTAGTATTCTGTAAGTTGCCCGAGCCATTGCTTCATGGATATAAGCTGTCAACATCCTTCCTACCTCCTCAAATTACAAAACGCCTCTCTACCAGCGTACCTGGCCCTCTTGCCCAGCTCCTCCTCTATTCTAAGGAGGCGGTTATACTTGGCGACGCGCTCGGAACGGCAGGGGGCTCCGGATTTGATTTGCCCACAGTTCATGGCCACAGCCAGGTCGCTTATGGTGATGTCCTCGGTCTCGCCGGAACGGTGGCTGACCACCGAGGTCCAACCTGCTTTTTTCGCGATATTCATGACTTCCAGGGTTTCGGAAAGGGTGCCTATCTGATTGAGTTTAATCAGTATCGAGTTCGAGGCGCGCTCCTTGATGCCGCGGCTCAGCCGCTCCTTGTTCGTGGTGTAAAGGTCGTCTCCCACAAGCTGTATCTTGCCGCCCAGCTTCTTGTTGAGCAGCTTCCAGCCGTCCCAATCGTCCTCCGCCATGCCGTCCTCGATGCTGATGATGGGATAGGCTGAAACCAGCTTGCTGTAGTACTTAACCATCTCAGCGCTGGTGTAGGATACGCCTTCCTTTGCTAAGACATACTTGCCATTCTTATAGAACTCTGTGGATGCGGGGTCGAGAGCAATAAAGCAATCCTTGCCGGGCTTGTAGCCGGCAGCCTCGATGGCAGCAAGAATAACTTCCACAGCCTCCTTGTTCTTAGCCAGCCTGGGGGCAAAGCCGCCTTCGTCGCCTACAGCCGTGTTGGCTCCCTTCTTTTTGAGTACTTTCTTCAAGGCATGGTAAACCTCAGAGCCTATCTGCAATGCGTGCGCGAAGCTTTTTGCTCCCGCAGGCACTACCATGAACTCCTGTAAATCCACCGAATCCTCTGCATGCTTGCCGCCGTTGAGGATGTTCATCAGGGGCACCGGCAACAGGTGAGCCTCTTTCCCACCCAGGTAGCGATAAAGCGGCATCCCCTGAGAATTAGCAGCGGCATGAGCCACTGCAAGGGATACGCCCAGTATGGCATTGGCACCCAGCTTCCCTTTGTTCGGGGTGCCGTCAAGCTCTATCATCATCCGGTCTATTGCCTCTTGCTTCAGCGCCGACATACCAACAATCGCAGGGGCAATTATTCTCTGGATATTGTTTACCGCTTTCAATACACCCTTTCCCTGAAATTTAGAGGGGTCGCCATCGCGCAGTTCCACCGCCTCATGGCTGCCTGTGCTTGCCCCCGAGGGCACAGCGGCACGGCCCACAGCGCCATCAGCCATCTCCACCTCTACTTCCACCGTGGGATTGCCTCTGGAGTCAAGTATTTGACGCCCTTTGATGCTCTTGATAGTCTTCATTCCGTTACCTTCTCAGCCTCAATTGCAGCTAAAGCCTTTTCCACAGCCTCCTTCGGGTTTTGCGCTGCGATTATCGATTTAACTAACCGCCCACTCTTTGATAGTGACCAGGTGTTCAGTCCCACAACGGGTATCTTGTTGCGCAAAGCATAAGCGATCTCGGAAAGAGTGCCGAACTTGCCGCCGATGGCGATAACAGCCTGGGCGGTATTAACCACAATCACATTTCGCGCTTCGCCTATGCCGGTGACGATGGGTATATCCACATAGGGGTTGGCCTCGTCTCGAGTAATGCCCGGCAAGATACCCACCGTTTTCCCTCCTGCGGAGCGAGCCCCTTTGCAGGCTGCTGCCATAACCCCACCTAGCCCACCACAGATTAGAGTCACCTTTCGCTTAGCCAGCTCAACTCCGACCGCTTCGGCGAGCTTGGCCTCCTCCCGGGAACACTGTGCCCCGCCAACTACTGCGACAAACATTTCTCCCCCCTTTATTGAGAGCTTTCAGTAAGCCATATTATAAACAAGGGGCTTAAGCCCCTTGTTAAAACTCTGCACTACCTGACCAATAAGCTCATTTCGCCCTGGGGTGAGAGCTTTCATAGACCTTTCGCAGGTGCTCTGTAGAGAGGTGGGTATAAATCTGGGTTGTGGAGATATTGGCATGTCCCAGCAGTTCCTGAAGCTCCCTGAGATTCATCTTGCCACTATTTAGCAGATGGGTGGCTATGCTGTGGCGCAGCACGTGCGGCGTGATGTCGGCCTCGATTCCGGCTCTCTTAGCGTAGCCCTTCAATATCAGCCAGAATCCCTGTCTGGTGAGCCGCTGCCCCCGCCGATTGAGGAACAAAGCCGTCTCTCCGGTAGCACCCAGGAGACGGGTACGTGCCTCGTCAACATAGCTCTTAACTGCTTTGATCGCTTTGCTGTGAATAGGTATGATCCGCTCCTTGGAACCCTTACCGAAACAGCGCACGAAGCCAGCCCGCAGGTTCACATCGCGCACGTTCAGAGATACCGTCTCAGTCACCCTCATCCCGGTGGCATAAAGCAACTCCAGCATCGCCTTATCCCGCTTTGCCTCCGGCGTGGAGCGTTTATCCGCCTCATCCAGCAACTTCTCGACATCCTCAACCGAGATGGCTCTGGGCAGCGCTTTGCCCACCTTGGGGCCGGTTATCCCTTCGGTGGGATTCTTCTTCAGGGTGCCCTCAGAGACCCAGAAGTTAAAAAAGGACTTGATAGCAGCTACCTTGCGGGCCATAGTGGCCGGAGCATAGCTCCGCTCCCTGAGGCTGACCATGTAGTCCAGCACTAAAGAGCGATCGACATTCTCCCAGCTTAGCTGGTGCTTGTCTTCCTTGGCGGCCTTCTCACGCAGGAAAGTAACAAACTGGTTGAGGTCGTTTTTGTAAGCATCGAGAGTGTTGGGTGAAAAACCCTTCTCCACTGAAAGAGCTGAAATAAAGCTTGCGATTCCCTCGTCCATACCATACCTCCAGAACTAATTGTGACTAGACCCTGGCATCTTCAAAAGAGGCAAGTCGAGACATCTCTCCTTGCATATCTCCTGGTAGATGAGCACTAACTCCTTGTCGAACAGGGCACGCTTCCGTTTAAGTGCTAGCGCCCGAGCACGGGCCAGTATCTCCCTGGCTATATCTTCGGGAAGCTGGATTCCAAACTCATTAGCGAACTTGAAAAGAATGGTGTGCGAGCCGCTATGCTTGCCGACCATGATCTGTCTCTCCATGCCCACTTCCTCAGGAGAGAATGCCTCATACGTGGGCGGATGCTTGAGCACACCATCGGCATGTATGCCCGACTCGTGGGCAAAGATGTTGTCACCTGTGATCGCCTGGCTCACCGGCAAGGGCCGCCGCGAAGCTTCAGCTACATACTTGGAGATAGTGCGTAACCGTGTGGTGTCTATGCCGACATCTATCTTCTCGATGTGCCTCAAGGCCATAACTACTTCAGCAAGGGAGGCATTCCCCGCCCTCTCACCCAAGCCATTGACCGTGGTATTGACCCATGTGGCCCCCGCCCTGATGCCCGCCAGAGCGTTGGCTGTAGCCATGCCGAAGTCGTTATGAGTGTGCATTTCTATGTCGATGCCCACCTCCTCGATCAAACGGCATATCGCTTCGTATGTCCTGAACGGGTCCAAGACGCCCACAGTGTCACAGAAACGCAGGCGGTCTGCACCAGCCTCTTTGGCAGTCTGGGCAAACTGGATAAGGAAGTTGGGATCAGCCCTGGAGGCATCCTCGGCATTAACCGATACGTAGAGGTCATGGCTTTTAGCGTACTTCGTGGCCTTTTTCACACTCTGCAAAACCCATTCGCGGCTCTGCCTGAGTTTATGTTGTATATGGATTTCCGAGACAGAGATACTTAAGGCAACCGCTTTAGTGCCACATGCCAGCGAAGCATCTATGTCGGCAAGAACCGGCCGATTCCAGGTGATGATACTGGCTCGCAGCCCTAAGGCTATGATGGCCTTGATGGCTTCCATTTCATCCCCACCCATTGCGGGTATACCGGCCTCGATCTGGTGCACGCCTATCTCATCGAGCAACCTGGCGATGTGAACCTTCTCTTCATTGCTGAACACCACTCCGGCGGTCTGCTCACCATCCCTCAGAGTAGTATCGTCGATAAGCACAACCACACCACACCCCTCCATGCTCCTGCTCATCTGAATCCAACAGCAGATGAGACAAGATTTTAAAACAAATGAACAAGCCAACATAACATAACACAACCTCCCTGCTTTTGCAACAAGCTCCCCACAACCCTTGCCAATTTTCCTTGACACATGGTCTACCCACAAGCTATAATCATCGGGAAAGAGTTCAGAAGGGGGGGATATGTGTGACCGAGATAAATGTTGGAGACAACGAGCCCTTCGAGAGTGCTCTTAGACGTTTTAATAAGAAGGTGCAGCAGGACGGCGTCCTGGCTGAGGCGCGCCGCAGAGAGCACTACGAGAAACCGAGCATACAGCGCAAGAAAAAAGAGGCTACCAAGAAACGGAAGACTGCCAGGAGCTCAGCTGGTACAGCCAGGAGTTCCAGAGGTTCCTGAACACCATCGCTAGCACAGGTAGCAACAGGTAAGTATTGATGCTGCAAGAAAAACTGATGAACGACCTCAAGGCGGCGATGAAGGGCCGCGATAGGTTGCGCCAGTTGGTAATCCAGTTGGTGAGGGCAGGTATCAAGAACGCCGAGATTGCGCAACAGAAGACGCTGGACGACGCAGGTGTCCTTGGCGTCATCGCCAAAGAGGCTAAGCAGCGTCGAGAAAGCATCGCAGCGTTCAAGAAAGGCAACCGCCCAGACCTGGTGGCTAAGGAGGAGGCTGAGCTAGCTATCCTCCTGGAATATTTGCCGCAGCAGATATCACGCGAGGAGATCATTGCCGCTGCCTGTCAGGTGATTAAAGAGGTGGGCGCTCAGGGGCTTGGAGATAAGGGCAAGGTCATGCAGAAGCTCATGCCCCAGCTTAAAGGGAAAGCTGAGGGCAGCGCGATAAACGAAATAGTAATAGGGCTGCTCAGCGGCACCATAAGCTGAGTATGAAATCGAGGGAAACTTAGTCAGGGAACAAAGGGGCAAGCAGTAGACTTGTCCAGTTGTTCCCTTTCTTTTTACTCAAACCCTTGATCCACTAATATTATTCTTCCATTCCCGATACGAACAGACCACAATCGCTTCAAAATGAGTATATAATCCTGAGTATTCGCTATTTACTGCTAACAGATTACTCGAAAAAGACTTGGTTGTGGGACAGTAGCCAAGATCGTAAATCTACGACAATAGCTCTAACTCTAGACATGGTACAATAATATGAGGGAGGTCATGGGACTCAATCAATTTGCAGGAAGGAGATATCCTGATGAGCAGCCCATTCTCAGCAGAGGAATTTACCAAAGAAATCAAGGCGACAGCGATAGCTAATGGAGCAGCATTGATTGGAGTGACAGCTATTGAATCAATTCCACCCTGCACACCTCCGCTGCCGGTGACCAAAGTAATGTCAGAAGCGCGCAGTGTGGTGGTTTTCGCGATCCCTATGCTGCGAGGATCGATAGAAAGTCCAAGTATATTTTCTGCCATGATATCTACGCACGCTGCCTACAAAGAGATGGAAATACTGACACTCAGGTTGGGAAGGCTCTTGGAGGAGCGTGGATATCGGGCTGCCATGATAGTACCGGCGTCACCCATTGAAATGAGTAGCGCTACAAAGGGGCTGTTGGGGGATATCTCTCTCCGTCATGCCGCTGTAGGTGCTGGTCTGGGCACGATAGGTAAAAGCCGTCTACTGCTAACCCGTAGATGGGGGCCCAGAGTGCGATTAGGAGCTGTAGTTACCAACGCCTTGCTGGAATCTGATCGACCGATAGTAGAACGATTTTGTGATGATTGTGACCTGTGTGTACAATCCTGCCCCGCACAGGCGCTCAATACACATACGCTGAAAGATGCTGTTAAATGCCTTGGTAAACAACAGAAATGGGGCATGGCTGCTCATGTCCAATTTATGCAAAAGCTGTTGGAAGCTCCGATGGAGCAACAGAAGGTGATGCTGCGCAGCCCCGAATACTGGAATCTTTATCAGGCGCAAAGCGTGACATTGCTATACACCTGTTACGAATGCGTGAACTGCTGCCCAGTGGGCAGGTAGAAGTACGTTATCAGAAGCTCGACCCTGGAAGCGCTCATCGAATAGGTTATCAGAGTGTAAGTGGTGCTCACCCCATCATCCTTAACAAGCCTTCGCCCATTGGCGCTTTAAGCGCTGCCCAGCAAGGTTTCAACTTAACGCGGTGGTATCGTGCCTAGGCGACCTTTGTGCCACACTCTCCGCAAAACCGTGTCCCAGCCTGACTCTTAGCACCGCACTTAGAGCATTGTATAAGGCCAAGTGTCGCACCGCAGTTATTGCAGAACTTGCCTTCACCAGCAGGTTTGCCACACTTTGGGCAGAGCGTCTGTTTGCTCTCTATCTCGCCGGTGAATACTTGTGTTGCTGCCGCTTTGTCTTTGATATCGGCGGTCATCTTCTCCGCCCTGGCAGCAGCTACTTCAACATTCATCCGTGGTCCGTCTGTAACGCACAGCCCTAATTGCTCGTTCCAGTCGTTCTCGCATGCGTATTTGTTGCATTTGGGGCAGCGATAGAAGTGTCCCTTGGCTTCATTCTGTGCAAGCTCAAAGGCTGATTCGTGCTCTTTATGCCATTCCGGAGTCATTCCCCGAAATTTCTCTGAGATTACATCTGCACCCCTCTCAGCGGTCCGTCCTACCCCTGACTTGCCGGCCAACTCCGCACCTATTGAAATTGCCGTTCCCAGACCGCGGAAGAATCTCCCTTTCTTATATGTTTTCGCCTCCGTGAATTTTGTCTTGTACCCGTCTTCGCAGATGTCACAGAAGAAGGTGAACTGGAATCCTGCATCTGTGCTATTGTCTGCAAAGTTTCTGGTAAATGGTTGTAATGCCATGTCTCCCCCTTTCTCAATTCATACCTATTTTTTTAATGGTTTACCGCATTTTATGCATTTCTCTCCGATTGGCGGCTGCTCCAACTTGCATTTGGGACATACAACCACCAGCCGGGCATTACAATATTCGCATGAATCTCCAAAGAAAGTAGTCTTGCCACATTTGGGGCAGATTACTTCCATGGATAGTCCACAATTGCTGCATCTCTTCCAACCTTTCTCGATTGGACTCCGACACTTTGGGCATCTAAGGGGGCCGACCGGATTTGCCTTGCCACACGAAGGACAAACATTCGAATCCGGTGGAATCAACGCATCGCAATAGCGACACGGGTGTTTATATCCTGGCATATCTTAACCACCTCCATGCTTTATTCTATTATATATATGAGGTCACATACTCCTGTTATCAAGCCTCAGGATCCTGTTTCGTGACATCGTCAATAGTTTCCGGACCAGTGCTCACTTTTGCCCATCTCACACTATCATCCAGCGTGGTTACATTGAATTTGAGCAACTCCGCAACATCTTGTTTCCACTGCTCCGGGGATGAATGAATTACCCTGCCGATGAAAATGCTTCGCAAGGTCTGGAGCGCCGGCAGTTTTTGTATGGCAAACCTGTATCTTGTGTACTGAGGGTCTGCCAGTTTTTCGTCTGATAAATATATCGGTTCCCTCCTAAAATTAATAGCAAGCATACAACGATTAATCCCCTTGATAAAATTATCAACTTCTCTATGCATGTCTTGTATGTTCTTAAGGTTGGGGTAATCTCTTCTACTTACTATCCTGAAAAAGTATGTCGCCTTTCCACCGCCATCCTCCGAAGCTGCTTCCATTACAACCGCATTTCCTGGCCCTTGCGGGCTTGTGCTGTAGATAGGGATCAGAAACCAAATATAGTCTCCAGCCAAATCTCCCAGGAGCCCGCGCTTGAATCCAATGCAGATTTTCTCTTGCTGTGATAGTGATTTCAGGAAACCATATTCTTCGTTCAGGCCTGCAACTTCCAACTGCCTTTCTAATCGCTTCCAGAGTTCCGGCGAAAGGGACTCGATGTCACTTCTTCTAGCGGCCTTGCCCTCTCTCATAAATCGAGCTGCTTTTCTTATTATGGTCGGATCGGCTTCAGGAAATAATTCCTTGAGCGAAGATTGGACTTTAAGAGCAAGTCCGTTGATTGAGTCAGAGATGATTTTCCTGAAAGAATCGAATTGGCTGCCCATTTTTGAAAGAATGAGCTTCTCGCCAAATTCCGAGGTGATTGTAAGAGTATAATCCTCGCCGCTGATCTCCAAAATATCGCTATAAGAAATCCTTGTAAGCTCTCCCTTTTCCGGCATCAATACTATCCCGGTTTCATACAAACGCGGTTCACATTTTCCCCTCTGTTTTTCCTTGCCCATTTCATCAAAGTAAACAAACTCTGCCTGCACTCCTGATTTCCTGAGCTTCTCATTCATGAGCATATCTTTTAGCAGCATTTCGTTACGCAGTTGGGAAATGTTCCTCAGCAAATCCTGGTACTGGTAGCCAACATTGAAGAGAGTAAGTCCCTCTCTGGGGGACAAATGCAGGTAAATCTTGTAATCAGCTTCTGAAATCTCAAGAATATCCCTCAGCGAGAAAAACAGTGTCTCGCCAGACTCTGGGAAAATGGAAAAACTCTCTTCCTCGACGCGGGCCCTCGCTTCTCCACTCGCTGTCACCTGCCCGCTCTGGTCACTGAGGGAATAACTCAGAGGGCATTCGATTACAGGTATTTGTTTGTCTTTTTGGTCCATAGCGTTTTCTTGCTTCATGTAAGATTTCGCTGCCCGATTTATATCACTGTTATCAATATGTGTCAATCAGATTGTCCTACATACCACTCTTTTGTATACGGGTCCTCAAAAAGAAGCCCTTGGGGAACGTCGTGACACTCTGAGAAAGGGCTTCCTCGTGAATAGCGCTTAGTATATGCCGTTTGTGACTGCCCTAATCATCTGCGCTCCGCGTTGAGTTGCCCCTGCGGTCATCATTTCATGTTATAATTTGCCAGTGATGCTCTACCGTTCGTGGTGAGCCTGTCGAACCATGAACGGCCCCTCCGTAAACCCAGGACAAGCCCTTCGACAAGCTCAGGGCGAACGGATTGATTCGGCGAAAGGTGAAAGCATGCAAGGAGTGAAACATTTTTATCGGAAGGTCAAGCGGGATTTTGAATACTGTTACAATGTGGAAACCTCGGCTCCGCTAACTGCCAAGGAATTAAAAACACTGCGATGGTTGCTCGCTGAGACATTTGAGCCGGACAATTTCGGTGAAAAATCTACTCTTAAACCGGTTAAGAATGTAATTGAAATCGGCCCTCGCCTGAATTTCGAGACGGCTTACTCCACCAACGCTGTGGCTATTTGCCATGCTTGTGGCCTGGGTAAAGTTACCCGGCTGGAATATTCAAGGCGATATCTACCACCGCCGCAAACCGATAGAGAGAGTTTCATTGCAGAAAATCACGACCGAATGACCGAATATCCTTATCCTGAGCCTCTAAAAACATTTGAGACGGGGATTACCCCAGAAAAAGCCTACCCTGTCCCGCTGATCGAAAAAGGAATCGATGAGTTGAAGAGGTTCAACCGGGAGAAGGGCCTCGGCATGGACGAATGGGATATCAACTTTTACTTCACTCTCTTTACCAGGGACTTGCATCGAAACCCTACTAATGTGGAATTATTCATGCTGGGCAATAACAACAGTGAGCATTCGCGTCACTGGTTCTTTAAGGGCAAACTGAAAATTGACGGCCGGGAAGTGCCAGAAACCTTGCTCCAGATAGTTAAATCGACTCTCAAAGCCAATCCAGCAAATAGCGTCATCGCTTTCAGCGATAACTCCAGCGCAATTCGGGGTTACGAAATCTGGACGATATTACCTCAGCATCCGGGAACATGCTCGCCATTTATGCCCCAGCAGCCTACCTATCACATTCTTTTTACTGCTGAAACCCACAACTATCCCAGCGGTGTCCAGCCTTTCCAGGGGGCGACCACAGGCACCGGTGGCAGGATTCGCGATGGCCACGCCACTGGAAGAGGCTCCCTGGTAATTGCCGGTACGGCTGGCTACTGTACGGCAGCCTTAAATATCCCTGATTATCCCATTCCCGGTGAACCTGATGGCCTTGTCTATCCCTTTGAACTAGCTTCACCACTGGAAATCCTGATCGAAGCCAGCAATGGCGCCTCAGATTACGGCAACAAGTTCGGGGAGCCGTTGATTCAGGGTTATGTCAGAACCTTCGAGCAGATACTGCCCAACGGCGAACGCCGCGGCTGGATAAAACCGATCATGTTTACCGGCGGCATCGGTCAAATCGATGCCCGCCATATCGTGAAAGAAGACCCAAAGAAGAGAATGCTGATTGTCCAGGTTGGGGGACCAGCTTATCGAATCGGCATGGGCGGCGGCTCGGCTTCCAGTATGATCCAGGGCGAAAATATCGCTGAGCTTGACTTCAATGCCGTCCAGCGGGGCAATGCTGAGATGGAGAACAAGCTCAACCGTGTAATCCGAACCTGCGTGGAAATGGGCAACGGTAACCCTCTTTGCGTTGCTCACGACCAGGGCGCAGGGGGACCAGCTAATGTTCTGGCCGAGCTTATCAATCCGGCTGGCGGCAAAATTAACATTCGGAAGATTAAACTCGGTGACCCGACTCTGGCGGCTGTGGAGATATGGTGCGCCGAATACCAGGAACGATGCGCCTTTTTGATTCAGCAGGAGAGAATAGATAATTTTATAGCAATCTGCCAACGGGAAAAGGTAAGCTGTGAAGTATTGGGAGAAATTAAGGGAGACGGACAAATCGTAGTCTACGATGACGAAAATAAGTCCACACCGGTCAACCTCCCTCTCGATAGAATACTCGGCGAGATGCCACAAAAACCGTTTACCCTGGAGAGGATTCCCAAAAAGCTGCAACCTCTGCGGCTGCCCAAGGGATTGACTGTTGAGGAAGCACTGAGACTTATCTTTCGCCTGCCCTCAGTGGGGTCGAAGGGGTTCCTGGTACGGAAAGTTGACCGCAGCGTCACCGGACTGATCGCACAGCAACAATGCTGTGGCCCTCTGCAGCTGCCCGTGGCTGACGTGGCGGTAGTGGCTCAAAGCCACTTCGGGCTGACCGGCGGAGCGACCGCCATCGGCGAGCAACCCATCAAAATGCTCATCGATGAGAAAAGCGGCGCACGCATGGCGGTGGGCGAGATGTTGACAAATATGGTCTCCGCCCTGATTAGCGACCTCAGTCACATCAAGTGCTCAGGCAACTGGATGTGGGCAGCCAAACTACCCGGTGAGGGAGCCAGGCTTTACGATGCGGCGGTGGCGATGAGAGAGCTAATGATAGAACTGGGCATCGCTGTCGATGGCGGCAAGGATAGCATCACCATGGCTGCCAAGGTGGGCAATGAAACGGTGAAGGCACCCGGGGAACTGGTTATCTCCGGTTATGCCACCATGCCCGACATCACTAAAAAGGTGACGCCTGACATTAAGAGGCCAGGAGAAAGCAAGCTAATATTTCTTGACCTGGCAGCAGGTAAGAACCGTCTGGGCGGCTCAGCGTTAGCCCAGGCTCTGGGACAGCTTGGCGATGAAGCGCCGGATGTGCAGAATCCCCGGCTTCTCAGCAACGCATTTAAGGCAGTCCAGAGAATTATAGATGATGACTTAATTCTTGCCTGCCACGACCGCAGCGACGGAGGCCTGATTACCACGCTGGTTGAGATGGCGATGGCGGGAAACTGCGGGATGTCTATTCAACTTCCTAAGGATGGAGAGGCAATTCCCTATCTGTTCTCTGAAGAACTGGGACTGGTTCTCGAATACCTGCCCGCCCAAGAAAGGGAAATCAAGGCTATCCTGAAAGAACACGGCATACCACTTACCATTCTGGGCAGCACTCAAAAGGAACGGCAGGTGATCATCCGCCACCGCAACAAGACCGTACTCGATGTCAGCACTCCAACGCTGCTCTCCTGGTGGGAAGCGACCAGCGATAGGCTGGAACAAGAGCAGATGAATCTCAAGGTAGCCAAGGAACAGGCGCGGCGCCATGACCGTCCGGGCCTCGGATATCACTTAACCTTCAGTCCAGAAGCAACGCCACTAAAAATCCTGCTCCAGGTAAACAAGCACAAGGTGGCTATTATCCGGGAAGAAGGCAGCAACGGTGACCGTGAGATGACCTCGGCCTTCTTCTGGGCCGGGTTCGAACCCTGGGATGTGACCATGACCGATTTACTGGAGGAGAGAGTTACCCTCGACCATTTTCGGGGAATCGTCTTTGTGGGCGGATTCTCCTACGCCGACGTCCTGGATGCCGCTAAAGGCTGGGCTGGCGCTATCA